>NZ_JABDWM010000002.1:0-517127 GCF_019685295.1 Rhizobium sp. NLR22b
CCTTGATGTGGTGGAAGGGGATGTCGTGGTTGACGACGACCTTCTGGTAATCGAAATGGTTGGAGACGACGCCGACGATGTCGATCGGCAGCGCCCCGATCTTCCAGCGGTAGAGCAGGTCGTTGAGACAATGGCCGAAACGCGACACCATCAGCAGCACCTTCATGCGGCTCTCGCTGTCGTGGAAGTCGTAATCCATCTCGAAGGGCGCCGCGACGGCGGCAAAATCGGCGCTGATGGCGGAGCCCGACAGGCCTTCTTCCGAAATGAAGCTGACACGCATGAAAAACTTGCCGGTATCGAGATCGTCGAACTGGCTGGAGTCGATGATGTTGCAGCCCTTCTCGGCCAGATAGCTGGAAATCGCCGCAACGATGCCGCGCGTCGATTTGCAGGATACGGTGAGTACGAAGCTCTTCATGCTGTCTCTTCCTTCACCCTTTCAGGTATAGAGAGTCCGGTCATGCCGAGCTGTCCAACCCGGCATGGCGAAGACGTCGGTCCGGCTGCTCAGATATCGAGCGTGCTGTCGCGTTCCCACTGGGTGAAATGCGAGCAGTAGGCATTCCATTCCCGGTGCTTGAGCTTGAGATAGGCGGAGGAAAACTCAGCCCCGATTGCCGCCTTCAGGCCTTCGTCGGCATCAAAGGCGCGCAGCGCATCGAGCAGGTTGAGCGGCAGGCGCGGCGCGTCCTTCACCAGGTGTCCCTCGGCATACATATCGATATCATAGTGCTGGCCGGGGTCTGCCTGGCTGCGGATGCCGTCGAGGCCGGCCGCGATGATGATCGCCTGTAAGAGATATGGATTGACCGCACCGTCCGGCAGGCGCAGCTCGAAGCGCCCAGGCCCCGGCACGCGCACCATGTGAGTGCGGTTGTTGCCCGTCCACGTCACGGTGTTCGGCGACCATGTCGCGCCTGAGGTCGTGCGCGGCGCATTGATGCGCTTGTAGGAATTGACCGTCGGATTGGTGATGGCAGCAAGCGCCGAAGCGTGCTTCATGATGCCGCCGAGGAAGGTTTTCCCCTGCGCGGAGAGGCCGAAGGCCATTTCCTTGTCGGCGAAGGCGTTGACCCTGCCGTCGATGTCCCAGACCGAGATGTGGGCATGGCAGCCGTTTCCGGTCAGGCCCTTGAAGGGCTTCGGCATGAAGGTGGCGCGAAGACCGTGTTTTTCGGCGACCGACTTGACCATGAACTTGAAGAAGGAGTGCTTGTCCGCCGTCTTCAGGACATCGTCATATTCCCAGTTCATCTCGAACTGGCCGTTCGCATCCTCGTGGTCGTTCTGATAGGGCTTCCAGCCGAGTTCCAGCATATAGTCGCAGATCTCGGCGATGACATCGTACCGACGCATCACGGCCTGCTGGTCGTAGCAAGGCTTCTCGGCGGTATCGAACTCGTCTGAAATCACCGAACCATCAGCAGAGATGAGAAAGAATTCGGGCTCCACGCCGGTCTTTACCCGGAGCCCCTCCTTCGCAGCTTCAGCCACCAGTCTTTTCAGCACGACACGCGGCGCCTGTTCGACAGGCTGATCGTCCATGACGCAGTCGGCGGCGACCCATGCGACGTCTCTCTTCCAGGGCAATTGGATGACGGAGGAGGCATCGGGAACCGCAAACAGGTCCGGATGGGCCGGCGTCAGATCGAGCCAGGTCGCAAAGCCCGCGAAACCGGCGCCATCCTTCTGCATGTCGGCAATGGCTTCCGCCGGGACCAGCTTGGCGCGTTGGCCGCCGAACAGGTCGGTGTAGCTGATCATGAAATATTTGATGCCTTTGTCTCTCGCAAAAGCAGCAAGGTCCAGTGTCATTCTCGTTCCCCTTTGGATTTCTTCGAGACACTTTGGTTATGGAGATGAGACGGCCGGGACTTTGGCCCGGCCGGTAGAAATCAGAAGCCTCCCTTGCCGGGAATCCAGTTGGTGCCGGCGAGCGGCACCTGCGCCATGGCCGATGCCTCGATCGTCAGCGCGACGAGGTCTTCCGGCTCGAGATTGTGCAGGTGGTTCTTGCCGCAGGCGCGCGCGATCGTCTGGGCCTCGAGCGTCATGACCTTGAGGTAGTTGGCGAGACGGCGGCCGGCCGCAACCGGGTCCAGGCGTTTTGCGAGCTCCGGGTCCTGGGTGGTGATGCCGGCCGGATCCTTGCCTTCGTGCCAATCGTCATAGGCTCCGGCCGTGGTGCCGAGCTTCTGATATTCCTCTTCCCAGCGCGGATCATTGTCGCCGATGGCGACGAGCGCCGCCGTGCCGATCGCGACCGCATCGGCGCCGAGCGCCAGCGCCTTCGCCACGTCGGCGCCCGAGCGGATGCCGCCTGATATGATGAGCTGCACCTTTCGGTGCATGCCGAGATCCTGCAGCGCCTGCACGGCCGGGCGAATGCAGGCGAGCGTCGGCATGCCGACATTCTCGATGAAGACGTCCTGCGTCGCCGCCGTGCCGCCCTGCATGCCGTCGAGCACGACGACATCGGCGCCGGCCTTCACGGCAAGAGCGGTGTCGTAATAGGGACGCGCGCCGCCGACCTTGACGTAGATCGGCTTTTCCCAATCGGTGATCTCACGCAGCTCCATGATCTTGATTTCCAGATCATCGGGGCCGGTCCAGTCCGGATGGCGGCAGGCCGAGCGCTGATCGATGCCCTTCGGCAGGTTGCGCATATTGGCGACGCGGTCGGAGATCTTCTGGCCGAGCAGCATGCCGCCGCCGCCGGGTTTGGCGCCCTGGCCGACCACGACTTCGATCGCGTCGGCACGGCGCAGGTCCTTCGGGTTCATACCGTAGCGCGAGGGCAGATATTGGTAGACCAGCGTCTGCGAATGGCCGCGCTCTTCATCGGTCATGCCGCCGTCGCCCGTCGTGGTCGACGTGCCCGCGATCGTCGCACCCCGACCGAGCGCCTCCTTGGCGTTGCCGGACAGCGCACCGAAGCTCATGCCGGCGATGGTGATCGGCGTCTTCAGCGTGATCGGGTTCTTGGCGAAACGCGAGCCGAGCACCACAGTCGTGTCGCACTTCTCGCGGTAACCCTCGAGCGGGTAGCGCGAGATTGAGGCGCCGAGAAACAGCAGGTCGTCGAAATGCGGAACCTTGCGCTTGGTGCCGGCGCCGCGGATGTCATAGATGCCGGTCGCCGCCGCGCGGCGGATTTCGGCAAGTGTGTAGTCGTCGAAAGTCGCGGACTTGCGTGGCGGGGTATAGGGGTTGTGATAGCTCATGAGTGTCCCTCGCCTCAGTATGCGTCGGCGTTGTCGATGTTGAAATTGTAGAGCTTGCGGGCCGATCCGTAGCGCTTGAACTCTTCGGGTCTGACGTCCGTCACCCCCGCCTTGTCGAGGAGTTCGGCAAGCTTCTCCAGATGCTCCGGCCGCATCTCTTTCTCGATACAGTCGGAGCCGAGGCTCTTGACCTCGCCGCGGACGAACAGCTTGGCTTCGTAGAGCGAATCACCGAGCGCATCGCCGGCGTCGCCTAGCACGACGAGATGGCCGGACTGGCCCATGAAGGCCGACATGTGGCCGATGCTGCCATGAACGACGATGTCGATGCCCTTCATCGAAATGCCGCAGCGCGACGCGGCATTGCCCTTGATGACCAGCAGGCCACCCCGGCCGGTCGCGCCAGCATATTGGCTGGCGTCGCCCTCGATGACGACGGTGCCGGACATCATGTTTTCGGCAACACCCGGACCGGCCGAGCCATGAACCGTCACCTTGCCGCCGTCATTCATGCCGGCGCAGTAATAGCCGACCGATCCCCTGACAGCGACCGTCACTGGGCTGTCGATGCCGACGGCGACGGCATGGCTGCCGCGCGGGTTGATGACCTCGAACTCAGTGTCGTTGGCGCCTTTGGAAAGAGCGTGCAGCGCGCTGTTCAGTTCGCGAAGAGGGGTGCTGGAAAGATCGAATGTGGGCATTGATTCCTCGTTGGAAGCCTCGTTTGTCCGGGAGGCGGTCTGCGCCGCCTCTTGGCTTTCAGGCGCCCCTCAGGCGGCCTTGTCGTGATCCCAGAAGTAGACAGTTGCCGGCTCCGGCTCCCAGACACGGGCATTCTCGATGCCGGGAAGATTGACCAGCGCGCGGTATTCCGAACCGAAGGCGACGTACTGGTCGGTCTCGGCCATGACGGCGGGCTTGCAGGCGATGGGGTCGCGCACCACGCCGAAGCCGGACTTGGTGCCGACGACGAAGGTGAAGAAGCCATCGAGATCGTCAAGCGCGCCGGTCAGCGCCTGGCCGAGATCCTTGCCCTTGGCCATTTCGGCCGTCAGATAGGCGGCGGCGACTTCGGAATCGTTCTGCGTCTCGAAGGTCATGCCTTCGCGCACCAGTTCGCGGCGCAGATTGTTGTGGTTGGACAGCGAACCGTTGTGCACCAGGCACTGGTCGGCGCCGGTCGAGAACGGGTGGGCGCCGAGCGTGGTGACGGCGGATTCGGTCGCCATGCGGGTATGGCCGATGCCGTGGGTTCCGCTCATCGCGCGGACGCCGAAGCGCGCCACGACGTCCTTGGGAAGGCCGATTTCCTTATAGATCTCGACGCTTTCGCCCGAGCCCATGAGGCGGACTGCCGGGCGGATCCGTTCGAGCGCCTCGCGCACCTCTGCAAGCTTGGAAGCATCGAGCTCGATGACCGCATGCGTGCTTTTGATCCACACATGGGCCTTGATGCCGGCTTTCTCCAGGTCGCCGGCGAGGCCTTCGAAGTCCGCCCCTGGATTGCTGGACTGGACGGTGATCTTTGCCTTGCCCGCTGCGGAGCCGCCATAGATCGCGATTCCGGCCGAGTCCGGGCCGCGATCGGTCATGGTGATCAGCATATCCGAGAGCAGATTCCCGAGCTGGGGTTCAAGGCTCTTGTCCTTGAGGAACAGTCCTACAATGCCGCACATGGCGCGTGCCTCCGTTCATGTTGAGAAAGGAGTAGCAGGTCTCTATCGGGACATCAACTGGGAAGAATAAAGTTTTCCTCTAAGGCAATTCAGCTCCGCGAGCTCTGCTGGGGATAACTGATGATCGACAGGTATTTGCTCGGCAGTTTCACCAACTGTTCCGGCCCATGCGGCGCATCGGCGTCGAAGAACAGGCTGTCGCCCGGCTGCATCTGGAAAAGCTGGTCGCCGTGGCGGTAGACCACCTCGCCTTCGAGCATATAGAGAAACTCCATGCCCTCGTGCTGGAAGGTCGGGAAGATGTCGGAATCGGCCGTCAGCGTGATCAGATAGGGCTCGACGATGACCCCGCTGGTATTGTTGTCGATATGGCCGAGCAGATTATATTGGTGGCCGGCGCGGGTGCCGCGCCGTTCGAGTTCGACGCCCTGCCCCGCCTTGACGAAGACGGCATTGCGCGGCTCCTCGAAGCGGCGGAAGAAGGCGGTCAGCGGCACGCCGAGCGCCCGCGACAACGATTGCAGCGTCGTCAGCGACGGCGAGATATTGCCGTTCTCGATCTTCGACAGCATGCCGAGCGAAATGCCGGTCGCGGCCGCGAGATCGGTGACGGTGATGCCGAGTTTCTTGCGGTAGGCGCGCACCTCATGGCCGATTGCCATTTCGAGGTTGTTTTCCTTCGGTTCCCGAACGGCGTGCGGGTCCTGGGAAAAGGCAGCACGGCCGCCATGCGGCTGTTCCGGCTGCTCCGCCGCTTCTCGCTTGGATTTCATGGATTTTCCCCTGCCGCCTGCGCTTTTGTTCGGATGCAATCCTATCGTCATAGTGAAATTTCCTCAACCGTGAAGAAAACTATTCCCGCCGCGCCTCACGCGGAGTGACGCCGTAGGCGCTACGGAACATCCGGGAAAAATGGCTGAGGCTGGAAAAGCCGGTGGCAACCGCGATCTCCGAGACGGAAAGCGGGCTCTGCTTCAGCAGGCGATGGGCATGCTGCAGCCTGATCCTGTGGTATTGATCGAGGAAGCTGGTGCCGAGGTGGGCCGCAAACAGCCGGTCGAGATGGCGGGTGGTGACGCCGGCGATCCGCGCCATGGCGGCACGCTCGAGCGGCATCTCGATCGTCTCCTCCATTCGTTCGAGAACGCTGAGCAAGCCGGGGTGGTGGACACCGTAGCGCTCGGCAAGCGACGCACGCTGTGGTGCTGCCGGCTCGTTGACCTCCGTGTGAAGATACCAGTCGCTGACGCGACGGGCGAAATCCGGCCCCATGCGCTCGGCGATCAGCACATGCATCATGTCAAGTGGAGCGATGCCGCCGCCGCAGGTAATCCTGTTGCCGTCGATCACGAAGCGTGCCTGGCGCGGCGTGAGATCCGGAAAGGCTTCGAGAAGGGCTGCCGCATGCTCCCAATGGATGGTGAAGTCGCGGCCGCCGAGCAGTCCGGCGGCGGCCATCAGATAGGGACCGCCCGAGATGCCGCCGATCCTCACACCTTCGCGCGACAGCTGCCGCAAACAGGCAAGCACGCCGGGATATCGCCAGTCGCGCGGCGAACCGCCGGCGCAGACGAAGGCCGTTCCGAGCCCCGAGCCTCTGACGGGCAGAGGTTCGGCGGGTACGCTGATGCCGGAGGAAGAGAGTGCCGATGCGCCATCCGGCGAGAAGATCTGTAGCCGATAGATCTCGCGGCCCGCCAGCAAATTTGCCGCCCGCAACGGCTCCGTTGCCGAGGCATAGGACATCAGCGCAAATCCAGGAACCAGGATGAAGCCGATCGTCTGAACATTTCTGCTATCAAGTGAGGACATGTCCCTTTCTTAGCGATTCATGTCCCTATTGTGCAAGTCTGCCCGCTTCTTTCTGGCATCATGCTTCCGTTCTTTCCGGGTGACCCATGCGCTATTCCGCTCTTTCGATTTTTTTGAACGGCCTTCGCGGCAACAAAGGCTGGGCGCCCGCCTGGCGCGATACGGCGCCGAAGCCGCATTACGACGTCGTCATCGTCGGCGGCGGCGGTCACGGCCTTGCCACCGCCTATTATCTCGCCAAGGAGTTCGGCATCACCAATGTCGCCGTGCTCGAAAAGGGCTATCTCGGCTCCGGCAATATCGGCAGGAACACCACGATCATCCGGTCGAACTACCTGTTGCCGGGCAACAATCCCTTCTACGAACTGTCGATGAAGCTCTGGGAAGGACTGGAGCAGGACTTCAACTTCAACGCCATGGTCTCGCAGCGCGGCGTACTGAACCTCTTCCATTCCGACGCGCAGCGCGACGCCTATACGCGCCGCGGCAACGCCATGCGGCTGCACGGCGTCGATGCCGAGCTGCTCGACCGGCAGGCGGTGCGCAAGAAGCTTCCGTTCCTCGATTTCGACAATGCCCGTTTCCCCGTCATGGGTGGTCTATACCAGCCGCGCGGCGGCACGGTGCGCCACGACGCGGTCGCCTGGGGTTATGCCCGCGGCGCAGACAACCGCGGCGTCGACATCATCACCCAGTGCGAAGTCACCGGCATCCGCACCGAAAACGGGAAGGTGACCGGTGTCGAGACCAGCAGGGGCTTCATCGGCTGCGGCAAGCTGGCGCTGGCGGCGGCCGGCAATTCCACCGTCGTCGCCGATATGGCCGGCTTTCGCCTGCCGATCGAAAGCCATGTGCTGCAGGCCTTCGTCTCCGAAGGGCTGAAACCTTTCATCGACCATGTCGTCACCTTCGGCGCCGGGCATTTCTATGTGTCCCAGTCCGACAAGGGCGGGTTGGTCTTCGGCGGCGATATCGACGGCTACAATTCCTATGCGCAGCGCGGCAATCTCGCGACCGTCGAGCATGTGGCCGAAGCCGGGATCGCGATGATCCCGTCGCTGTCGCGCCTGCGCTACCTGCGCTCCTGGGGCGGGGTGATGGACATGAGCATGGACGGCTCGCCGATCATCGACCGTACCCATATCGATAATCTCTATCTCAACGCCGGCTGGTGTTACGGCGGCTTCAAGGCCACGCCCGCCTCCGGCTTCTGTTACGCCCATCTGATTGCCCGCAACACGCCGCACCAGACGGCGCGCGCCTTCCGGCTCGACCGCTTCGCGCGCGGCTACCCTATCGACGAAAAGGGCGTCGGCGCCCAGCCCAACCTGCATTGAGGACATTTAGACGATGGCAAGCCTGATTTCATGTCCTCATTGCGGCGTCCGGCCCAAGGAGGAATTCTCGATCCGCGGCGATGCGAACCTTGTCCGGCCGGCGCCGGATGCCGGCGCAGATGTCTGGTACGACTATGTCTATCTGCGTGACAATCCGAAGGGCCGGCACAGCGAATATTGGCACCATTCCTCCGGATGCCGTCGCTGGCTGATCGTCGAGCGCGATACCGTCACCCATAAGGTCCACGGCGTCAGGGATGCCGCCCTTGCCAAGCTCGGCGGAGAACCGGCATGACGAGCTTTCGTCTTTCCTCCGGCGGCCGCATCGACCGGGCCAGGACAATCGGCTTCACCTTCGACGGCAAGGCGCTGCAAGGCCATTCGGGCGACACGCTCGCCTCGGCGCTGCTGGCCAACGGTATCCAGCTCGTCGGCCGCAGCTTCAAATATCACCGCCCGCGCGGCATTCTGACGGCGGGGGCCGCCGAACCGAACGCGCTGGTGACGACAGGCAGCGGCGGGCGCACCGAACCGAACACACGCGCGACGATGATCGAGCTTTATGAGGGGCTGACGGCCAAGAGCCAGAACCGCTGGCCCTCGCTCGGTTTCGATGTCGGTGCGGTCAACGGCCTGCTCTCGCCTTTCCTCAGCGCCGGTTTCTACTACAAGACCTTCATGTGGCCGGCAGCCCTCTGGGAAAAGCTCTACGAGCCGGTGATCCGCAAGGCGGCGGGCCTCGGCCGCGCCTCCTACGAAGCCGATCCCGATGCCTATGAGAAATGCTGGGCGCATTGCGACCTGCTGGTGATCGGCGCCGGCCCTGCCGGCCTCGCCGCGGCGCTGACGGCCGGGCGCGCCGGCGCGCGCGTCATCCTCGCCGACGAAGGACCCGAACTCGGCGGCAGCCTGCTCTCGGACAATGGCGCCGTCGATGGCAAGCCGGCGGACGCCCTTCTCGGCGAGTTGCTGGCCGAACTCGAAGGGCTTTCGAATGTGCGCCGCCTGCCGCGCATGACCGTGTTCGGCTGGTACGACGACAATGTCTTCGGCGCCGTCGAACGTGTGCAGAAGCATGTGGCGCTGCCCGATCCCGAGGGGCCCGTCGAACGATTGTGGCGCATCGTCGCCTGCCAGGCGATCCTGGCGACAGGGGCCGAGGAGCGGCCGCTGGTCTTCGGCGGCAACGATATTCCCGGCGTGATGATGTCAGGCGCCATGCGCAGCTATCTCAACCGGCAGGCGGTCGCGCCGGGCCGAGGCACGGTGATCTTCACCACCAACGATAGCGGATATGACACCGCCGCTGACCTCGAATCCGCCGGCCTTCGAGTTGCGGCGATCGCCGACAGCCGCCCCGACGGCGGCAAGAACTGGCCGGGCCGCGCCGAGGTGCTGAGGGGCGCGCGGATTATCGATGCCCATGGCGGCCGGCGTCTGCGCGGCGTCAGCGTTAAAGCCGAAGACGGCATTCGCCGGATTGAAGCCGATGCACTTGCCATGTCGGGGGGCTGGAGCCCGGTCATCCATCTTGCCTGCCATCGCGGCGGCAAACCGCAATGGTCGAACGAGATTGCGGCGTTTCTGGCGCCGGCTGCGCAGGATGGTCTTGCCGTTGCCGGCGCGGCTGCCGGCCTTGCGCAGACTGCAGCCTGCCTCGGTGATGGAGCGGCAAAGGCGGCCGCTGCCCTGAACGCGATCGGTTTCGCAGCTGAACCGGCCTTTGCCTCAGCCACCGACACGGCTCAGCGCACGAAGTCGCTCTGGTCCGTCAAAGGTTCGAAGGGCAAGGCTTTCGTCGATTACCAAAACGACGTGCATCTCAAAGATCTCGGCCTCGCCGTCCGCGAAGGTTACGGCCATGTCGAACTTGCCAAGCGTTACACCACATCAGGCATGGCGACCGATCAGGGCAAGCTTTCCAACATCAACGCCATCGGCATTCTTGCCGAGGCGCGCGGCGTCTCGCCTGCCGAGGTGGGCACGACGACCTTCCGTCCCTTCTACACACCTGTCTCCTTCGGCGCTTTGACGGGGGCATCGCGCGGCAAGGATTTCCAGCCGGCGCGCAAATCGCCGTTGCATGGCTGGGCGAAAAAGAACGGCGCGGTCTTCGTCGAAACCGGCCTCTGGTACCGCTCCTCCTGGTTCCCGCGCGCCGGCGAAACGACCTGGCGTCAAAGCGTCGACCGCGAGGTGCTGAACATCCGCAAAAATGCCGGCCTCTGCGACGTCTCGACTCTCGGCAAGATCGAAATCTTCGGCAAGGATGCAGCGACCTTCCTCGATCGCGTCTATTGCAACGGTTTTGCCAAGCTGGCGGTCGGCAAGGCGCGCTACGGCATCATGCTGCGCGAGGACGGCTTCATCTATGACGACGGCACCACCAGCCGCTTCAGCGACGACCACTTCTTCATGACGACGACGACGGCGCTGGCCGCCGGCGTGCTGACCCATCTCGAATTCTGCGCCCAGACGCTGTGGCCGGAACTCGACGTCTACTTCGCCTCCTCGACCGATCAATGGGCGCAGATGGCCGTCGCCGGGCCGAAGTCGCGCGCGATCCTCTCGGAAATCGTCGACGAGGATCTTTCCGATGCGGCCTTCCCCTTCATGAGCGCCCGCAAGGTGTCGCTATTTGCAGGCCGCCTCGAAGGCCGGCTCTTCCGGATCTCCTTCTCGGGCGAACTGGCTTACGAGCTGGCGGTGCCGGCCGGCTACGGCGAAAGCGTTGCCGATGCCATCATGGCGTCAGGCGAGAAGCACGGCATCTCAGCCTATGGCGCGGAAGCGCTCGGTGTCATGCGCATCGAAAAGGGCCACGTCACCCATGCCGAGATCAACGGCACGGTCACCCCAGGCGATCTCGGCTTCGGCCGCATGGTTTCATCGACCAAGCCGGATTTCATCGGCAAGGCGATGCTCGCCCGCGAAGGCCTGCAGGATCCCGAGCGCCCGCGCCTCGTCGGTGTCAAGCCGCTCAATCCGGCAAGCGGCTTTCGCACCGGCTCGCATATCCTTGCCGAGGGCGCAGCGGCGACGCTCGAAAACGACCAGGGTTATGTCACCTCGAGCGCCTTCTCGCCGAGCCTCGGCCATACGATCGGCCTGGCGCTCGTCCGGCGCGGGCCGGAGCGCATCGGCGAAAAGGTGACGGTCTGGAACGGCCTGCGCAACGAAATCACCGATGCGGTGCTCTGCCATCCCGTCTTCATCGATCCCGAAAACGAGAAGCTCCATGCCTGAACTTCCCCAGCACAGACCGGTTCTCGCAGGAGCCAGATATAGCGGCATGGCAGGACCCGGCCTCCGGCTGGAAGCTTTGCCGGAGGGCCATCTCCTGCACGTGCTCGGCGCAATCGAGCCGACCGCACTTGCCGCCGAACTGGCGAAGATAGGCCTTGCGAAAAGTTCGATCCGCAAGGCCGGCTTCCGCCAATGGTTCGTCGCCGGCGACGAGCCGCTCTCGCCTGCCGGTCTGGACGCGCTTGCGGCGGCCCTTGCTGGAAAGGCCTTCGTCATGGACCAGAGCCACGGTCGCGTCCGCATCGGCATTTCCGGAGGGTCTTCGCGCGTGCTTCTTTCAAAGGGCACCGCAGTCGATCTCGATCCCGCCGTCTTTGCGGAAGGCAGTTCGGCGATGACCATGATGGGTCACATCTCCGTACAGATCGCCCGCACCGGCGATGACAGCTTCGAACTCACCGTTCTGCGCAGCTTCGCCGAAAGCCTCTGGGACGAGCTTAATCATATGGCGGCGAGCGCTGAAAAGGACGGTGGCGCATAGGGCCGTACCGGCACAAAGATCGATTATTAACCCAAATTAGCTGGAAGGTTCAACTTTTCGGTGCGATGGCACGCAGCCGTTGACCATCGAGCCCACACGAGAATTCGCTACAGTGGAGAGGATGGCGGCGAAATTGTTAGGCCGTGGAGATCGAGTTCACGGGGTCGCCGGCAAAAAATCTGCTGTTTCGGTAAAGGTCCGTTCGGGGCGGAAGATGTTAGATGTGTGAACATAGCCGCTAGCCAACGAGCTCGTGTGTTACTTTGCAGATCTAAGCAAGTTGACTTGAGGTTTACACCGGAGCTAGGGAAGGTAGGGCCATCGTAAATCAGTCGCATCTACAGGCACAGTATGAACCTTCAGTCTGGTAAGACTCTATATCGCAGGATAGTAGTATCCTTCGTATTTTGTATTGTGGTTATTTATATATACGGCGGATCTCTCCAGTCACATAAGAGCCAGGAAGGACAGACAATAGATATATTAAAGAAATACCTTGTCGAATCCGGAGAGGCTGATCGACTACAGTTTGCGAATTGCTTCAGAATCGAAAAATCAGAAACCGATCAGCTTCCAGATGTGAGCTTCTTTATTGGGTGCGAGGTTAAGAAACCGCTTTCGGCGGCCCCCCTTGCTCTCTCAGTGGCGTTCGGTGCTCGCGGGCAGGTTGAATTTACGGATATGTCGAGGGGCGAGAAATGATGGGAGGCTTTTCTAACCTGAATCTAAAAGCCGCCGCTGGACATCCTGGCCGAGGCGCGGCGGCAGCTGGCGCGTTATCCCACGATCAAGCTCGTCAGTGCCCGGGCCGAAAGTGTCTCCGGCGGCATCGACAACTTCTCCGTCCTCACTGGCGATGGCGAAAGCCTCACGGCGCGCCGCGTGATCCTGAGCTATGGCATCGTGGACCAGATGCCTGATGTTCCGGGCTTTGCCGAAAGCTGGGGCACCTCCATCGTGCCCTGCCCCTATTGCGACGGCTTTGAAGTCGCCGGCCAGCATTGGGGCCTCGTCTGGTCCGGCCGGTAGTCGCACAATCAGGCCAGGCTTTTCCACGATTGGACCGACAGGTTGACGCTGTTCGCCGATGGTCATGACATTCCGCCCGATATCCGGGCCGATCTCGCACCTCGCAACATACCTGTCGTCGAGGGCCGGATCACCGGGATCGTCCATCACGGGGGCCACAGCGCCGCCGTCAAACTCGATACCGGCCCCGATGTCGCGGTCGACATCCTGTTCGCCCATCCGCGCAACAAACCGTCCGCCAGTCTGCATGAATCACTGGGCCTCGCCACAGTCGATACGCCCAGCGGCATCGCCCTCAAGGTCGATGAGCGCCGCGAGACCAGCATGCCTGGCATCTACGCCGCCGGCGACCTCGCCAATCCCGGAATGCCCTCGGTCACCACGGCATCATGGCAAGGCGCGATGGCGGGTATCTTCGCCCAGCAGTCGATGCTGGTTTGAGAGCCGCGAATTCCTTCTCCGGGTTCTGGCGGGACGAGCGCGCCACCGGCGCTGGTTCCTCAGCCTCGAAATGTGTAGCCGCTGATCGAGGCCGGTTTCATCTCGATGGAGAAGCCCGGCAGGGTGGGCGGCATATAGGCGGCGTTGTCGATCCGGCAGGGGTCGAGGAAGTGTTCATGGAGATGATCGACATATTCGATCACGCGGCCATCCTTGGTGCCGGATACCGCGATGTAATCGATCATCGACAGATGCTGCACATATTCGCAGAGGCCGACGCCGCCGGCATGCGGCCAGACCGGCAGGCCGAACTTGGCGGCGATCAGCAGGACGGATAGGACCTCGTTCAGCCCTCCCATACGGCAGGAATCGATCTGGACGATGTCGATCGCGCCCTCGGCAATGAACTGCTTGAACATGATGCGGTTCTGGCACATCTCGCCGGTCGCGACCTTCACCGGGCTGATTGCCTGGCGGATCTTGCGGTGGCCGGCGACATCGTCGGGGCTTGTGGGTTCCTCAATGAAGAAGGGCTTGGCGAAAGCAAGCGCCTTGACCCAGTCGATCGCCTGGTCGACATCCCAGACTTGGTTGGCGTCGATCATCAGGTAACGATCGGGACCGATCACTTCGCGGGCTATCCTCAGACGGCGGATATCGTCTTCGAGATCGCGGCCGACCTTCATCTTGATATGGTTGAAGCCGGCATCGATCGCTTCCTGGCAGAGCCGGCGTAATTTCTCGTCCTCGTAACCCAGCCAGCCGGCCGAGGTCGTGTAGCAGGCGTAGCCCTCCTTTTCGAGGGTGGCGACCCGTTCCGCCTTGCCGGCTTCCGCCTTCTTGAGGATAGCGACCGCTTCGTCACGCGTCAGCACGTCGGTGAGGTAGCGGTAGTCGACGATATCGGCGATCTCTTCCGGCGACATCTCGGCGACCAGCCGCCAGACCGGCTTGCCGGCCTGTTTGGCGAGCAGATCCCAGACGGCGTTGACGATCGCGCCGGTTGCAAGGTGAATGGCGCCCTTTTCCGGGCCGATCCAGCGCAACTGGCTGTCGCTGGTCAGATGCCGCCAGAATTTGCCGGGATGGGCAAGCACCTCGCCGAGGTCGGCGCCGACGACGAGGTGGCGCATCGCTTCGATCGCCATGCAGCAAATGTCGTTGCCGCGGCCGATGGTGAAGGTCAAGCCATGGCCGGCAAGGCCTGGGACATCCGTGTCGAGGATGACATAGGCGGCCGAATAGTCGGGATCGGGATTCATCGCATCGGATCCATCCAGGCTTTGCGAGGTGGGAAAGCGGAGATCGAAGACGCGAAGGTCGGTGATGCGGGTCATTGTTGTTCCTCCCGATTTATGGGGCCACTTGCGATAGCCGGATCGGCCGGTTATCTGCCGATCGACCGGCTGACGTCAGATCGTCCAGCCGCCGTCGATGGCGATCGCCTGACCGGATGTGTAGGTGGCGCCGGCGAGATAGACGGCGAGATCGGCGATCTCTTCCGGCGAGCCGAGCCGGCCCATGGGCTGGCGGGCGATGAAGGCGGCGCGCGCCGCATCGTAATCGCCCTGGGCTCGCATGCGGTCCTGCAAGGATGGACTTTCCACCGTGCCGGGGCAGATGGCATTGCAGCGAATGCCTTGAGCAACATAGTCGGCGGCGACCGATTTGGTAAGGCCGATGACCGCCGCCTTGGTGACACCATAGGCGAAGCGATTCGGCACGCCCTTGATGCTGGAGGCGACGGAGGCCATGTTGATGATCGACCCGTCCTTGCGTTCGAGCATGCCGGGCAGCACCGCCCGGATGGTGCGGATCATCGCCTTGACGTTTAGATCGAAAGCGAATTCGAGATCGGAATCCGGCATTTCCAGGATCGAGCCGGCATGGACGAAGCCGGCGCAGTTGAACAGAACGTCCACAGTGCCGATTTCGGCGACGAGCGCCGCGACCGCATTCCCATCGAGCACGTTGAGCTTATGCGTGAAGACGCCGGTTTCCGCGGCAAGGGTCGCCAGCGCATCGGTATTAATGTCGGTTGCATGGACCTTGGCGCCGGCCGCGGCAAAGGCTGCCGCCGTCGCCCGGCCAATGCCCTGGCCGGCCGCGGTGATGAGAACGGTCTTGCCGGAAAGTCTGTTTGTCATGTCACGGGCCTCTTCTGGATTGTCTACATGAGACGATGCATGCGGTTATCTTGCCGAAGGCCGAGCGGTGATGGAATAGCTCGTCCGTCAAGGCCTGCCACTTTCTCTCTTTACGCGTTTCGGCCGGCCTAGCGTGGGCATGAAGCCTCGCCTCTCGTCGTTTCCGCTGATCGGTTGTCTTCAGTTATGATTTGTCTGTTTATAGACAAACAGACGATGGGCCAAGGGTCAAGCGTGAAGTTTTCCTTTTCCGGCCTTGGTTCTGCGTATATGCAGAATAATATTCACAGGAGGAAAGAATGGAGACCGACGAGTCAGACCGCTACCGCGCTCCTGCCCTCGACAAGGGTCTCGATATCCTGGAGCTGCTCGCCGGCGTCGACAGCGGCCTGACCCAGGCGGAGATCGCCAAGCGGCTCGACCGCAGCCCCAACGAATTCTATCGCATGCTCGACCGGCTGGTGCGTCGCGGTTACGTCACCCGGCTGGATGGCGATCGCTATTCGCTGACGCTGAAGCTCTTCGGCCTTGCGCAATTGCATGCGCCTGTGCGCCGGCTCGCCTCCTATGCCACGCCGCTGATGCGCGACCTTGCCCAGCGCACCCGCCAGGCCAATCATCTCGCCGTGTTCGATCGTGGCGCCGCGGTTGTCATCGCCCAGCAGGAAGCACCGGACTATTGGGGCTTCTCGATCCGCATCGGCGCCCATATCAGCCTGTTCGACACCGGCTCGGGGCATGTGCTGCTCGCCTTCCGCAGCGACGAGGAGCGGGAGATGATGATATCGGAACATGCGCGCAACCGCGCCGAGATCGACCTCGGTGCCGAATTCTACGATCGTCTCGACCAGATCCGCGAGCGCGGCTACGAGATGATGGCAAGCGCCCAGACATCGGGCGTCTATAATCTGTCGGCGCCCGTTCTCGGGCCGGATCGGCGTTGCATCGCCGCCCTGACCTGCCCCTTCATCGCCCTTGTCAACGCGCCGTCCGCCCCCGACATCACCCAGACGATCACGCTGGTGCAGAAGACCGCCACTCAGCTTTCGCTGCTGGCCGGGGCGGATGTCTTCAATTCCGGCTGAAAAGGTGGGAGGATCTCGGGAATTTCTATTTGAATAATCCATTCACGAGAAATAGGGTGCGGCAAAGCCAGTTCTGGAGGAGGAAAACGTGCTCATCGACACGCACCTGCACATTATCGACCGGTCGGCGCTTCCCTATCCCTGGCTCTCCGGCGTGCCGGCTCTCGATCATGACTTTCTCTATGAGACCTATGCGGCCGAGGCGCGGCGCTGCGGCATTACGACGGCGCTGCATATGGAGGTCGATGTCGATCCGGCCGTCATGCAGGCCGAGACCGACCACATTGCCTCTCTCGCCAAAAGGCAAGGCAACCTGATTGCTGGGGCGATTGTCTCCTGCCGTCCCGAGGAGGAAGGCTTTGCCGCCTATCTCGAGCGGCAGAAGGCCGATCCCTTCGTCAAAGGCTTCCGCCGCGTGCTGCATGTCGTCCCCGACACCGTCTCGGAAAGTGTCCTGTTTCGAGACAACATCCGGCGCATCGGTGGCAGCGGCCTGACCTTCGACCTCTGCACACTGCCGCATCAGGCCGGTCACGTCACCGCTCTCATCGATCTCGCGCCCGACGTGCAGTTCATCCTCGATCATTGCGGCGTGCCGGATATCCGCTCCAATGCTTTCGAGCCATGGAAAGCCGGGATATCGGAGATCGCCCGCCGGCCGAACGTGATCTGCAAGATATCAGGCGTCGTCGCTTATGCGGATGCGCAGACATGGACAGCCCAGACGCTGACGCCCTATATCGAACATGTGATCGCAAAATTCGGCTGGGATCGTGTCGTGTGGGGCAGCGACTGGCCGGTCTGCACGCTCGGCGGCGGCCTTTCCACCTGGGTTGCCGCCACGCATGCGGTGCTCGCCAGCAGCAGCGAAGCGGAACGCTCCAAGCTGCTCTTCGACAATGCCCAGCGCCTCTGGTCATTGTAACATTTTGTTTAGGCCGTCCCGATCCTTTGGCTGGAAGGGCCGCAGCAAACCACCATGCTCGACACCCTGAAATCGGATGATGTACCCCCCAAAAGTGCTACTTTGGCATGTTTTTTGCTGCTGCTAATATGAAGCGATGCAATGTTTCGGTTTGGGACGACTTACAGCCAAACAATTGCTAGCTTTGTGTGTCTCAGGTACAAGTTGTCAGACACGGATATGGCGAATAACCTCATGTCCGTGTCCTCAGGAGGGAAAACAAAATGAAAGAAGAACCGCACGCAGTGGATGTTCATGTCGGAAAGACGATCCGCATACAGCGTCTGCTGCGCAAAGTTTCGCAGACGGAATTGGGCGACCGTGTTGGCGTAACGTTTCAGCAGATCCAGAAATACGAAAAAGGCTCCAACCGCGTTTCCGCCAGCATGCTGGTAGAAATCGCCGGTGCGCTGAATGTCGACGTCAGGACGTTCTTCGACGACCTGTCGACCCCTGAAACGGCTAACGACAACCCCGCTCCCAGCGAGGAATTCGTTATTTCGCGCGAGGGTGTCCTTTTGAACGCGGCGTTCTTCTCGATCAAAAACGAAGCGCTTCGCAAGAAGATCCTGAAGCTTGTTCAGGCAATCGCCCACACCGAACAGGCCGACGGTGAAGCGGCCGAATAGCCGGATCTCCTTCACGCGATCCTAACGGCGGCATGAAGGTCAATGGCGATCGATCAGGATCAGATTCTCGCTAGCGTCCTTCATTGCGATCTTGGCCTTGCTGCCGAGCAGTTTCTCGAGGTTGACGTCAAGCTCCCTGTCCGGATCTATGCCGTCCCAATCGATTACGACCTGCAGCAGTGCCATGTTCGTCAGGTGCATCAGATTACGCAGCTGAAGCTTTTCAGCCTCCTCCTTGGCTGCCGACAGCAGCCGGAAGATCCTTGCGTATTCACTGCCTGTACCTTCATTATGTTGTTCAAACATTGTTCCCGCCCCTTTGGCCGTGAAGCCTCAGATTCCATCACCACTGCATCATTTCGCCGAGACCGTTATTCTAGCGTTACAGGAGTCACATTGCGTGTGACTTCGGCGTGCAAAAGCTCCCAATGCGAGGTTGCGGCAAAGCGCCAGTCACGGTTGACGGGGGCGAATTCGTCGCGGTGCAGCCACTCCAGCACCAGCCGCGCGTCGTCGCGTTTGCGTTCGACGCGGTTCTTGCGCAGAGCGGCGAGGAGGTGGTCGCGGCGCGGCTTGCGGAAATGGCACTCGTCGAGCACGTGCGCATAGGTGCGTTCGGAGAAATGCAGGAAGCGGCCGGAGAGCAGCAGTTTCTTGCGCTCAGCCGTCGAAATCTCGCCGCAGGCATAAAGCGCATCGATCGTCGGCTCGAAATCGACCCAGGGTACGGAAAGCGGCAGCCAGCCAAGCGCCTGCGGCGCATGTACCAGCGCGACGGCCTCGTCGTCGAGCAGCCGCCCGGACTCGTAATCCTCGAAGATCGAGCCGAGGCCGACCATGCCGAACGGTGCGCATTCCGCGGCCCGCAACGCGCCCATGCTGGCGCCGCCGGCTACGGCGACATCACGTTCGAGCGCGTAGAGAATTTCCTTGTGCCAGACCGAAGGCAGATCGCCGAAATAGCCGTCGACGAGGCCGATCGCGGTGGCGCCATCCTCCACCGCCTTCAGGATGTCGCCGCGGGCGGCGGGCGGGCGGAAATCGATGCAGGGAGACATGTTTCTCGCTGCGGCAAGGCCGCCACCAAGGCTCGGACCGACGAACAGAACCTTCATGACTGCGCTCCTCTCATGGTGTTGACGGCGCGCAGGCCGAGTTGGACGTACTGTCCTGATATATCGACCTCCAGGCCCGGCACGATCACCCTGACGACCGAGACCGGCAAAGCCGGATGGGCAAAGGGCACGGCGACGATCTGCTCGATCCCGCTCGCCACCAGCCGGTCGGCTATGTGGCGGATGGTCTTCTGGATCGTCGCGGCACGGCGATGGCGGCTCTGGAAGGCGCGCATCCGGCCGTCGCTCTCGCAGAGTTCGACCAGCTGCTGCATCGCCGCACTCCGATCGAGCCGCTGATAGATGCGCGGCGAGAAATCGTCGCGGCTGCCGGCGATCGCGGTCAGTCGGCTCTGGGCCGCTTCGGTAATGGCGCGCAGCGCGGCGCGCACAGGATCGGGATGGCAGCCGCAGCCGCCGCAGACATGCGACCAGCGCGCGTCGACGCGGTCGGAGAGATTGCCCGGCATGATGACGGCCAGAAAAGCCGGAACGCCGATATCCGTTGTCATGTCGAGCAGCAGCAGCCGCATGCCAGCGCGCGTGATCCGGTCGGTCATGACGTCGATGACCGCATCGCCGAAGGAGGCGGGGTCGATGCGGCTCTCCTTGAGGCGCTGCGGCGATTTCAACTGGGTCAAAGCCCAGGCATCACGCTCCACCAGCTCGCAAAGTCCGTGCAGGACGGCTTCGGCCGGCGTATTGCCGGAGGCAAGCCCATCGCTCGACTGCTCGAAGCCCGGCGGCCGCTCGCCGCGATGGTCGAGGCCGACAAGCCACCAGGGGACGAAGACGCTGCTGCCGGACAGAATGTCGAGGCCGGAGCACCATGGGATGGGGTCGCCGCCGATTTCATCGGGCGCACAGCGTGCGACATTATCGAGATCGATCATGGCGGCGCGTTCCGCCCGCATGCTCTCCACCGTCGCCTGCGTCAGGTCGGCAGGCGCATTTTCCGCGATCCGCGTCTCGATCGCCTCCATGGCGGCCGAGGCCATGGCGGCATCATTATCGATGCCTTTGCCCTGGAAGACCGAAAGCGTGTGGCTGTTCGGCCTCGTTGCGAAGGCGACGGGGATGTTCAGCACGTCGAGAGCGGTCAGCAGACCGACGCGCGTAATACCGAATTCGCGCAGATGCGGCCTGATGGCTGCAAGTGTCTGTGCCGGCGTGACTGCACGGTCGTGATAGTCGCTGACGCCGGCCGATGATCGCTTGAGATCATCGGCTAGCATTTCAAGATCGGCGAAGGCGGACATACCGATCTCGCTCTTAGCGGAACTTCAGCGCATGGGTCAGGTTTTCGAGAGCATTTGCCGTGACGTTGAGTTCGTCCTGCTTCATCGCAGCCTTGGCTGCGGCCGAGAAGCGCGGCTGAGAGGGCATTGCTGCATGGGTTTCAACAGTGGTTTTCATTGTCCATCTCCAATGGGATAGGCAGCCGGCTGCCGTTAACCATTGCAGAGGAACACTGTCTGCGTCATTTAACCGTTACAGGCTTCGTTAAAAGGCCATGCAATCAGGGAAGTCCGGCCAGTTGGAGGCCATGAATCAGCGTTTCCGTGTAGCGGGGATCGCGGTCGGGAACGAAATGGCGGATGTCCTCGCTGCGGAAATCCGGGAAATTTTCCAGAACGACGTTGGCGTATTTGCCGGCTTTTTTCATATCGCCCGCCATGGCATGGGCAGCCGCCAGCAGTCGCGCGGTCGCCTGTTTCGACTGCACCGGCTCAAGCGCCTCGATCGCCTGGTTATATTCGCCGCGATCGAAGTGGATGCCGCCACGATTCCAGTAGTAATAGTCCGGCGGCAGCGGATTGAGCTTGAAAGCCGCGTTGTTCAGATCCAGCGCCTTGTCAAAGTCGCCGTAGTGGCAGAGCGCGTCGGCATAATCGGCAAGGATGTCGGCGTCGTTGGGATTGAGATCCTGAGCCTGCTGGAAATAGTCCAGGCTTTCGTCGAAACGGCGGCGATACAGCGCCACGAAACCGAGTTCGCGGTAGGCCCGGCCGCTGTTCGGGTCGGATTGCTGCGCCAGTCGGGCGGCGCCATTCGCCTCGTCGAGCAGTTCGGTGTCCTGCATGCCCCGGATCAGCCATTCCATGCCGAGCGCGCGCGACACGCCGGCATGGGCGGCCGAGAAATTCTCGTAGCGATTGAGCGAGGATCTGAACCACTTGCGCGCCTGGCGCAGATGCTGCAGGTCTGTTTGGGCGATCAGGCGCTTGCCTTCGAGATAAAGACGGTAAGCCGATGGCGGCGCCTCGCCGATCGGCATCGCCAGCTCGCAGCGTTCGACGGTGTCGGCGAGCGAGGAGACGATGCGCCGTGTCAGATGCGCGAAGGATTCACTGATCTTCTGCATGACCAGCGGCAGTTCCAGAGCCCAGATCACCTCTGAGGTCGCCGTCCGCGTCAGACGGCAGGTCGCATAGACATCCTCGTCGCGGCCCTGGATGGTGACGTAGACCGCATAGTCGAAGCTGAGGTCGAGCGCACGTGGCACAGCGCGAGCCGGATCGACCGAACGGCTGAGGATTTCAAGGCTCGTATGGGCTGCGATCACCTTGAAGCCGCGCTGCTGGCTGAGGCCGATGGTGACATCTTCAAGAAGGGCCCTGCCGACGCGCTCCATCAGCGGATCGGTGAAAATGCTTTCCGGCGGCAGGATGATGATCCGCGGCTGGCCGAGCAGATCGGCGAAGCCGCCGGGCGCTGCCGACGGACGTTCGGCCGCCGCGGGTTGAGCTGCCGGGATCAGGCCGAGTTCGCGGGCGAGCGCGGTGGTGCTTTCCTCCGGCTCGGTGTCGAATTCGTCCTTCAGCTGGCTCTTGCACTTCAGATAGGATTGGCGGGCCGCGGCCGGATCGTTCATCCTGACATAAGTGCGCATCAGGGCGCGATAGGCCGTCTCGCTGGCGGGATCGAGCTCCAGCAGGCGACGGGCAAAGGCCACCTGCTCTTCATCCGATCTGTCGTCAGCGGTTTCCACCAGCCGCGTCAGATGGGCGGCGCGCAATTCGTCGACGCGCTGGCGCTCGTATGTCAGCCAGTCTTCGGCGCCCTGCGTCGGCGACTTGGCGCCTTCAAGCAATTCGCCGTTCAGAATGTCGCCGTCTTCGGCTGCGATGGGCCCCTTCTGTTTCATTATATGGACGTCGACTTCCCAGCCGTCGGCAAGGCCGATATGGGTTCGGGTCGCTTTCAGCAGCGGCGGCAGGTCGGCGGGAATGCTTTGCTCGATACGCGCCAGCAGCTGGCGCAGACTGCCCGCGCGTTTTTCCGGGGCTTCCGATTGCCAGAGCTGCCGCCTGACGGTTTCGCGGTCGAGTTCGAGATTGGCTTCGGCGGCGAGCATGGCGAAGAGAAAATAAGACTTCTCCGGCAAGGGGAGTTCCCTCCCCGCTGCCAGCAATCGCGGTCTTCCGAGCAGGCAGAGCCTGTTCGTCGACATCTGTCCGGATGTCCGTTGCATCCCGCTTCTCACCCCTGAAGACCAGACGCGCATGCGCGCCGGCCACTCAGGAACATGTTAGAGCGATAATAAGCCCGCGCATAGCGCAAAAAGAAGTTTTTACACCGAATATTTGCATTTTCTCACATGAGCGGCCGGAAATGCTTGCCAACACTTTGCCCCCGACGTGATTTGGATCGATTATTCCAGCCGCTGCGGCCTCTACAGCCGCAACCAACAGCAAGCGAGCCTGATCGATCACAGCATCTGCGCGATCTATTTGGTGCTGGTTTGCGTCGCGCCGGCGGCCTCGACGAAATCGAGGCCGATATCCAGCACTGGTGCGCTGTGCGTTAGCCAACCGACCGAAATAAGGTCGACGCCGGAAGCGGCGATTGCGGCGGCCGTTGCCGGCGTCACCCGGCCGGATGCCTCGGTGATTGCCCGCCCGGCAACGATTGCGACGGCCTCGCGCAGCTGGTCCGGCGTCATATTGTCGAGCAGAACGGCATCGACACCGACGGCCATCGCTTCCTGCAACTGATCGAGCCTGTCCACTTCGACCTCGATCTTGACCAGATGACCGACGCCGGCCCGCGCCCGGCGGATCGCCTGGGCAACACCCCCTGATATGGCCACGTGGTTGTCCTTGATCAGCACTGCGTCATAAAGCGCGAAACGGTGGTTCATGCCGCCGCCGGCCCGCACTGCATATTTCTCCAGAGCCCGCAGCCCGGGCGTCGTCTTGCGCGTGCAGGCGACCGAGGCCTTGGTGCCGCTGATGGCTGCGGCAATCCCGGCCGTGACGGTGGCGACGCCCGAGAGATGGCCGAGGAAATTCAGCGCGGTGCGCTCACCGGTCAAGAGCCCGCGCGACGGGCCTTCGATCGTGGCGATGACGTCACCTGATTTGACTGCATCACCGTCGTTGAGATGGCGGCGCATGACGATCTGAGGATCGACGAGCGTGAAAGCGAGGTCGGCCGCATCGAGGCCGGCGATCACGCCCGGTTGGCGAGCGGCCATCACCACCGTGGAGCGGTGATCTGAGGGAATGACCGACGCCGAGGTGATGTCGCCGGCAAGGCCGAGATCTTCGAGCAGGGCTGCCCGCACCAAGGGTTCGATAATCAGACGCGGAAGCGGAACGAGGCTCATGTCAGGCGCTCCTGGCCAGCGAATAGGGTGGTGTGGCGCGGGCAATCTCCAGCGCTTGGGAAAGGCGCATCCGGCGGCGTTGCGCATCGGCGAGCTGCAGGGGAAAATCGGTGCGGGCGTGGGCGCCGCGCGATTCCACCCGTAGGCTGGCAAAGACGGCGATCAGCAATGCAACAATGGCCGGATCGGAGCCGGGGCCGTCGCCCTCGGCAAGTGGCAGCAATGCGGCGATTGCGCCTTGGAGGGCATCCGCATTGCGCAGCACGCCGAGATGGCGCGAGACGATCGTGCGGATGGAGGATGCGTCGGCCGGCTCCGGAAGCTGTTCTGCGAAGATGGCACCGGCGCCGCCCGCCGGCATGGCCGATATGTCGCGCGCCGCCCGCATGCCCATGACAGCCGCCTCGAGCAGCGAATTGCTGGCAAGCCGGTTCGCGCCGTGCAGACCGGTCGAGGCGGCCTCGCCGGCGACCCAGAGGCCGGCGACCGAGCTGCGGCCATTCGCATCCGTCGCGACGCCACCCATTTGGTAGTGCACGGCCGGACGCACCGGGACGAGGTCTTTGGCCGGATCGATGCCGGCCTCGCCGCCAAGGGCAGCGATGACGGGGAAGCGCGCGGCAAAGCGACTGCCGAGCGCCTTGCGAGCATCGAGGAAGACGCGGCCGCCGCGGGCGATCTCGGCACTGATGGCGCGCGCCACCACGTCGCGCGGCGCAAGTTCGGCGCCCGCTATGCCGGCCATGAACCGTTCGCCGCGTTCGTTGACAAGCAAGGCCCCCTCGCCGCGCACCGCCTCGCTGACAAGCGCCAGGGGCCTGCGGCGTGAATCGAGCGCCGTCGGATGAAACTGCACGAATTCCATATCGGCAAGCTCGGCACCCGCCCTTGCCGCGAGCGCAATCCCCTGACCAAAATTGCCCATCGGATTGGTCGTCGCATCATAAAGTCCGCCGATCCCGCCGGTGGCGAGCACCAGCCTTGTCGTCGAAAGGACGGCGGCCGCGCCGCTTGCGGTCGCGCAGAGCAGCCCGGCGACGCGCTCGCCGTCCATCAAAATCCGTCGCGCCTCGAGGCCTTCGAGCACGGTGATGGCCGGCGTCCGCGCCACGGCCCGCACCAGCGCTGCGATGATCGCCGCACCTGAGCCGTCGCCTTCGGCATGGACGATGCGGCGGCGGCTATGGGCAGCCTCCAATCCGAGCGAGAGTTCCCCGGAGTCATTGCGGTCGAAGCGGACCCCGGCTTGCTCCAGTGCTGCAATGGCCGCCGGCGCCTCCGCAATGATGCCGGCGGCGACCCTTCGGTCGCAGAGCCCGTCGCCGGCGGCAAGCGTATCGGCAAGATGCAGTGCGGCGCTGTCGTCGGCGCCGATACTGGCGGCAATGCCACCCTGCGCCCACGCGCTGGAAGTCTCGGCGCCGAGGCCGGCGCGAGTGACGATGACCGAAGGTTCCGGCGCCAGCGTCAGCGCCGTCATCAGCCCGGCAAGGCCGCTGCCGACGATGACGGTGCGGCCAGTCAACTGCTCAAGGATCTCGGTCATATCGAAAGCATCCTCTCGACGGCGCGGCGCGCGGCCACAGCGATTGCCGGATCGACCGTCACCTCGTGGCGGTTTTCCTCGAGTGCGGCGCGGATATTGGCGAGCGTGATCCGCTTCATATGCGGGCACAGATTGCAGGGGCGGATGAATTCGACGTCAGGGTGGTGGACGGCGACATTGTCGCTCATCGAGCACTCGGTGAGCAGCACCACCCGTGCCGGCTTCTGCCTGACGACATAATCGGACATGACAGCGGTGGAGCCGGCAAAATCGGCCTCCGCCACCACGTCGGGCGGGCATTCCGGATGGGCAAGCACCGTCACGCCGGGATGGTTTTCACGCAGCTGGCGGACATCGTCAGCGGTGAACAGTTCATGCACTTCGCAATGCCCATGCCAGGCGATGATCTCGACATCGGTCTCGCGGGCGACGTTGCGGGCGAGATATTCATCGGGGATCATCAGCACCTTCGGCACGCCGAGCGACTCCACCACCTGTTTGGCGTTGCCCGAGGTGCAGCAGATGTCGGAGGCGGCCTTCACCGCGGCCGAGGTATTGACATAGGTGATGACGGGGACGCCGGGATGGGCCTGGCGCAGCAGCGCAATATCCTCCGGCGTGATCGATTCCGCCAGCGAGCAGCCGGCGCCGAGATCGGGGATCAGCACGGTTTTTTCGGGATTGAGAAGCTTGGCAGTCTCGGCCATGAAATGCACGCCGGCCAGCACGATGACATCGGCATCGACCTCAACCGCCTTGCGGGCGAGCGCCAGGCTGTCGCCGACAATATCGGCCACGCCGTGAAAAATCTCAGGCGTCTGATAATTGTGGGCGAGAATGACGGCGTTGCGGCGGCGCTTGAGCTCGAGAATGGCGTTGACGTCATCCTCGAACGACATCCATTCGGCTTTGGGAATGACGCGGCTGACGCGGTTATAGAGCGAGGATGCGGAAACTGGGTGGTTCATGGCCGGCTCCTAATTATGCTCTACTTGAGCATATCATAGGCAAAGACATATTCTCGCTGTGAGCATATGTCAATTGCGGGAGAGCGGTAATTTCGTTCCTGCAAGCGCCCGTTCTTCGAGCACTGTATGGCGGAAGCGGAAGAGCTTGGCCGGCCGGCCGCCGGTTTCGCTTTCCGTTCCGCCGGTCTCCTCGACCAGGTCCTGCTGTTCGATGAGGCGGCGGAAATTCTGTTTGTGCAGTGTCAGCCCCGCCAGGGCCTCGATCGTGCGCTGCAGCCGCAGAAGCGTAAAACTCTCCGGCATCAGTTCGAAGACGACGGGGCGGTATTTGATTTTGGCGCGCAGCCGGGCAATCCCGGTCGCCAGAATGCGGCGGTGATCGGCAAACATCGCCCGGCCGAGATTGGCCTCCACCCGGCATCCGGCTTCGGCCACGAGGCCGGCTTCATAAAGCAGTTCATAGCGTTGCAGGGCGAGATCCTCATTCCAGCCGCCGCCGTCGAGGCCGAAGGTGAAGTCGGCGCGGCGGTGGCGATGGTGCCGCCGGGCCGGATCGGCATCCGCCCAGCGTCTGAGCGGCGCGACGATCTCGTCCAGCACGGCCGGCCGGCCCTGCCGGTGGTCTTCCCAGGGAAAATAGTCGTACCAGCCGTGCCACCCCGGCCGGCCGGAGCCCGCCTGCTCGTTGACGAGGCCGAGATAGCTGATCGAGATCGTCCGTCCGCCAAGAATCTCGTTGTTCCGGTCGCGGTCGGCGAAAGTATAGAGCTGTTCGAGGTAACCGACCGGGTGTTCGGTCTGCTCCTGCACCCATTCGCGCAGGCCCGATTGCAGGGTTCGATGGCCCATTTCGAACGGACCCGACGGCAGCGCGTTGCCGGATCGGATAGTCATGACGCGTGGCTCATCCCCCGTCACCGCGACGAGCACCGCAATCAGTTCCGCATGCGCAAAGCCGATCGTCACAGGGGCCGAATACTCCGTTCCGAATGAATCGAACGTATCATTCCTGCCACAGGCGGCGACGGAAGCCAATGGAACTTTCCCCCTCTCCTCCTGGCAGAGGGGGAGCCCCGGGGCAAGCGTCAGCGCTTGCCCGTCTCGTTAGTCAGCCGGTCGAGGAAAATCTTCAGTTCGGCGTCGTCGATACCGACGCAATGACGCTTTTCCGGATAGGCGCCGGTCCTGACGTCCTCTGCGAATTCGGTGAAGGCGGCGATGCGTTCGCGCTGCAGCCTGTCATGTTCGGCGGCGAAGTTGCGGTAGACCTTGGCATGGCGCGGGTAATGGTCGCGATTGGCTCCGAGCACGTCGTCGGCGAAGAGATATTGGGCGTCGCAGCCGCTGCCCGCGCCCATCGAGATCATCAGCATCGAGGTGTTGTCGCTGATGGCGGCGGCGACATCCCCCGGCACGACTTCGATTTCGGCGGCAAAGGCGCCGGCCTCTTCCAGCGCCTTGGTCTGTCGCCAGATCTCGGCCGCACTCGCCGCCGTCTTGCCGACGGCGCGGAAGCCGCCCGTCCAGGTGGCTTTCGAGGGGATCAGCCCGAGATGGCCGCAGACCGGGATGCCCTCGTCACGCAGGCGCCGAATCGTCTGCAGGCTGGCGGCGCAATAGACGGCGTCGCCGCCGGCCTTGAGCGCGGCGAAGGCGGCGCGCAGATAGTCTTCAGCCGAGACATGGTCGCCATATTCGAGACCCGGAATGGCAAAGGGCGTGGGGGCGATCTCGCGGAAGACCGGGCCGAGCAGCGACGGTGGTACAGAGACCATGTCGATCCCGGCCTTTTCGGCGGCTTCGGCCTCCTCGAGCGAGGTGACGCGCAGCATGGTCAGCTGGCGCCTGCCCTTTTCCGCAAGCAGGTCGGCAACGGTTGCACGCTTATGTTTTTTCATCATCAATTCCTTTGAAAATATGGGATTCAGGCGGCCAGAAGGGATTTCAGCTTGATGTTGCTTGATGTCAGCGCGACAGGGTCCGGATGGGCACCAGCCGCGATCAGCATTTCCGCAAGCCTGATATCACGCGCCACGGCATTGCCCGGTCCGATGCCGCTCGCCGCAATCAACCGGCCATGGGCGTCGAGGTGGAAGAGAATGAAGGCGCCTGGGCCGAGGTCGCGGCGCAGATGCAGGACCGCCCCTTCGGCGAGGCCTGCAATCTGCAGCGTCACGTCGTATTGATCCGACCAGAACCACGGCACCGATGAAACGGCTTCGTCGAGGCCGAGCATGTTGGCTGCGGCCAACGTGCCCTGCTCCTGGGCATTGCGCCACGATTCGAGCCTTACACGCCGGCCGCCATAGATCGGCAATGGGAAGGAGCAGCAATCGCCGGCGGCAAAGACATCCGGCGCCGAGGTCCGGAGATAGGTGTCGACGGCAATACCGTTTTCGATTGTAAGCCCCGCCCTTTCGGCGATGTCGACATTCGGCCGCGCGCCGATGCCGACGAGGGCGAGGTCGGCCTCTACCATCTCGCCCGTCGACAGTTTGATCACGGCCTTCCCGCCTTCCTCGGTCAATGTCTCGATCGAGACGCCGCAGCGGATATCGACACCTTCGGCGCGGTGGCGTTCGGTGAGCAGATGGGCGATCTCCTCCGGCACGCCGCGTTTCAGCACCCGCTCCAGCCCCTCGATAACGGTGACGTCGGCGCCAAGCAGGCGCGCCGTCGCGGCAAGTTCCAGCCCGATGAAGCCGCCGCCGATAATGGCGATATGGCGTCCCGGCTTCATCGCCTTGCGCAGAGCGGCCGCATCGTGATGGGTCCGAAGCGAACGGATATGCGGATTGCCTTCCGGAGCGCCGGGGAATGATCGCGCGGCCGCGCCCGTCGCCAGCAGAAGCTTGTCGTAGGAAAGCGCGGTGCCATCCGAAAGCATGACCCTCCGCGAGGCAGGATCGAAATCCCTGGCTTCAAGACCGGTCAGCAGCCGGATGTCGCTTTCGGCGTATTTTTCCGCAGCGGCGATGAATTTCGGATCGCCGGCATCGGCGGAGGCAGCCTTGGAAAGCGGCGGCCGTTCATAAGGGTGAAGGGGTTCGGCGCCGACAAGCGTTATCTCGCCGGCAAAACCTTTTTCCCGCAGAGCGAAAGCGGCGCGGGCACCACATTCGCCCGCACCGAGAATAACGAAATGTGCCACATCGACCTCCGTCAGACCGAGATGAAGACGGAGCCGCCTTCGACCTTGACCGGATAGGTCTTGAGATTGACGCAGACCGGCGCACCCTTGGCTTCGCCTGTCTTGTAGTTGAAGCGGCCGTTATGTTTCGGGCATTCGATGATTTCATCCATGACAAGCCCGTCGGCGAGATGGATCTGTTCATGCGTGCAGAGCCCGTCGGTGGCGAAGAATTCGTCGTCGGGACTGCGGTAGACCGCGAAGGTGCGCCCGCCATGATCGAAGCGGATGACATCCTCTTCATCGATCTCGTCCTTGCCGCAGACTTCGATCCAGTTTCCGCTCATCTCTAACCTCCCTCGATTGTGATTATTGCGCCGCCGGGGCGAGTTCTTTGTGGAATTCTTCGCGATAGGGCCGCGCGGTGTCCGGCAGTTCCCGCTTCAGGAAATAATCCTCGTTGCGCAGCTGGCGCAGGAAAGCCGGGATCATCTCGCGGTAGCCCGACCAGATCGACGGGTTCGGTGCCGGCAGATCGTGCTTGATCATTGCGTGCAGCCGGGGCAGCGCGTGATAGGGCACCATCGGGAACATGTGATGTTCGACGTGGTAATTCATGTTCCAATAAATGAAACGGCTGATCCGGTTCATATAGACCGTACGGCTGTTCAGCCGGTGATCGATGACGTTATCGGCAAGGCCGCCATGTTGCAAAAGCCCCGTCAGCACGTGGTGCCAGGCGCCGTAGAGGCGAGGCAGGCCGATCAGCATCAGCGGCAGGATCGAGCCGGTGGCGACCGCGACGGCGATTGTCGCGAGATAGATCGCCAGCCAGATACGGGCGAAGCGGATCGCCTTCGGCTGCTCCATCTCCGGAATAAAGGTTTTTTCCGTCGCGCTGATGACGCCGAAGGCGTTGCGCAGCATGTCGACGACGGCATGCCAGACGTCGAGGATGCCGAAGAAATTGAGGACCAGCCGGAAGAGGTCCGGCGGCCGCATGACGGCGATCTCCGGATCGCGGCCGACGATGACCGTATCGGTGTGGTGGCGCGTATGGCTCCAGCGCCAGGTGACCGGATTGCGCATGATCATGAAGCAGGCGATCTGGTAGACGACATCGTTCATCCAGCGCGTCTTGAAGGCGGTGCCATGGCCGCATTCGTGCCAGCGGCTGTCGGAGGCCGAGCCGTAGAGCACGCCATAGGCGAGAAAGAAGGGCAGCGCGATCCAGGAGCCCCAGAAATAGATGCCGAGACCGGCAAAGACCATCATGCTGCCGAGCCAGATGACCGTGTCACGGATCGCTGGCGCATCGGAGCGCTGCATCAGCGCCTTCATCTCCTTGCGCGAAATCTCGGTGTGATACCATTCGGCAGCCGCCAGTCCCGTCTCCACCGCGATGCGGCCGCTTTCCCCGAGCAGGTCGTAGTCACGTTTCTTTGTCTGGGTCGCCATTATCCGCCTCCCTATGCCGTTGTCGGAAGAATAGGTTGACTTTGGGCGACGCTCAATGCAGGCTTGATGTAATCTATCAAAAGCCATCATGAATGGCTCGCATCCATGAGCGAATACATCACCATGCGCCGCCCCACCATTTCCGATCTCGCCCGCGCCTCCGGCGTCAGTGTCGCCACCGTCGACCGCGTTCTCAACGCTCGTCATCGTGTGCGGGAGGAAACGGCGCGGCGGGTCTATGATGCAGCGCAGGAGATCGGCTATCATGCCGTCGGCCTCATCCGGCAGCGCGTCTTCGAAGATTTGCCGCAATACAAGCTCGCCTTCCTGCTGCAGAAGCCGACGCAGGCCTTCTATCAGAGCTTCGCCCGGGAAATCGAAGCAGCGGCACGCGCCGTCACCACCGCCCGTCTCCAGATCCAGATCGAATACCCGTCTGCGACGACTCCTGCCGCCATCAATGAGAAGATCAAGTCGCTCGGCGCCCGCAACCAGGCCGTTGCCGTTGTCGGCCCCGACTACCCCGCGGTTACAACGGCGGTCGAGGAATTGAAGGAGCGCGGCATCCCCGTCTTCTCGCTGCTCTCGGACCTCGCCACCGGCGTGCGTGACGCCTATGTCGGCGTCAACAACCGCAAGGTGGGACGCACTGCCGCGTGGATGATTGCGCGTACGGCGCACAGGCCCGGCAAGGTCGCCTGTTTCGTCGGCAGCCACCGCTTCCACGGCCATGAACTGCGGGAGATCGGTTTCCGCTCCTATTTTCGCGAGAATGCGCCTGAATTCGATGTCGTCGAAACATTGATCAACCTGGAGACCGCCGAAATCACCCATGAGGCAACGCTGACGCTGCTGCAGAAACATCCCGACCTCGTTGGGCTTTATGTCTGCGGCGGCGGCATGGAGGGGGCGATTTCGGCGTTCCGTGAAGAGGATGTCGGCGGCCGGATCGTGCTTGTCGTCAACGAGTTGACGCCAGAGAGCAAGGCGGGTCTCGCCGACGATATCGTCACCATGGTGGTCGCCACTCCCCTGCCCGCTCTCTGCAAGGAGCTTTTATCGCTGATGCTCGGCGCGATAGAGCACGGTGAGGCCACCGTTCCCGGCCAATCCTTCCTGCCTTTCGATATCTATATTTCCGAGAATATCTGAGCAATGATGGAGTTCTATCATCGCGCCTGAAATTCTTTCAGCAATGAAGGCTGGCGCCGGCAATGACGGATGGATTGCCCGGTAAATTCGGATAGAGATTCGCTCGCCCATTCACGAGTACCGCTCCGCTCGTGTCGCGGAGACGAGGAGGATATAACCGTCATGACTTCGATCCGCTTTGCCCTCAACCATATGGCCGCGCCATCGCTTGCCGTCGACGATTTCTTCGCGCTGGCAAAGTCGCTCGGCATTGATTCCGTTGAGATCCGCAACGACCTTTCCGGCAATGCCATTCTCGACGGCACCAAGCCTGAAGCGATCAGAGAAGCAGCCGCCCGCCACGGGCTGACGATCATTTCGATCAACGCGCTGCAGCGCTTCAACGAATGGAATGAAGCACGCGCCCGGGAAGCTAGGGAATTGATCGATTATGCCAGCGCATCGGGCGCCAAGGCGCTTGTCCTCGTTCCGAAGAATGACGGCACCGGCTGCGCCGACGGCGAACGCCAGGCCAATCTGCGCGAGGCTCTGTCCGCGCTGAAGCCGATGCTCGATAAGGCCGGCATCATCGGCCTCGTCGAGCCGCTCGGCTTCGAGATCTGCTCGCTGCGTTCGAAGACCGAGGCGGCCGAGGCGATCAAGGAGCTCGGCGCGCAATCGACCTTCAAGCTCGTTCACGACACCTTCCACCATCACCTTGCCGGCGAAGCAGCGACCTTCCCGGAATTGGCCGGCCTCGTGCACATTTCCGGCGTGAGCGATCCCTCCGTGTCCGTTGCCGATATGCGTGACTCCCATCGCGTGCTCGTGGACGGCGACGACCGGCTCGACAATGCCGGGCAGATCAAGGCGCTGCTGCAGGCGGGCTATAGGGGCCCGTTCTCCTTCGAACCTTTTGCTGCGGAAGTTCATGCGGTCAAGGATCCGGCCGCTGCGCTGCGCGCCAGCATGGATTACCTGACGGCGCGGGTCTGAGACCCGATGCACGCTTCTCTTCACGATCGGCCGCCGGCGAGCGGCCGATCGTGAGACACTATTCCCGCCCCCTGAACCGGCGCTGATAGGCCGGATCATAGAGCGAGCTCTCGCGAAAATCCTCCGCCGCGAGCGACGGTCCGACGAAGATGATCGCGGTGCGTTCGATCGGTTCGGCCGCAACTCTTGCCTCGATATCAGCGAGAGTGCCGGAGAGGATGCGCTCGTCCGCCCAGGAGGCTTTGACGACGATGACGATCGGGCAGTCTGCGCCGTAAAGTGGCGTCAACTCGTCGACCACCTGCTTCAGAGCATGGATCGCCAGATGGATCGCCAGCGTAGCACCCGTCGCGCCGAATTTTGCGAGCCTCTCTTCGTTCGGCATCGGTGAAGCGCGACCGGAAACGCGGGTCAGCACCAGGCTTTGGGCGACGCCAGGGATCGTTAGTTCGCGCCCCAGTGCTGCGGCCGCGGCCGCAAAGGCCGGAATGCCGGGGGTCATCGTATAGGCGATGCCGTGCTTCTGCAGCCGGCGCGCCTGCTCGGCCACGGCACTCCAGACGGAGAGGTCGCCGGAGTGCAGCCGGGCGACGTCCTGGCTGGCGGCAGCGGCACGGAGATATTCCGCCTCGATCTCATCGAGCGACATCGGGGCAGTATCGACGATGCGCGCGCCAGGCGGGCAATATTGCAGCAGTCCCGGCGAGACGATGGAGCCGGCATAGAGGCAGACCGGGCAGCGGGCGATGAGATCGCGGCCACGCACCGTGATCAGATCCGCAGCGCCCGGCCCCGCGCCAATGAAATGCACCGTCATCCCGTTATCCTTTCGTCCAGCGCCATTGCGTTACCGGCATCGCCGGCCGCCAGCCGCTCATGCTGCCGAGCGGCGCAGCGCGCGATATTTCGATCCGCGTGAGGGAGCCGCCGCGTTTGCCATGTTGGGAGATCAATAACGCTTCCATGTCAAGCGTCACGGCATTGGCGACAAGCCGCCCTCCCCGCTTCAGCGCGGCGGCGGCAATGTCGATGACATCGGCTTCGCTGCCGCCGCCGCCGAGGAAGATCGCATCCGGTTCTGGCAGGCCTCGCAGCGCATCGGGCGCTGAACCCTCGACGACGGCGAGATGCGGCACGCCGAAGGCGGATGCGTTGCGGGCAATCCGCGCCGCCCGCTCCGGCGATTGCTCGACGGCGATCGTCTTCAGGCTGGGATCGGCCAGCATCCATTCGATGCCGATCGATCCCGAGCCGGCGCCGACATCCCAGAGCAGTTCGCCATGACGTGGCGCAAGCGCCGAAAGCGTCATCGCCCGGATCTCCCGTTTGGTGATCTGGCCGTCGTGCTCGAACAGATCATCCTCGAGACCTGCGGCAAAAGGCAGGATGCGAGCCCGCTCCCCTGCCGCAATCTCGAGCGCGCAGACGTTCAGGGGATCGATGTCAGCGAGATCGAAATCCGCCGCCACGACGCATCTCTGTCGTTCCCGCGCACCGCCCAAGGCTTCGAGCACGGTAAGTCTCGACTGCCCGAAGCCGATGGTGACAAGCAGGGCAGCGAGCTCGCAGGGTCCTTTCTCATCAGAGGTCAGAGCAATGATGCGCCGCCCGGGGTGCAAATGCGGTCGGACCAGGTCGAGCGGCCGTCCGTGCAACGAGATTGTCGTCACGTCCTGCTGCGGCCAGCCGAGCCGGGAGGCGGCAAGGCTGAAGGCCGAAGGCGCGGGAATGACACGCATCTCTTCGGCCGCGACACGGCGGCAGAGGGTTGCGCCGACGCCATAGAGAAACGGATCGCCGGAGGCGAGCACGACGACAGGCGTGCCGCGCCTTTCAAGGACGGCGTCGACCGAGCGCTCGAAGGGGCTCTGCCAGGCAAGCATTTCGCCGGATATCAGGGATGCGGCAAGCGCATGGTGCCGCGTTCCGCCAAACACGGCGGGTGCAGTGGCGATCAGCCTCTTGGCCTCCTCGCCCAGGGCGGCTGGACCATCTTCGCCGATGCCGATAATAGTCAGCCAGCGCTTGTTGCAAGTGGAAAAGACATCAGACATGGGAAGACTTCGCATCCTGATCCTCGGTGGCACCGGCGAGGCGCGCCTGCTCGCCGAAGCGCTCGCGGCGCGTGATGATTGCGATGTTCTGCTGTCGCTCGCCGGACGTACCGAGAAACCGGCCGTTCAGCCTGTTCAGGTCCGTATCGGTGGTTTCGGCGGCGCCATGGCACTGGCTGATTTTCTGAAAGCCGGCAGCTACGGGCTGCTGATCGACGCCACGCACCCTTTCGCCGAGCGAATTTCCAAAAATGCCGCGGTCGCGGCCGAGACCGCCGCTGTCGCTGCAATCGCTCTGCGCCGCCCCGAATGGCAGCGCTTGGCGGGCGATCGCTGGCGGGAAGTACAGAGCATCCCGGCGGCCATCGAGGCGCTCGGCCAATCCCCCCGCCATGTCTTCCTGGCGACGGGCCGGCAGGGTGCTCACCACGCAGAAGCGGCGCCGCAACATCACTATCTCATCCGCAGCGTCGACCCCGTCGAACGGCCGCTTAGGCTTGCGAATGCCGAATATATCCTCGATCGCGGCCCGTTCACGCTGGAAAGCGAATGCACTTTGCTGAGGCAGCATCATATCGATGTCATCATTGCCAAGAACAGCGGCGGCACGGCCACCTATGCAAAGATCGAGTCGGCGCGGCTGCTCGGCATCGAGGTGATGATGGTGGCGCGCGCGCCGTCGCCGATGGTCGCATCGGTCGAAACCGTCGAGGCGGCGCTTGCGGCGATCGATCACCTCTTCCCCCCCGCCATGAAACGTGGCGTGTAGACCAGGTCCGGCTTGCCGGCGCGCGTGACGATCCGCGTTTCGGCGGAGCCGATGATGATGCAGGTCGCCATATCGGCGATCGATGCATCCGCTTGCGATAGCGGCTGCACCGCAATGCGCTCGTTTGCCCGCCCGGCCGCGCGCCCGAAAATCACGGGGGTTGTTGCCGGCAGATGGTGGCGCAGCAGCTTGAAAGCCTCACCGAGTTGCCACGGCCGCGACCGGCTGATCGGATTATAGAGCGCGATGACGAAGCCTGCCTTTGCCGCCAATGCAAGCCTGTTTTCTATGACATTCCAAGGCTTTAGGTTATCTGATAACGATATTGCGCAGAAGTCGTGACCCAGCGGCGCCCCGGCTCTTGCGGCCACCGCCAGCATCGCCGTGACGCCGGGCAGAACGGTGAGATCGACGGCGCGCCACGCCGCCGGCCCATTCTCGATCGCCTCGCAGACGGCAGCGGCCATGGCGAAGACACCGGGATCGCCGCCGGAGACAATGCAGACGTTGGCGCCATCCGCTGCCATGGAAAGCGCCGCCCCTGCCCTGTCGAGTTCCTCGCGATTGTCCGACGCATGCCGCAGCTGATCGGAGCGGAGCTGCAGCCGGTCGAGATAAGGTCCGTAGCCGAAGAAATCCGTCGCCGCCTCGACGACCGCCAGCGCTTCCGGCGTCATCTGCTCGGGATTGCCGGGACCGGTGCCGATGACGAAAAGCCTGCCACTCATCGGCTGCCCTCCCAGCCCGGCACCAGCACGAGCGAGAAGTAGGGCGCATCGCCGTCGTTCCTGTCGGCAAGCTTTTCCATCGCCGCATTCGACATGGTGCCGCGCTCGACATAGAGGGCGTCCGCAAGCCGTCCGGCTGCCGAAAGCGCCCGGCGTATTTTCGGCAGATTGCGACCGACCTTCATGATGACGGCGGCTTGCGTATCGGCGAGCCGGCGCGTCAGCTCTGCCTCGGCCATTGTACCGGGCAGTACGGACAGCACGTCGTCCCCCTGGACGATCGCCATGCCGGCCAGCGACCAGCAGCCCGACATGGCGCTGATGCCGGGGATCACTTCGGTGGGGTAGTGCTTGGAGAGCCTGACATGCAAGTGCATGTAGGAGCCGTAGAAGAGCGGGTCGCCTTCGCTGAGAACAGCGACGGTCCGCCCGGCCTCGAGGTGCCCGGCGATGTCTCTTGCAGACCGGTCGTAAAACTCGGTGATCAGGCTTTGGTAGCGTTCGTCACCTTTGTCGATCTCAGTGGTGACGGGATAGTAGAGTGGCAGCAGAGTGACCCAAGGTTTCAGCAGCGGCTCGACGATCGCCTTGCCGTTACCGCCCCTGCCCTGCTTGGCAAAGTAAGCGATGACTTCAGCGCGTTCGATGGCGCGCACGGCCTTGAGGGTCAGAAGCTCCGGGTCGCCGGGACCCGTGCCGACGCCGATGAGACGGGGTGTCGTCATAGGCCCGGCCTCGCCAGCGCATTAATGGCGGCAGCCGTCATGGCGCTGCCGCCGAGCCGGCCGCGCACGATGGCGAAGGGGACGCCATAGGAATTTTCCGCCAGCGCATCCTTCGATTCCGCCGCGCCGACAAAGCCGACCGGCATGCCGAGGATCGCAGCCGGTTTCGGCGCGCCGTCGCGTAGGAGTTCGAGAAGATGGAAAAGCGCCGTCGGGGCATTGCCAATGGCGACAATGCTCCCGCCGAGCCTTTCGAGCCAGAGATGCATGGCGGCGGCCGAGCGTGTATTGCCGATCTCGCGTGCGAGCTCCGGCGTTGCGGGATCGCGCAGTGTGCAGACCACCTCGTTCAGCGCCGGCAGCCGTGCTCGCGTGACGCCGTGCGATACCATTTCCGCATCGCAGAAGATCGGTGCGCCGGTCCTGAGTGCGTCGCGCGCGGTGCTGACGAAATCTGTGGAAAAGACGAAATGCTTCGCCGCTTCCACGAGCCCGCAGGCATGGATCATGCGAACGGCGATTTCAGCCTCGTCTTCGGTGAAACGCGAAAGATCGGCCTCGGCGCGGATGATCGCAAACGAACGCTCGTAGATCGCGTCGCCACTGCGGATATAATCGTAGTCTGGCATTCCTATTCCTGTCGCGGCGCCTTCGAAACGCTGGTTGCGCCAAGCCGTGTAAGGCAGGCGGCGGCCGATTCGCCAGCGCCCCTGTTGTCTTCGATGGACCGGGCGAGCCTCTCTATAGCGAAATCGATCCGACCGCCAGCGATCCGTTCATCCGGCAGATCTGAAGCAAGGCCGTTGAGGATGAGGCCGAAACCATCCGCCGATCCGGTCAGTGTCAGCGCCGGCCCGGCGCGGGCGCAGCCTTTCGAACAGCCGGAGAGATGGATCGTCAGAGATCCGTCGAAGAGAACGGGTGCTGCGGCCATAAGGCGGCGCGCCAGGGCTCTCGTCTCGTAAAAAGCGGAGCCGCAGGCGCCGGCGCCGGCGCAGGCAGCGACATATTCGCTTTTCTCGCCGGGTTGCACGGTAAAGCCATGGTTGCTCGCGGTGATCAGCAGAGCCGGCGCCGCATCTGCCGGAAAGCCGATGAAAAAGAAGCCGCGGCCGGGCGCAAGTCTGATGGCTGTTGCGCCGTCAGCTTTGGCGTCGTCGAGCAGGGCGGTCAGATCGGACGCGCTCATCTGGCCGAATTCCGACCGCACGCCAAGCACGTGTTTTCCGTTCTTCAGCCGGTGCAAGCCGGAAAGCGGCGTCTGTTCTTGGTGGGACGGATGAAATCGGATGGCGTCCATAGCGGGAAAGCGCGCCCGCAGAAGGGCCGGATCGATATCCCTTGCCCGCTTGCTCTGCCCGACCGCCAGAAGATCGAGAATCTCGCCAACGGCTGATATCGCCGCCTCCGCGGGCCCCATTGCGACGGGTGTTGCCGTCTCGCCGTCGCCGTTGATCGCCACGAGCCATTGTGCGGCGGGCTGTGCGACGATACGGATATCGGCCGAGAGCGCCGATAAACCGAACGCTCCGCCGCCGTCGATGATGAGCGAGAGTTTCGGCGCGAGCCGCGGCGAGGCGAGTAGTCCTACGAGCTTGCTGCGCAATGTCCTTTCCAGCGCTGCCGGATCGCCCGTTTCCTCGGGATCGATGCCGTGCAGCGGCGATACTTCGATTGCCGGACCGTCCGGCACGGCGATCCCGGCGGCATCGATATCGGCGGCGAGACGCTTCACGGTCTCAGCCCGCAATCCGCGGATCTGCAGGTTGCCGCGCGCGGTGATTTCCACGATGCCGTTTCCATGCTCCGCGGCCGAGCGGGCAAGGGCTGAGAATTGCGATAGCGTCAAGGCGCCGCCGGCAGGACGCAGCCGTACGAGCAAACCATCGCCGGTCGGCATGGGTGCGGCAAGGGCCGGGCAGGCGCCGCGTGGGCGTGGCTTCGCCGGCGGTCGATCATCGAGATCCGCCTCGCCTGTCCTGTCGATTGTCTTGGCGGCCTTCGTGCCCATTCTCAATCCTCTGATCATCTCTTACATGATCGCGGCCGGTGCGGCAAAACCTGACGGCGACGGCTATTCCTCGAACTCGCGTCCCTTGCGCAGCAGATATATGTCCATGATCCAGCCGTGCCGCTGTCTTGCCTCTGTCCGCAGCGCCTGAATATCGGCCGCGATGTCTGCGAGCCGTCCCGATCGGATAATCTCGTCCCCTGTCCCGAGATAGGCGCCCCAGAAGATCTCGGCGTCGGCATCGTCGATCTTCGCGAAAGTCTGTTCGCCATCGAGCATGACGACCGTGCTGCCGCCCCGAAGTCCATCCCGCGCCAGCCGCCGCCCGGTGGTAATCTCGACCGGCTGGCCGATGAGGTTGAGCGGAATTTTGTGGCTGGCCGCTAAGGCCTGGATGCTGGTGATGCCGGGAACGACGCTGAAGTCGAAATCAATGCTGTTTGTTTGGCGCACGCGTTCAATGATGCGGATGGTGCTGTCGTAAAGGCTGGGATCACCCCAGACGAGAAAGGCGCCGGTGGCGCTGTCCGGCAGGCCAGAGATCAACTCTCCATAGATATTGGCGATCTCGCCGTGCCAGGCATCGACACTTTGTTTGTAGGTCCTGTCTGCGGTCTGCCTTTGCGGCACCTCGAATTCCGCGATCCGGATATCCGGCCGGGTGACATAGCGCTCGCAGATCTCCCGCCGGATCTCGGCGAGCTCCTCCTTGCCGGTGCCCTTGAGCGGCAGGAAGATCACCTCGGCGGCGTTCATCGCCTTGACCGCCTGTATGGTGACGTGCTCCGGATTGCCCGTGCCGATTCCGATGATAGTGATATGTTTCAAGCGGATGTTCCCCGTGAGTCAGGCGGTCTTGCCGAAAAACTGGGCCGGTCGCAAGGGCAGGGCAGGGAGTTGGCCGCGGCCAACTCGGCCCGCCACGACGGCTAGACCCCTATTGTTGCCGTAAATCCCGAATCGTGTCACTTTCGATACGCTTTTTGACGCTATGTTGACAGAAAAGCGCATCGAAAAGGATTGGGTGTTTTGGACAACATTAGCGTATCGACCACAGACGTGCGGATCGAGCGGCATGCGAGCCAGCTTTCGCGGCAACTGAAGCTCCTCCGCGACAAGCTGTTTCCGCCGCTTGCGCAGAAGACGCTGCGCACGTTCTCTTCCGGCGAAGCCGCGCAGATGATCGGTGTTTCCGACGGTTATCTTCGTCAGCTTTCGCTGGACGGCAAGGGGCCGCAGCCGGAACTTTCCTCGAATGGTCGACGCTCCTATACGCTCGGTCAGATCAATGAATTGCGCCATTATATGGCGAACCTCAAGCCGAAGGACGCGCTGAGCTACCTCCCGTGGCGTCGCCCCGGCGAAAAGCTGCAGACGGTCGCAGTCACCAATTTCAAGGGCGGTTCGGCCAAGACGACGACGACGCTTTATCTGGCGCAATATCTGGCGCTGGAGGGTTACCGGGTGCTGGCAATCGATCTCGACCCGCAAGCCTCGCTCTCCTCCATGCTGGGCGTTCAGCCGGAATTCGATCTTTCCGACGGCGATACGCTTTACGGCGCCATCCGCTACGATGCGGCTCGCAAGCCGCTGAAGGAGATCGTCCGCAAGACCTATTTCGACGGACTCGATCTGGTGCCCGGCAATCTCGAGCTGATGGAGTTCGAGCATGAGACGCCGCGGGCGCTCAATGATCGCCAGAAGCCGGCCGAGCTGTTTTTCCGTCGCGTTGGCGTCGCTATTGCCGAGGTCGAGGCCGATTATGACGTGGTGGTGATCGACTGCCCGCCGCAGCTCGGCTACCTCACCCTCGGCGCCGTTTGCGCCGCCACGTCGCTGCTCATCACCATCCACCCGCAGATGGTCGATGTCGCCTCCATGTCGCAGTTCCTGTTGATGACCTCGGATCTTCTCTCTGTGGTTCGCAGGGCCGGCGGCGACCTGCAGCACGACTTCATCAAATATGTCGTCACCCGCCACGAACCCTTCGATGCGCCGCAGTCGCAGATCGTTGCGCTGCTGCGCAGCCTGTTCGGCGACGACGTGCTGACGGCAACCATCCTCAAATCGACGGCAATCGCCGATGCCGGGCTGACAAAGCAGACGCTTTACGAAATCGAGAAGGGGCAGGTGCGCCGCTCAACGTATGACCGGGCGCTGGAATCGGTCAATGCTGCCAATGGCGAGGTTCTTGCCGGCATTCACAAAGCCTGGGGCCGCACATGAGCAGACGCGACCGCCTGAAAGGTCTTTTCGACGATACGGCGCAGGAGTTGGCCGCGGCCAACTACGAGGAGCCTTCTTCGCGCGGATCGGCCGGTCCGGTTCGGACAATGGCGCTGACCCTTGGCCGCATGGAGGAAGAGAGCAGGGCGATGCAGGAGGCTTTGCTCTCCGGCGAGCGCATCGTCGAACTCGATCCCGATCTGATCGATTCTTCCTTCGTCCGCGACCGCCTTGCCGACCAGCCGCTCGATTTCGAGGACGAGCTGGTGCAGTCGATTGCCGATAATGGCCAGGAAGTGCCGATCCTTGTTCGGCGCCATCCTGAAGACGGCGAGCGTTACCAAATTGCCTACGGCCATCGCCGCCTGCAGGCCGTCAAACTGCTCGGCCGCAAAGTGCAGGCGATCGTCCGTCAGCTCGACGATACCGATGTCGTCATTGCACAGGGCATTGAGAATTCGGCGCGCCGGAACCTTTCCTATATCGAACGCGCCGTCTTCGCTCTCAATCTCGAGCTCAAGGGCTTTGAGCGTCCCGTCATCATGAAGGCGCTGTCCACTGACAAGACGGAGCTATCGAAGCTGTTGTCGGTCGCCAAGGCCATTCCGGCCGAAATCATCAGGTTGGTGGGGGACGCGCCTGGTATCGGACGGCGCAAGTGGATGGCGCTTGCCCAGGACTGGAATGGGACGACGGCGGCGCGGCTTGCAAAGCTAATCGACTCGGAAGGGTTCAGGGCGCAGGAGAGCGACCGCCGATTCGAGCTTCTGGTCGCCGAGCTTGCCAGGAAAGAGGCCAAGCCCGTGCCAACCGAATATGACTGGATGCCGAAGAGCGGCGGCAAGATTGCCGGCCGAATCAGGAGCGCCGGCAATTCCTTCACGATCGCGTTGAAAACAGGCGATGCGCCGGATTTCGGCGCTTACATTTCACGCCGTCTCGATGAGCTTTACGAAGCCTATCAGGCCGGCAAGTTGCAAGCAGGAGAGTAGACCGCAAAAGAAAAAAGCCTCCGAACGTTGCCGCCGCGGAAGCCTTTCTCATATCTGGACAATCTGAGAATCGCACTTCCTCGAATCAGTGTCAAGCATCTTCGGCATCCTTTTGGGTGGTAGATTTCTTTTGCCTTGAAAAAAGGTGAGGGACATGGAGCCTCAATATGTATCGACGCCTTTTGGGCGGCGATCGATGACGCTTGGCATGCTGGCAAATCAGGAAAATGCCAGCAAGGTCGATCCGGATGCATCGGTCGACAAATGGAAGATCTTTCGCGCGCTCTGCGAAGCAAAGGAGATGGTCGGCGTATCCGATCGTGCGCTTGCCGTTCTCAACGCGCTGTTGACCTTCTATCCGAAGAACGAGATTGCCGAGGCCAACGGTTTCGTCGTCTTTCCTTCGAACGAACAGCTGTCGCTGCGCACGCATGGCATGGCCGGCACCACGCTGCGGCGAAACCTGGCGATGCTGGTGGAGTCTGGCCTGATCATCCGGCGCGACAGTCCGAACGGGAAACGTTTCGCCCGCCGTAACGGCGAGGGCGGGCTTGGGGAGGCCTTCGGCTTCAGCCTGGCGCCACTCCTCGTGCGCGCTCGCGAGATCGAGGCACAGGCCGCCCAGGTGCAGGCCGACAAGCTCGAATGGAAGCGCCTGAGAGAGCGGCTGAGCCTTTGCCGGCGTGACATCGCCAAGCTCATCGAGATCGCGTTGGAAGAGGAAATCGCCGGCGAATGGATCGAGATGCAGCAGCATTTCAATCGCCTGTCGGCAAGCCTGCCGCGCCGTCCGTCGGCAGCGGAGATTCAAAGCCTGCTGACCGATCTCGAAGCTTTCCGCCAATTGATCGTCAAGACGCTGGAATCGAAGACGAAAACAGAAAAAACGGACGCCAATGACAGCCGAAACGGTTGGCACATACATAATTCAAACCCACACCCCACATCTGAACTTGAACCAAGCTTCGAAACGAAGCAGGGCGCAAAGTCGGAGGAAGAGCCGCGGCCGTGGCGGGAGCCGCCGAAATCCTTCCCCCTTGCCATGGTGCTGCAGGCCTGCCCCGAGATTGTTGCCTATGGGCCGGGCGGCGGGATCGGCAGCTGGCGGGATTTGATGGCCGCCGCGGTCGTCGTTCGTTCCACCCTCGGCGTCAGCCCCAGTGCCTATCAGCAAGCCTGCAACGTCATGGGGCCGGAAAATGCTGCCACCGTGATCGCCTGCATTCTGGAACGCGGCGGCCATATCAATTCGGCCGGCGGCTATTTGCGTGATCTGACGCGGCGGGCGGAGCGCGGCGAGTTCTCGCTCGGTCCGATGCTGATGGCATTGATGCGGGCCAATGGTCCGATGGCGAGAAAAACGGGATGAAGGGCCCAAAAGCTTCGCGCCAGTCGCAGCGGTTTAAAGGGATTGTGGATCGGCAATCGCCATCTTCTTTGCTTGCTTCTCCGCGCTTTTGTTGAAACAAACCGTTAACCATGTCATAGATGGCGGAAGAAAATAGCTGTTTTGCTTCCATTTGTGAAAAACCGCAAAGCTTAACAATGCGCTATGATATCGACGGTACGATGCTTCAGACCCTACTTCCATTGCTCGCTGCGGCGGAGGATGCGTTGGCGCGACTGGACGAGCGGGTGTTGCGCTCGCCGGTGGGTGAGGGGTTTGCCGAACGCAGCCATTTCTTCGATGCCGCCGGCGCATTATGGGTTGCCGGCGAGCTCGTTCATGTCGAGGATCTCGTTCTGCACGACGCGCATATGGATAGCCGCGCTCCGAGCCATGAATTGACGATCGCCCATTCGGTGCTGCGGACGCGTCGGCGCATCTGGACCGGCGAGCCGTCCTGGGCGCTCGGCGCCTCGGGGCTGGCAACGCTGACGGCGACCACGGGGGAAGGGGAGGGCCTCACTCAGGAGGCCAAGAGCCCGGCCGCTGCGGTCGAGGCCGACGATGAGGGCGAGGATGGAGACGCGCCGCTCGCCGCCGAGATGGCCGAGATCGATGCCATTCTTGCCCGCTCGCAGAAGCTCATCGACATCCATACGGGCAAAGCGCCGTCCGGCGAGGCGGCGGCAATATCTCCGGCCAAGCGCAACGATGACCCCCTCGGCCTGCTGGGCGACGAGGAATGGGATGAGGAGCAGCGGCTTGCGGAGTGGCGAGGCGTGCTGCCCCTGGCCGACAGCCTGCCGCCGGTTCTCGGCGCCGTCATCCTGTTCGAAACCTGGGACAGGATCGAGCCGTTGCGGCGTCAGCATTGGCTCGGCGGACTTCTCGTCGAAAGCTACCTGCGCGCCCGCGGCAAGGTCGCTTCCCATCTCTTTTCCTTTTACGGCGGGCTGAAATTGGTGCGCCACGAGCGGCGTCGGGCCCGTGACCGGGCGACGCGGCTGCAAGCCTTTCTTGAGGCGATGCAGTTGGCTGCGGCGGCCGGCCTCAAGGAAATCGACCGGTTGTCGCTGGCTCGCACGCAAATGGAGTTGCGCTTTCGCGGCCGCCGCTCGAACAGCAGCCTGCCGGAACTTGCCGACTTCATCCTGTCGCGGCCGATGGTGTCGGCAGCGATGATCGCCCGTCAGCTGCGCATCACGCCGCGTGGCGCGCTGAACCTCGTCAACGAGATCGGCATTCGTGAAATCACCGGCCGCGGCCGCTACCGCGCCTGGGGCATCATCTGAAACAGAAAAAACCGGCCGGGTCGACGTCCGGCCGGGTCTTTGCGAGTGAGCGCCCGGTCTGCCATCCTGTCACAGATTGCAGACCGGACGCTCTTGCGCTTCCATTGCCCCCAGAAGCGCAGTTCTATTCCCGCTCGCCCGTGAAGTTGAGCAGAAGCTGGAAGATGTTGACGAAGTTCAGGTAGAGCGAGAGCGCACCGAAGACGGCGAGCTTCTGGTTCGATTCCTGATCGTAGTTTTCCGAATACTGTTCCTTGATGTTCTGCGTGTCGTAGGCGGTGAGGCCGACGAAGACGACGATGCCGATCACCGAGATCGCGAACTGCAGCGCGCTCGAACCCAGGAAGATGTTGACGATGCCGGCGATGATGATGCCGAACAGACCCATCATCAGGAACGAGCCCATCTTCGACAGGTCACGCTTCGTCGTGTAGCCGTAGAGGCTGATGGAACCGAACATCGCGGCAGTGATGAAGAAGGTCTGTGCGATGCTCGTCTTGGTGAAGACCAGGAAGACGGAGGCGAGCGACAGGCCCATCACGGCGCAGAAGGCCCAGAAGGTGACCTGGGCGGTGCTGGCCGACATCGTCTGGATTTTGAACGAGAAGAAGAAGACGAAGGCGAGCGGCGCCAGCATCACGACCCACTTCAGCGGCGAGCCGAAGATCGGGACGTAGAGGGCCGGCGTCGAGCCGACGACGAAGGCGACGATGCCTGTGATGACGAGGCCGAGAGCCATATAATTGTAGACGCGCAGCATATGCTGGCGCAGGCCCTCGTCGAACAGGGCCTGGGTGCCGGCCGCGGCACCGTAGCGGGAATTGATCGGGTTCATGCTGATCTCCTCGGTTTGAATTAATAGAGCGAGCGGGCGAGCCGTTCGGCCGCCTGGTCGAGATTGAGACCGCTGTCGTCGGCGATCAGCGCATAGGCGACCTCGCCGATCTGCCAATAGGCGGCTTCTGCTTTTTCCAGCGTGAGATGACTGACCGGCTTGACCTCGAAGGCCCCGGGACGGACCGCGAAAAGCGACAGCCGCTTTCCATCCGACTGCTCGATCGCCATTTCGACGCTGGGGCCGAATTCGGACGGGAAGATCTGCACGTCGGCGACTTTCCAATCCCCAGGCAGTTCGGGCATGACGATGGCGGTGGCGGCGCGAATATCGTCCGCGCTGTAGGTGGCCGGCGTCTGCGGCGGCATTGATTGGCGCAGTGCCGCGGTCTGATAGGCGCGGACGGCATCCTCCACATAGGCGGGTGCGGGCACCGACGCCGATACCTCGGTCGCCGAAAAGGCGCCGAACGAATTATGCGCCACCCAGCCGGCGGTGACCAGAATGCCGACGGCGGCGATGCGCTGCATGGAATGGAAGATGCGGCCATAGGAAAGGCCACGTTCCAGCCGGCGGGCGGCATCGCGGGTCTCGGGACGGCCGAAGGCATTTTCGCCGGCAAGCGCCAGGCGCAGCTCACCCTTCATGCTCAGATCGGCCATGACCTTGGCGGCAATCGCCGGATTCTCCGAGAGATAGGACTCGACCTGAATGCGGCGGGCGACATCGAGCTCGCCATCCACGTAGGCGTCGAGATCGGCATCGATGATCGGATCAACTGCTTTCATTGCCGCTCCCTCCGATTAATTTGAGATGCGAAACGCGCGGCGACCTCTCCTCGAATTCGCGCAGCTGCGCCCGGGCGCGGGAAATGCGCGACATCAGCGTGCCGATCGGAATACCGAGCGCATTGGCGGCTTCCTGATAGGAAAGGTCTTCGATGGCAACGAGATGCAGCGCTTCGCGCTGCTCCTCCGGCAGGTCGAAGAAGGCGTCGCGCACCTGCTGCAGGCGCACCGCATGTTCCTGGCCGGCCGGCAGCGACTGCTCGGCGTCGACAGCCGCTTCGTCATGGCGACGCGCCAGCGACCAGTTCTGGCGAAGACGATCGATGTGGGCATTGTGCAGGATGGAAAGCAGCCAGGTACGCAGGTTGCCACCGCTTCGGAAGCTCTTTCGCTTCTCGAAGGCGCGCACCAGAGCATCGTGCACCAGATCCTCCGCCTCATCCGAGTTGCGCACCAGCGCGCGAGCATAGCGCCTTAGCGCTGCAAGCTGTCCGATGACATCGAAGGGGCGGTCTTTGCGTTCCATGCTTGAGTATACGCAAGCGCGGCTGGTTTTATTCCCGGCGGCATAAAAAAATCATGCCAGCCGGAAATCGCCGCCGCCGAACCGGGGAAATAGCATCAGCAAACGCATGTGTGCCTTAAATCGGCGATTGTTTATGACAATTACATGACGGATCATCACGCCGCTGATTTGGAGGGGAAGGTAAAGGATGAAGGAAAAGAAGCGGGTCTACGAAGCTCTCGTGGACGGCGCCATGGAAGGGCTGACGGGTGAGGCGCTCTATGAATTCGTCAAGGCGCGATGCCCGAAGGCCACCAGCAAGAAGATCGTCAGGGCTTCGCTTCTCGCTCTGACCGATCCTCATCTCAAGGACCGCAATATTCTCGACGTGATTTACGCGCTTGCGATCAAGCATCGCCTCGATGAGGGCGTGTTTGAGGACGGCGACGAGGACGAGCCCGCCGAGCCAGCGCCGTTCCAGACGGTCAGCTAGACCCTCCCGGCTTTCCCAGAATGTCAGCGACCGTCCGAGAGCTCCTCGAGGATTGGACAGTCCGGCCGGTCGTTGCCATGGCAGGCATGCACGAGATGCTCGAGAGCGTGGCGAAGTTCCGTCAGTTCGCGGATCTTGCGGTCGATCTCCCCGAGTTTCGTCTCGGCAATGTCCCTGACATCGGCACTCGCCCGGGCTTTGTCCTCATAAAGCGCCAGCAATTGCCGGCATTCCTCGACGGAAAAGCCGAGGCCGCGTGAACGCTGCAGGAAGCGCAGCTTGTGAACATCGGCCGCAGCATAGTCGCGATAGCCGTTTGCGCCCCTTTCGGTGCGGATCAGGCCGATATCCTCGTAGTAGCGGATTGTCTTCGAAGGCAAGCCGGACCGCTCGGATGCTTCGCCGATATTCATGGCCGTCTCCTATAATTTTGCAAAGCGCAGTCTCAGCGCATTTGATATCACCGATACGGACGAGAGGCTCATCGCCGCCGCCGCGATCATCGGCGAGAGCAGCAAGCCGAAAACCGGATAGAGGATGCCGGCGGCGACCGGCACGCCGAGCGCGTTGTAGCCGAAGGCGAAGCCGAGATTCTGGCGGATATTGCGCATCGTCGCCTCCGCCAGCCGCCGCGCCCTGACGATCCCGTTGAGATCGCCTTTAACCAAGGTAATGCCGGCGCTTTCCATCGCAACATCGGCGCCGGTGCCCATGGCGATGCCGACATCGGCGGTCGCAAGTGCCGGGGCGTCGTTGACCCCGTCGCCGGCCATGGCGATCACCCCACCTTTGGCGCGCAGTTCCTCGATCAGCGCCTTCTTGCCTTCCGGCAGCACGTCGGCACGGACCTCGTCGATGCCGAGGCTTTTCGCCACCGCCCGCGCCGTGCGCTCGTTGTCGCCGGTTGCCATGATGATCTTCAGCCCGCTGTCGTGCAGCGCCTTGATCGCGGCTGATGTCGTCGGCTTGATTCGGTCGGCGACGGCGACGAGACCGGCAAGCTTGCCGTCGAGCGTCACGAACATCACCGTCTTGCCGTCGCCGCGCAGGGCTTCGGTCTTCTCCGACAGCGCCGACCGATCGACGCCGAGATCGGCGAGCAGCGCCGCATTGCCGAGCGCCACCTTTGCACCGTCGGCTATGCCCTGGACCCCCTTGCCGGTTTTCGCCTCGAAACCGGTCACCTCCACGAAGGCGGCCCCGCGCTCTTCGGCGCCGGCAACGATCGCTTCGGCCAGCGGATGCTCGGAGCCGCGTTCGAGGCTCGCGGCCAGCGACAGCAGCCGGTTCTCCTCGACGCCGCCGACGGCGACGATGTCGGTGAGCACAGGCTTGCCTTCGGTCAGCGTGCCGGTTTTGTCGACGATCAGCGTGTCGACCTTGGAAAAGCGCTCCAGCGCTTCGGCGTCCTTGATCAGCACACCTTCGCCAGCGCCGCGCCCGGTCGCGATCATGATCGACATCGGCGTTGCAAGACCGAGCGCACAGGGGCAGGCGATGATCAGAACGGCGACCGCGGCAAGCAGCGCGTTTGCCAGGCTCGGCTCCGGTCCGATGGCCGCCCAGATGACGAAGGCAAGGATGGCGACGGCGACGACGGCGGGCACGAAGAAGGCCGACACCCGATCGACGGCGCCCTGAATCGGCGCCCGCGAACGCTGCGCCTTGGCGACCATGTCGACGATGCGCGACAGCACCGTGTCTGCGCCGACCTTCTCGGCCGACATGACGAGGGAGCCGTTCTTGTTGATCGTGCCGCCGGTCAGCCCGTCGCCCGTCGTCTTCTCGACGGGCAGGGGCTCGCCCGATATCATCGATTCGTCAACGGTCGACTGGCCCTCCAGCACGGAGCCATCCACCGGTACGCGCTCGCCCGGGCGCACGCGCAGCCGGTCGCCGGTCTGGATCTCCTCCACCGGCACGTCCCTCTCGTTGCCATCGGCATCGAGACGCCGCGCCATCTTCGGCGCGAGGTCGAGCAGAGCGCGGATTGCCGAGCCGGTCCGCTCGCGTGCCTTCAATTCCAGCACCTGGCCGACGAAGACCAGGGCGACGATGACGGCGGCCGCCTCGAAATAAACAGGCACCGAGGCGCCATGGCCGCGAAAGCTCATCGGGAAAAGACCGGGCGCAAGCGTGGCGACGACGCTGTAGACATAAGCGGTGCCGACACCGATGCCGATCAGCGTCCACATGTTCGGGCTGCGGTTGACGAGAGAGGCCCAGGCGCGGCGGAAGAACGGCAGGGCGGCCCACAGCACGACCGGTGTTGCCAGCGCTAGCTCAATATAGATCGCCAGCGGTTCGCCGATCGCTTCCCGGAGCGGCAGGCCGAGCATCGGTCCCATCCCGAGCGCCAGCAGCGGCAGGGCAAGGATGGCGCTGACCCAAAGCCGCCTGACGAAATCGACAAGTTCCGGATTCGGTCCTTCGTCGGCCGGAGGAATGCCCATCGGCTCCAGCGCCATGCCGCATTTCGGGCAGTCGCCGGGCCGGTCGCTGACGACTTTCGGATGCATTGGGCAGGTATAGAGCGTACCCTTCGCCGCCGGTTTTGCCGCCGGACGGGCGCCGTTGCGATAGGCCGAGGGGTCAACCTCGAATTTGGTTTGGCAGGCGGCCGAGCAGAAGTAGAATTTCTCGCCTTCGAATTTGGCGAAGTATTTCGCCGTCGAACGATCAACGGCCATGCCGCAGACCGGATCCTTCGCCGTCAGATAATCCTGCGGCTGCGCCGCAAACTTCGTGCGGCAGCTCTCGGAGCAGAAATGATAGAGGCGGCCCATGTGGTCGAACGAGGGTTTGCCGGCTCGCGGATCGACCGTCATGCCGCAGACAGGATCACGGATCACCGCTTCGGCAGCCTTCTCCTGATGATCATGGCCGCAATGGCAGTGACCGTCGCCGTGGCTGTGATGATGATGGTCGTCGTGTTCGTGCTTGGTATCCATGGCTATCTCCTGTGCCCCAAAGGGCAGTTGGAGAGGCTTATCCACCTTCCAGCAACTGGAAGGTCAAGTGCTAATCTTGACGACATCGATTTTTTCGAAACCGCCGCGTTGCGCAGCGCGACGGCGATCGTCGCCCGATCCTCAAATCGCGCCCGAGGCTCAGATCGGACTGATCAGCCCGAGCGGCTGGCTCCCGAGCAGTGCGGCGACCGAAATGCTGCCTCCCGGCTCGATCGTTTTTCCCGTCACGAGATCCGCCTTCAAGCCATGGAGAGGGGAGGGGACCGCGATCGCCGTGTCTTCCCAGAATTCCGGACCGGCAAAAAGCACGCCGGGATCGAGCCAGCCGAACATCAGCCGCGGGGCGGCGGTGATTGCGAATTCGCTGTTGTGCACGCGGGCGAAAGCAAGCACATGATCACGGCGGCTGCCCGTCGTCTTCAACGGCAGATAGTCACCCCCGGCAAAGAGAACCGGATGCCGCTGGCGCAGCTGCAGGCCGATTGCGATGATGCGCTGCTTCAAGGCCGCCGCCTGGAGCTTGGCGATGGGTCCGGCTTCATCCAGCCAGGCCGTCAGGCTGGCGTGATCGACAGGCCGGCGATTGTCCGGATCGACAAGGCTGAAGTCGAAACCTTCCGCGCCCTGGTAAATGTCGGGAATGCCAGGCGCCGTCAGCTTGAGCAATGTCTGCGACAGGCTGTTGACGTAGCCGGCCGCAATAAAGGGCTGCAGCACACTTTCGAAATCTTCCAGGAAGGCGTCATTGTCCGGCGACACCAGCGCCGCCGCATAGACTGTGATCGCCTCCTCGTAGGCGCCCTCCTGGTCCGTCCAGGCGCTGCGCAATTTCGCCTCGCGCACCGCCTTGACCGCGTAATCGGTAAAGCGGGCGCGAAGGTTTTCCATCTGTGCTCTGTCGAATTCCTCCGGCCAGACGCCGGCGAGCGCCTGATACAGCATCCATTCGGTATTTGGCTCCGGCGCCGCCCCATCTGGCAGATCCTTCAGCCAGGGCCGGTTCATATCACGCCAACGCGCTACCGCCTGGGCAAACACATCCGCACCCTCGCTCAGGACATAGAGCCGCGCGCGCGCATCCTCGCCACGTTTGGTATCGTGCGTGGAGCTTGCCGAAAGCCCATGCGGCTGCAGCCGCGCCCGCTCGGCCATGCGACGATGGAAGCCATCCGGGCCCTCGGGCGCCTTGCCCGGTTCGCCGCCGACCTCGTTTGCGGCAAGCAGCCTGTTATAGCGGTAGAACAGCGTATCCTCCATCGCCTTCGCCATGACCGGCCCGCTCAGCTGTTGAAAGCGGATTCGGAATTCGTGTGCCGCATCGCCTTCGATCTTGCCTTCGAGAAGCTTCAGCACGTAGTCGAGCGCGCGCCGGTCGTCGAGCCGCGCCATCACTTGCGATGCGGTTGCGGCAAGAACGGCCGAATCCTGCCAGCTCAGCTGACCACCGTCGCCATAGGTGCGGTAGACGGGGAATGCGATCAGCAGCTCGCGTATGGCGGTGGCAATCTCTTCCCGGCTTATCTCGGGAAAGATGCCGGCCGCCATCGCTACCAGCCTGCCGGTCTCACCGGCGAAATTGCGCTCGACCATCTGTCGCTTGGCCTGCCGGCGGCCCTCATCGAGATCGCCCGCTTCGCCGGCGAGGCTGCGATAGGCATCGTCCAATATCCGCAGGCCGCCGGCGTCGATGAAGAGCTCGCCGAGGGCGGCGATGAATTCATATCCGGTGGTGCCGGCGACCGGCCAGCTCACCGGCAGGACCTCGCCCGCCCCGAGGATCTTTTCGACGACGATATAGGTGTCTGTCCCGACTGCTGCCCTCAGCCTGTCGAGATAGGCCTTGGGTTCGGCGAGCCCGTCGACATGGTCGATGCGCAGGCCCTGCACCTTGCCATGGCGCACGAGTTCGAGCACCAGCCGGTGCATGTCGTCGAACACATGGGGATCCTCGACGCGGGTGCCGACCAGTCCGGTCACCTCGAAAAAGCGGCGGTAACTCAGATGCCGCGCCGCTTCCTTCCAATGGATCAGCCGCCAATACTGCTCGTCATGCAGGCTCCTCAGGAATTCGCGATCGGACGAGACGTCCTCGAGTTTTTCCTGAAGGACCGCCCGATCGCCTCCCTCGAAGAGGATGTCGCGCAGCGCGCGGGCGAAGTCCTCGCCTGAGGTCGCGGCCGCGGCCTCGGCCATTCGCATTGCGACCGGATCGTCAAGCCGGTTGGCGATCGCGCCGTAGCTGCTCGGGTTCACCGGCAACAGCGTCTGAAAATAGGCCAAGGCGAAATTGCCGTGCGTCTCGTCGAGCACGAGGCGCAGTTCGCCTGATGCCAGCGCCTCTTCGAAATCCTGGCCGAGCTGCGGCAGGGTCAGCGGTTCGCTCCAGTCGATGTCGAAATGGCTGGCATAGGCGCTCTGCGGGCCGAAGGCCAGCACGTCCCGCCACCAGGCGTTGTCAGGCGAAGCGGCCATATGGTTCGGAACGATGTCGAGAACCAGTCCCATGCCCGCCGAGGCGAGGCTTTCCGTCAGCCGGTCGAACCCGGCGCGACCCCCAAGCGCCGGATCGATCTCATTGGCGTCGGTGACGTCATAGCCGTGAGTCGAGCCGTTGACGGCGGTGAAAATCGGCGAGGCGTAGAGGTGGCTGATGCCGAGCGTCTTGAGGTAGGGAACGAGGTCGCAGGCACGATCGAAAGTCATGCCGTTGCGGAACTGTATCCGGTAGGTCGCTGTCGGAAGAGTCATGAGGCCGTCTGACGTTGGAGGGAGACCTTTTCCAACGGTTGTGCCCGGTCTTTGGTTCCCTCAGTCGATGAAAACGCCCACACTTGCGGCGCGTCCGGCTGAATCGATGACGGTCAGTTTCGAATAGCCGCCGCCGTCGGGTAGCCATTGCTGGGTGCGCCGGCGCGAGAGATCGGGTAAGGGCTTGCCGTTGGCGAGCCAGCGGAAGGGCGCGCGGCCGCCCTGCAGCTTCAGCATCAGCGGCGATAGATCGCCAGCTCCAGCGCCGAGATCGATATGGGCGCCCTCGGGCGGATAGACGATCTGCGGCGCGGGCTCGCGGCCGGAGGCGACGAGCAGGCCGCTGGCATTCAGTGCAAAACGCCGCTGGCTGATCGGCAATTCGGACTGGGCGATGCGCACGGCGCCTGCCGGCGGGCGGGGCAGGGGCGTCGTGGCGATGCCGGATTTGGCGAAGGCCTCGAACAGGATCGGCGCGGCGGTGCCATAGCCGGTCAGACCGGGCACGGCGCTGTTATCAGGCCGTCCGGCCCAGACGCCGAGCACATACCGGCCGTCATAGCCGACCGACCAGGCGTCGCGATAGCCGTAGCTGGTGCCGGTCTTATAGGCGATGCCGCGCTGCGGCGCGCCGGCCGGTGGAATGACACCGGAGAGAATATTGGCAACGTTCCAGACGGCGACCGGCTCCAGCAACGGTTCGCCGTCGATTTTGCCCGGCGTGCCGGTGATGCCGTCGCCAAGCCTTGCCGGTTGGCCGCGATTGGCGAGCGCCGTATAAAGCTGCACCAGATCCTTCAGCGTGAGGCCAACGCCGCCGAGACCGATCGCCAGTCCCGGCGTCTCGTTCGGCGGCAGGACCGGGCGCACCCCGGCGCGGCGGAAGCGCACCATGAGCCGCGACGGCCCGACGGCGTCGAGCAGCTTGACGGCCGGCACGTTCAAGGAGAGCTGCAAGGCCTCGCGCACGGTGACGTCGCCCTGATAGCTCATGTCGAAATTGCGCGGCCGGTAGCCGAAGAAATCTGCCGGCCGGTCTTCGATGATCGTCTCCTGGGAAACGAGGCCCAGCTCAAAGGCGAGCCCGTAGATGAAAGGCTTCAGCGTCGAACCGGGCGAGCGGTTGACGCGGGTCATGTCGATCCAGCCGGAGCGGCTGGCGTCGAAATAATCGGCCGAGCCGACCTCGCCGACGATCGCGCCGGTCTGCGCGTCCGCCATTACCATGGCGAGCGAAAGCTTCGGCCCGAGTTTCATCGCCGCGGCGCGAGCAACGGATTCCAGCCCCTGCTGCACCTGCTTCTTCAACGTCGTCTGGTGCTTGAGGACCAGAGGCTCCTTGCGCAATGCGGCTTCGCCGAGATGGGCGGCAAAGGCAGGCAATTGCAGGCGTCGCGGTGGAATGGCGACAGCTTCGGCCCGTTCCGCCTCACCGTCGCCGACGGCCTCGGCCACTGCGACGCGGTCGAGCACGCGCTTGCGCGCCTCCTGTGCGGCCTGGAGATTGCGGTCCGGCCGCCGCCGTTCCGGCAATTGCGGCAGGGCGACCAGCAGCGCCGCCTCGGCCACCGTCAGGCGGCGCGGCTCCTTGCCGAAATAGGCAAGGCTTGCGGCGCGTACACCTTCCAGGTTGCCGCCATAGGGGGCATGTGTGAGATAAAGGTCGAGGATCTCTTCCTTCGACAGCCGCCGTTCGATCTGCACGGCGCGTGCAAGCTGCAGAAGTTTTGCCGAAAACGAGCGTTCCGCGCGCGGCTCGATCAGCCGGGCCACCTGCATCGAAAGCGTCGAGGCGCCGGAGACGATGCGGCCGTTGCGGACGAACTGCAGGCTGGCGCGCCCGAGCGCCCAGACGTCGATGCCGGCGTGATCGTAGAAACGCTGATCCTCGTAGGCAACAAGCATGCGCAGGAATTGCGGATCGACGTCGGCGACCAAAGTCTTCAGCCGCCAACGGCCCTCCGGCGTCGCAAAGGCGCGCAACAGCTGCCCATCGGCATCCAGCACCTCGGGTGAAACCACCGCTGCGTTGTCGAGCGGCGGCGGAAAGGCCCGGTCGGCCGCGTCGAGCGCGACGAGAGCCGCGCCGGCAAGAAGGATGCCGGCGGCGGAGCCGATCGCGAACTTGTGCCACAGCCTCATTATTGTGCTGCTATGACCTCCATCTTGCCGGTCGCCGTGCGGGCCGAAAGCTCCGGCCGGTACATGTCCTCGACGCTTGCGGCCGGATGGTCGTACGTGCCGGGGGTGACGGCGCGTACGACATAGGCGACGTTGAATTCACGCTCCTCGCCGGGCGCGCGGTTGAAGGCGGCGACAAAGCGGTCGTAACGGAATTCCGTATGGGCGGCTGATATTTCGCCGATCCAATCGAAATTCGTCATCTGGGCGCTGTCGACGAGGTTCGGATTGTCGATCTCGAAGCCGGCCGGCAGAAGGTCGGTAATGACGATGCGCGACGACCAGTCATTGGTCTCGCGCACATGGATGACGACCACATAGCGCTCGTTCTGCTTCGCCTCGCTGACATTGGCCTGCTCGCCGTCGAGCGTGTAATAGCTGCGCTCGATGAGGAAGCCGTCGCCACCGGCTGGCAGCGGCACGGTGGGAGCGGCAACGGTGGTGACGACAGCCGAGACGGAGTCGTTCGTCTGGTTGGTCAGCGTCAGCGGGTGACCGGCGAGCGCATCGCCGGTCATGCGCGCCATATAGGCGCCGCTATGCGCCGCGCCATTGACATCGATCTTCAGACCGTCGTCACCGCCCTGGAGGGCGCGCGCGGCAAGCAGCATCCAGGCTTCTTCCTGAGTGCTCTTGTATTTGCTGCGGCCCCATTCCTTGGCGACGGACTTGGCGAGATCTGGGATGACAGGCGGCACCGGCCGGCTTTCGGCGGCGAGCGCCAGGATCGCCGCACCATCGCGCAGTATAGTGCCGTAGTCGGTGCGCGAGAGATTGACGCGCGACACCATCGATTGCTGCGACATCTGCAGCGCGTCGATGAAAATGTTCTTCGAACGCTGGGCGTCACCATAGAGCGCCAGAGCGGCGGCGATATGCGCCTTGGCGAGCGGCGTCGGGAACTGGTTGATCATCGTATCGGCATAATAGCGCAGATCGCTGATCGCGGCCTTCTTGTTGCGGGCAAGAACATAGATGGCATAGGCGATCTGGTCGCCCTGGCCGTTGATGTCGGTGGTATAGGACAGCGTGTTCTGCAGATTTTCGAGCGCCTGCACGAAGGCCTTTTCCGGCACGTCATATTTCATTTCGCGGGCCCGCGTCAGGAAATCGGTGACGTAGGAATCGAGCCAGACATCACCGGAATCCGGTCCCCAGAGGCCGAAGCTGCCGGCCGAGGCCTGGTAGGAAAGCACGCGATAGATCGCGTCCTGCACGCGCTTGTGCACGTCCTCGTCGTTTTCGATGCCGGCCTGCTTCGCCACTTCGGCGAAATAGAGCAGCGGCAGCGCCCGGCTGGTCGTCTGCTCGGCGCATCCGAAGGGGTAGCGGTCGAGGGTCATCAGCAGCGCCGGAATGTCGAAGGCCGCCGAACGGGTGACGTTGACGCTGATTGAGGCGCCGGGCAGCACGCTGTCGGACAACAGGTTCTTGTCCACCGTCAGCTTGGCCCCCGGCTTCAGCGCCAGCACCCTGCGTTGGGTGATCGGCAAGGATACCGGACGGACCGGCACATCGACGACCTGGTCGAGCGAGATGCCGGAGGCGTCGGACAGGTTGATCGAGACGCTGCCGGCGCCCGGCTGTTTGCCGATGAGCGAAAGCGTCAGTTCGGATTTCGCGCCCGCTTCGAGGCGGATTGTTTGCGAGGCTGAAGCCTGCTCGATGCCGACCGCATCATTGCCGGTCAGCTGCAGCTTGTAGTCACCGGCCGGCGCATCGGTATTGGCGATGTCGAGGCGCAGATTGGCCTTGTCGCCGGGTGCGAGGAATTTCGGCAGGCTCGCCGTCACGACGACGGGATCGCGGATGATGACGTCCTTGACGCCGTGGCCGACACCCGTCTTCGACCAAGCGACCGCCATGACGCGCGCCGTGCCGTTGAACTGCGGAATGTCGAAGGAGACCTTCGCCTTGCCCTCGGCATCGAGCTTGACCGGACCGGAGAAGAAAGCGACGAGCTTCTGCGTCGGCGGGCTTGCCTGCAGCGCAATGGCGCCGCCGTCGCCGCCGGTCCTGAGCTTACCGGTCGCGCCCAGGGAGCCGTCGATCAGCCGGCCGTAGAGGTCGCGGATCTCGAGACCGAGCTGACGCTGGCCGAAATACCAGTCTTCCGGATTCGGCGGTTCATAGCGCGTCAGGTTGAGAATACCGACATCGACGGCGGCAACCGTCACGTAGGCATCCTCGTTGGCGCCGGCGCCGGTCACCTGCAGGCCGATCTCAAGCGGTCCGCGCGGCAGCATCTTTTCTGGTGTGTCGAGCTTGACCTGCAGCGCGCGCTGCTCGGGATCGACCTTCAGCCACTTGATGCCGATCGATCGCATCGGCATGTGGCTGTCCTGCGCGGCGCCGGGGCGGAAGAGCGTTGCCGTGACATAGGCGCCGGCGCCCAGGTCCGCGGTGACCGGGATGTCGATCTCGCCGCCGGTCTCGCCGATCGTGGCGTTCTCCACGCCGACGAGCTTTTCGGTTCCGGCCGTCACCATCAGTTCGCCGCCGTAGCGCGACGTGATTTTCAGCTTGGCGGTTTCGCCGACCTTGTAGCTGTCCTTGTCGAGGGCGATTTCCAGGCCGTCCGGCGTTTCGGTCGACGTCGAGGCGACGAACCAGCCGGCGTCGAATTCGACGCTGGAGGTCGGGCCGTCGGCATCAGGGCTTTCCACTTCGAGGCGGTAGCGGCCCCAGGTCACCGGCACGGAAATCTTGCCGCCATCCATCGTCGCGTCGACGCTGCCGTTGGAAATCTGCTCGGCGGTATAGACCGGCTCGTATTTCCAGGCAGTCCCCTCGCGATACCATTGGTACTCGCGGTTGAGGCTGTAGAATTTCCAGCGCAGGCCCTTCGCCTCCTGCTTCTGCCCCTCGGCATTGACGCCGATCACCGTGAAGTTGGCGATGGAATTCTCGGGCAGCTCGTCGGAAAATTCCGGCTTGATGCCGATCGAAGCGCGATCGTTCTTCACGGGAAGGACAAGCGAGCGCTCGATGGCGCGACCGCCCGCTTCCTGCATGCGCATATAAATGGTGGCGTTGAGCAGCTGCGTCGTTGCCGGCAGGTCGCCGACGGTGAGGTCCGTCGAAGCTTCGCCGTTTTCGTCGAGTTCGGGCAGCCCCTCGATCGGCAGACGCGAATCCTCGTTCGCCTCCTCGTCGGCAAGCCCGAAGAGGAAGCCCTTATAGGCGGCGCTCTCACGCGTCGGCTTGACGACAACATCGCCCTCGAGCGTCAGGCCGACGGCCGGGGCGCCATAGAGATATTTGCCTGAGATGGTGATGTTCGCCGGCGTATCCGGGCCGATCTCCGTGGCCTCGGTCTTGATCTCCATGTCGGTGCGATCGGGCACGAAATCGTCGACGAGGAAACTCTTGCTGGCGATCGCGCTGCCCTTCGGGTCGGTGAAGATGTTCATCGTCCAGGTGCCACGCATGGCGTTTGCCTGGGTGGCGAAATCGACGGAATAACCGCCGAGATTGCTGGTCTGGCTGACGATCCGGCGGTCTTCGACGCCATCCGGCCGGCTGAAGATGAAAGTCAGCGGCAGATTCTCGATGGCATTGCCGTCGGTGTCGCGGGCAAGCGCCTGAGCATGGACGGTTTCGCCGGCGCGGTAGATGCCGCGTTCGGTAAAGGTCAGCACGTCGATCGCGCCGGGTGAGGCGCGGCCGGTAACACCGCGGTCGGAGAGATCGAAGCCGGCCCGCGTCATGTCGAGGAACACATAGTCCGCCGTGCCGTTCCTGGCGGCGATGACGGCGGGCGTCAGCGCCGCCGTTCCGCGGATCAGGCCGGCGGTGAAGGTGGCGCGGCCGTTTTCGTCGGTCGTCGCCGTGCCGAGCACCTCGTTGTTCTTGGCAAGCAGCTGCAATTCGACGCCTGATATCGGCTTTGCCGAGGCAAGCGAACGGGTGAAGACGTTGAGCCCGTCGGCGCCGGCATAGGTGCTGACGCCGATGTCGGAGACGAGGAACCATTGCGTCGCCTGTGAATCCCACTCCTGCGCCGGCGCATTCGGCGCCGTCGCCGTCATCACGTAGATGCCGGGCTTGCGTTCGGGCAGCGCCTCGTCGACGGGGAAGCTGGTGATGATGTCCTTGTTGAGCTCGTTGGCGATGTCGATCGACCCCTGCCAGACCAGCTCGCCGCTCTGTTCCTCGATGTTCTGGGCGCTGTAGCCGTCGAGCTGGGTCAGGAACTGCGAGTTGGTCAAGAGCGGCGCGATGGCGCGGTCGCCGATGCGGTAGAGTTTGAGGTTGGCCGAGGTCAGGTTGACCGAAACGATCGGGATGCCGCGGCGCGCTGTCGAGGGCAACACGAAGCTGTCGCCGGTGAAGCGCACCATCTGGCTGCGGTCCTTGATATAGACGTCGATGGAAACAGGCGCGTCGAGCGTCTCGTCGACCGATGACGGCAGGCCGGTGCGGAAGGCGATCTTGTAGGTCTGGCCGTGCGTCAGGCCCTCGACGCAGATCTGTTTATCCTTGGTCTCGACCGCCTTTGGCGCCTCGCCGTTCAGCGTCACGAAGGGCGTATAGTCGGTGGTCTTGATCAGCGCCTCCGAGAAGGTGGCACAGGCCCGCGGCGTGGCGCTGTCGGCGTCGACCGTGTGTTCGGTGATGCGGAAGCCCTGCGTCGATTTGAGCTGCAGGTAGGCGGTCTGCACCTCGTCGGAGGCAACCAGCGCCAAGCTCGCCTTGTAGGCGTCGAGCGCCGGGCGGTAATTGGCGTTTCGTTCGAGAGCGGTGGCCAGCACGGCGAGCGCCTCGGCGCGCTTGGCCTTGGTCCGGGTCAGCTCGTAGCCGTTCAGCGCGTCGACCACGGCCTGACCGGTGACGCTGCTTTCCGTGCTGCCGAAGGAAATTGCGGCGCGGGCAGTTTCGAGCCAGAGATCGGCATCATCGGGCGTGAGCGACAGCGCGCCGTGGAACGCGATCAGCGCGTCGGTCAGGTTGTTGGCCGTCATGTCGAGACGGGCATTGGCCGTCAGGCTGTCGGCGCCCTGGCCCTGCTGGCCGTCTGTCAGGGCAAGATTGTCCTTGAAGTCGTGGGCCTGCTGAATGAGGTCGTTGGTTAGGAAGGTCGGGCGCGGCGCGGCGCCGATATCCGGTTCCTTCTGGGCTGCCGTCTCGACGATCTTGCCGGCGATGGCGCCGGGGAAGGCGTTCATCGTCTTGAAATCGGATTTCAGGAAGCACCATTTCACCTTGGGATTGTAGGTGAAGGCCTTGCAGCTCTTATCGCCGATGCAGGAGGTCTTGCACTGGTCGAGCGAGACGTTCTGCTCGGTGCGAAGATCGAAGCCGAAGAAATCGGCATCCTTGATCGTCTGGATGTCACGCTTGGTCTCCGCAGCGGCGGCTGGAAGGCCGATGGCGATCGCGGAAAAAAATGCGATGGTGGCGAAAGCAAAGAACGAGCGCACGGACATAGGTTCCCCCCGGAATGCTGGCTCAGACCGGCGGCACTCTCCTCACTCCTCATGAGATTGTCAACTCAACTTGGGCGCTGTTTCGCCTTCAAGCACACGCTTTCATTTAGTTGTCACATCGGCGTGAGTGAACGGCTTGTGATTTGCCGCTTTGGCAAGGATGAGCAAGGATTTGAGCGACCGCCAGGAGGTAGCGCACATGTCCATGTCTTCCAACCGCTGGAGCCTTGCCGTGCTCCTTGCCGCCACTGCTGTCTTGCTCGACACGGGCATAGCAGGCGCCGCCGAGAAAGCGGTCGTCATTCCGCCGCCGGCCATGGACGAAGCCGTCAGGTCGAGCACCGAGACCGCCATTTTTGCCGGCGGCTGTTTCTGGGGCGTTCAGGGTGTCTTCCAGCATGTGAATGGGATCGAGAGCGCCGTCTCCGGTTATGCCGGCGGCGAGGCTGAAACGGCGCAATACGAAACGGTCAGCACCGGCTCGACCGGCCACGCCGAAGCCGTCGAGGTCAGGTTCGACCCGAAAAAGGTGACCTACGGCAGGTTGCTGCAGATCTTCTTCTCCGTGGCGCACAACCCGACGCAGCTGAATTTTCAGGGACCGGACCGCGGCACCCAGTACCGCTCGGTGCTGTTCGTCACCGCCACCGGGCAGCGAGAGGTGGCCGAGCGCTACATCGATCAGCTCGACAAGGCCCATGTCTTCCCGAAGCCGATCGTCACCAAGGTGTCCGATGCCGCCGGCTTCTATCCCGCCGAGGCCTATCACCAGGATTTCCTGACGCGCAATCCGACCTACCCCTATATCGTCTACAACGACCTGCCGAAGATCGAGAATTTGAAGGCGCTGTTTCCCGCCGACTACCGCAGCCAGCCGGTGCTCGTCGGGAAGACCAAGGGCTGAATTGAGCCTGCTCAGTTTCGGCGGTTGATCCCGGTACGGATCGCAGTCGCTCAAGGCATGATGTCGATGGGCGTATGATCGGGAACGCGGGCCCAAATTTCCCGCATCTCCCTATCGGTGACCGCTATACAGCCATCCGTCCAATCCCACAGGCGATGCATCCCTCCGAGCAGGCCCCAGCCATTCGGCAGCCCGTGGATCATGATGCTGCCGCCGGGCCGATAGCCTATCACTTCAGCCTCATGTTGCTCTTTCGGATTCGGATAGGAAATGTGCAGGCTGAGATGGGCCACGGATTTTGGATTGCGCCAGTCTATTTCATAACGCCCTTCCGGTGTTTTCTCGTCGCCTTCGCGCTGCTTGGGGCCTGCATCGGCAGCACTTCCAAGTGAAATCTGATAGGTCGAGATCGCAGCGTCGCCTCTGAAAAGGACCATGCGGCGTTCGGACTTGTAAACGCGAATGAGGTCGGCGCGTTGCTCCGGCGGTGCATCCGCGGGCGGCAGGCCCGAGCCGATCCTGGCCATCACTTTGGTATAGGCAAACAGGCTGACGGCCACGATGACCAGGACAACAAATTTAGTTCGCAACGTGATCCTCAATCGCCGAGCCCGATGGAATAATCCGATCGTATCATTGCCCGCTCTCATCCAGAAGTAGGCGGTTGATTCAAGGTGATTGAGCGGCAGGTTTTTGCCTTGCCGGCGTCGTGTTAAGGATTTGTCAACGTTAACAATGCGTTAAGCGGCAAAAATCGCGTTTCACCCCGGAACATATCGTCAGGTTTCCCGTTACGACAATGAGTTTCGGGCAGGGAAGACTGCCGAGCGGCTCCTTCTTTCGAAGTATGTGCGTAACAAGAGGACGAATCATGGCCACCAACGTCGTGCGGCGCTGCCAACGAGATGATCTCATGAAGCAGAGAGTATTGATCGTCGAAGATGAATTCCTCATCGCGCTTGATCTCGGCGCGACCGTGGAAGGCATTGGCATGCAGGTCGCGGGCCTTGCGAATGACCGCGAACAGGCGCTGCGGCTGGCGCCGTCCGCCGATATCGCCTTCGTCGACGTCAATCTCGCCGATGGCCCGACCGGGCCTGAGCTCGGCAGGCGGCTGGCGGAAGAGCATGGGATCGCCGTCGTCTTCATGACCGGCAATCCCGAGATCGTCGCCGGCGGCGTCAAGGGAGCGGTCGGCGTCGTCCAGAAGCCGGTCGTGCCTTCGCTTGTCGAACAGCTGGTGACATATCTTGCCGCGCGCCGCGTGGGCATGTTTGCGGTCGTGCCGGCGCAGATGACTGTTTTTACATGATCGCAAGGGGTGATCAGCCGGACATGGCCGCAAGCTGCGGCTCTCCGCCGGCCTTTTCGGCCTTCGGGCAGCCATAGGCCTTCAGAAAGGTGCGCACGGCATTGCGCGCCGCCTTTTCCAGGTCTTCATTGGTGGGTGTGCCGCCGAACAGCGTCATCATCTGCAGGTCGGCATTGGCGAGCGCCACGAACTGCCGGGCGGCGACGTCGTAATCATCGATAGCAAGCGCTTGACTGTGGGCAAGGCGGGCGAGAAGCGCGGAAAGCGCGGTGGTTAGTTTGCCCGGCCCCTGCTGGCGCCAGCTTTCGAAGAGGTGCGGATATCGCTCGCCCTCCGTCTGCACCAGTTTGCGCAGGAATTTTCCATCATGATTGCAGATGCAGTTTTTATTGAGGCGCACGGCAAATGCCGTCAGACCGTCCTCCAGATTGTCGGCGCTGTCAGGAAAGGTCGACAGCACGGAGAAGAGCATGGCATTGGCGCGGTTCATGACGTCCTCGACGACGGCGACGAACAGTGTCTCCTTTTCACGATAATGATTGTAGATCGTCTGGCGGGAGACACAGGCGACGGCGGCGATCTCGTCGATGCTGGCGGCTGAAAAACCCTGGCGGCAGAAGACATCGGCGGCGGCGTCGAGGATCGACATACGCTTGGCGCATTGTCCACGCTGCGTGTGCCCCGCCATCCGGTCTGCCGGTGTCATGCTGTCTTTCATGGAGCGAAGATAAGATGTCTTGACGGTTTAGACAATGGCGTCTAATTTTACAGGCGTGTCCAAATTTATTGACACTCTTGGTTCCGCCGCTGGAGATATGAGCTCCCAACTTCGTCTTCGCGCGAACGATCATCATTGAACCCAGCGCATCGGCGCGAAAATCGGACTGATTTTCGGAGAGCACGATGCGTCGATTCCAAAGAGTGCGGAGCGACGATCCGGCGCCTCCGCTGCGCTTTTACGAAAGATCACCATTATGACGGCTTCCTTCTTTCGCATTGCCCTCATTCTCGGCCTGTTGTCGGCCATCGGTCCCTTTGCCATCGACATGTATCTGCCTGCGCTGCCCTCCATCGGCCAGGACCTGCATGCCGACAACAGCGTCACCCAACTGACCCTGCTCGCTTTCTTTATCTCCTTTGCGCTTGCGCAGCTCGTCTACGGGCCGCTGTCGGACATGTGGGGCCGCAAGCTGCCGCTCTATCTCGGTATCGGCCTCTTCGCCGTCGCGTCGATCGGTTGCGCATTTGCGACCGATATCGAAACGCTGATCGCCTTCCGTTTCGTCCAGGGCATCGGCGGTGCCGCCGGCATGGTCATTCCCCGGGCCATCGTCCGCGACATGCATACCGGTGTCCAGGCCGCGCGGCTGATGTCGCTGCTGATGCTGGTCTTCTCGATCTCGCCGATCCTGGCGCCGCTGACGGGCAGCGCCGTCATCGAGCTCTCCGGCTGGCGCGGCGTATTCTGGGCCGTGACCGGCGCCGCGGTGATCGGCCTTGTCCTGCTTTCCACCCAGCTCGAGGAAACCCGCCCGGCCGAGGAGCGCAACGGCAGCGGCCTCGGCAGCGCCATGAAGGCCTATCGTCTGCTGCTCGCCGACCGCAATTTCCTGACGCTGACTTTCATCGGCGGCCTCGGCATTTCGAGCTTCCTCGTCTATCTCGCCAACTCTCCTTTCGTGCTGATCCAGCATTACGGGCTCACGCCGACCGAATACAGCTTCGCCTTCTCGATCAATGCCGTATCCTTCTTCGCGGTATCGCAGGCGACGGGCTGGCTCGGGGAGCGGTTCGGTCTGGTGCGCGTCATGCGGATTGCCGTCAGCGCCTTTGCGCTGGCCATGATCGTCATGGCGGTGGTGATGGCTTCAGGCTTCAACCAGCTGCCTGTTATGGCGACCTTCCTGTTCATCGGCTACGGCTTCCTCGGCCTCGTCATTCCAACGAGCGCGGTGCTTGCCCTTGAAGATCACGGCGCGATCGCCGGCACCGCCTCGTCGCTGATGGGCACGCTGCATTTCGTGATTGCCGCCGTCGCCATGGTTGTATCGAGCCTGTTCTTCGATGGCACCGCCGTTCCAATGGCCGCGGGCATCGCGCTTTGTGCCTTCTCGGCCTTCGTGCTGACCCAGGCGACGATCGGTCGCCGCGTCGCCGCCGCCGCCGCCGCCGAATAGCCGGAAACAGGCCGCACCCGGCAACGAGTGCGGCCATGCCATCTTTCTGCAATGCCCATTGTCGGCGAGCCGATCGAGAGCATCAGGCAGCCTCAAGCCGGCCCTGCTGAATCTTTGCCTATAGACGGGGTTCAGCCCGCCAGTGTGAAGGCGTCGCTTTCGCCTGGAACGAGTTCCATCGGCCAGATCCTGTTGCGCGCGCCCTGCGGATAATGGTCGGCATAGGCCGGCATGGTGGCGAGCAGGGTTTCGCCGAGTTGGGCGCCGAGATCGCGCAGCGACATGCGGAAGGAGGTCAGCGTCGGCTGCAGGAAATGTGTGCGCGATTCTTCGCGGAAACCGACGACGGCAAGGTCGCGCCCGGGCACGATGCCGGCTTCCGCAAGCCGCCGGTACAGTCCGATCGCCATCAGTTCGTGGATCAGGATGATTGCGGTCGGCCTCTCTTCGATCATCAGCAATTCGTGGCCGGCCTGATAGCCGCCCTGTTCACTCGACTTCACACGGATGACGAGGGCGGGGTCGAAGGGAATGCCGTGCCGTTTCAGCGCCTGACGGTAACTGTCGAGGAAGATGTAGCCGAGATTGATGTCGGAGGAGGGGGCCGCCACCGCAATCCGCCGGTGGCCTTTGGCGACGAGTCGGTCGACGCCGCGCGCCGCCACGCCCTCGAAATCGAGATCCATCCAGGTATAGCTGCCGCCGGACGCACTGCGGCCGAGCGCCACGAAGGGGATGCGGGCCTTTTCCAGAAACTCGATGCGCCGGTCGGTGCGCCGCGTCGCCGAGATGATCAGCGCATCGACGAGCCGGCGCGCCACCATGCGCTTCAGATATTCATGCGGGTCCTCGTCATCGGGGCAGGGCAGCATGACCAGATCGAGCTTGTGGCGGGAAAAGACGCTCTGCAGCCCGTCGGTGACGCCGAGGAAGAAGTCGTCGCTGTTCTCGACCGTCTCGCGGCTGACCTCGAGCATCAGCCCGATGACGTTGGTCATGCCCTGGCGCAGGCTGCGGCCCGACTGGTTGGCGACATAACCGAGTTCTTCGGCGGCGGCCAGCACGCGCCGGCGCGTGTCTTCATTGACATCCGGCTTGCCGTTCAACGCCCGGGACACCGTCCCGATCGAAATGTCGAGGTGCTCGGCGAGCTGGCGAATTCCTTTCATCTGCAGCGATCTTCCTCCCTGACGACGCCGCCCAAATGCGCAAAGAACGTAACGCCTCGATCCCAGTGTCCGGTCCTTCTTGCCACAGGATTGCGCCCGCGAAAAGCCAGGGAGAGATGTCAGGGCTTGAAGCTCTGGCGGATGATGAGTTCCGGAATGACGCGTTCGTAAGCCGGGGGCGAGTCCGGGTTTTCGAGCCGCCGCTCCATCAGATCGACGGCGCGCTGCGCCATGACCACCGGGTCCTGGCGGAAGGTGGTCAGCTGGTAGCTCAGCCAGGAGGATTCCGGCACGTCGTCGAAACCGATGACGGCGATATCCTCCGGAATGCGCAGCCGCGCTTCCAGGCGCGCGACATCCATCAATCCGAAGGCGATCAGGTCGTTGGCGCAGAAGATGGCGTCCGGCTTCATTCTTTTGGATAAGAGGGCGCGGCCGGCGGTGACGCCGCCCTGATAATCCGAATCGTCGCCGCGTGCGACGACGACCGATGCACCGAGCGACTTGGCTGCCGAAACGAAGGCGCTTTCGCGCTCCATGATAGCAGGCGTTCCCGAGTTGGAGCCGATCACTGCCAGCTGACGCCTGCCGCTTTCATAAAAGGCCGTCGCCGCCTTGCGCGAGGCTTCGGAATTGCCGGCGCGCACATGGTCGGCGTCGGGCTCCGAGCGGCCGATGACGACGAGCGGCTGGCCGTTGCGCTGGGCGAGTTCGAGGAAACTCGCCGGCGGCGAGCCGGACAGGATGATGATCGCCTCGGCGCGGTGGCCGATCAGCATCTTCTGGGCGGCGAGCAGTTCGTCTTCCGTCTGGCCGGTGTTGATCAGAATCGGAATGCTGCCGCGCCGGATCAGGGCTTTGGCAAGGGCGGCGGCCAGATGCGCGCGAAAACCCACCTCCGGCCGTGTGGCGACCATGCCGACGAGGCGGCTTTGATTGGCAAGCACGCCGCGCGCCAGATCATTGACGTGATAGCCGAGCTCTTCGGCGGCCCGCAGCACTTTCTCGCGCGTTGCAGGCGCAACGCTCGCGCCTGGCGTAAAGGTGCGCGAGACAGCCGAGCGCGAAACGCCCGCCATTTGCGCCACCTGTTCGGCGCTGACGAAACGCATGCGCTCTTTTCTCAGCACCTTGCCGCCGTTCACGGGACCATCATCCATCGGCTCTCAACTATTGCGCGTCTCTGACAGCCGGATGACAGGCGGCGGGATGGGCGGGATCTTTTGCGTGCTGTTCGTTGGCGTGCCGGCTCACGCTAAGACCGCTCCCCACAAGGGGGAGGGGCTAAGCCACGGTCTCGGCGGCGATCAAAGAAGAGATCTTGTTGGACTTTTACGTGAAACGGTGCGGCATGGAGGGGGTCTTAGGCCCGGACGAGCGGCCGGGATGTCGCACAAAAAACCGAGGCTGCGGGACGCAGCCTCGGCTGGAGGCAAACCGGCGGCGATTAAAACCAATGCCGCTGCAAGAATTCAGGGGCTATTCGCAGACCCGCACGGTTTCGGTATGGTAATAGCCGTCATAGCGGTTGCGGACGTCGCGGTCCTCATACCAGCACCTCGGCGCCGGCTCGACATAACGAGGGCCTTCATCGACGTAGCGAGGGCCGCCATTGGCGAGTGCGCCGCCGATCAGGCCGCCGACGACACCTGCCGCGACGCCGCCGGCGATGATCCGGCCGGTATTGTCGTGATGATGGTGGTCACGCGCCGCAGCAGGCTGAATAGCCGATCCAACAAGGGCCGTCGCGATCAACAGGCTGCTAATAATTCTCTTCATGACATTCTCCTCAGTGGCACTTGCCCCGGATAAGAGGGAAATGCGGCAGGAACGCGTTTGTTCGTTCAATCTTTACGACACGCGTTAACGCAAGTCATCCCCATCAAGTTGCCGGCCCCGCCGCCGTCGTCTCTTCCAGCACGTCCTCGGGAATATCGTCGAACGAGGCGTAGTTGAGATTGTAGAGTCTGGAATAGAGCTTGCCGTTCTTCATCAGCTGGCGGTGGTCGCCGCTTTCGATGATTTCGCCGTTCTGCAGCACGATGATGCGGTCGGCTTCGCGGATCGTCGCCAGGCGATGGGCGATGACGAGGCCGGTGCGGTTTTCGAGCAGCTTCACCAGCGCCTTCTGGATCAGCATCTCGGTATAGCTGTCGATATTGGCGGTTGCCTCGTCGAGCACGAGGATCTTCGCATCCGCCACAAGGGCGCGGGCAAAGCTCAAAAGCTGGCGCTGGCCGAGCGAGAGATTGCCGCCGCGCTCGCCGAGAATGCTGTCATAGCCATCGGGCAGGCGCATGACGAAATCATGCGCGCCGACGGCCCTGGCCGCCTCGATCACCTGTTCGCGCGTCGCTTCCAGCTTATGGTAGCGGATGTTTTCGAAGACGGTGCCGGTGAAGAGGAAGGGTTCCTGCAGCACCATGGCGATCTGCGCTCCGAGCGAATCCTGGGTCAGGTCACGCACGTCGTGGCCGCCGACCAGCACCTGGCCTTGCTGCACGTCGTAGAAGCGATGGATTAGCGACATGCAGCTCGATTTGCCGGAGCCCGTCGGCCCGACCAGCGCCACCGTCTCACCGGGATTGACCTTGAAGCTCACATGTTTCAGCACCGGATGCTTCGGATTGTAGCCGAAGACGACATCCTTGAATTCCACCGAGCCGTCCATGTCGCGCGACAGGGTCTTGGCGTCAGGCGCGTCCTTGATGTCGACGGGGACGTCGAGCACTTCGGTCAGCCGCTGGCCCGAAGCCATGGCGCGCTGCATCACCGAATATTGCAGGGTCAGCGAGCGGATCGGGTCGAAGAAGCGCTGGATATAGAAGAGGAACGCGACGAGCACGCCGACATCGAGCGCCTGGTTGAGAACGCGGGCGCCGCCGACGACGATGACGAGCGCCATCGCCACGCCGGTCAGGCTGTCGACGATCGGCACCATCACCTGGGCATAACGCGCGGCCGTCAGATGCGTTTTGAGATTGGCATGCGCCTTGTCGTCGTAGAGCGTGAAGTTGACGCCCTGCCGGTCCATGCTCTGGACGGCGCGCACGCCGTGGATCGCTTCGGCAAGCGCGCCGTTGGCGACCGAATTGGTCTCGTGCGCGGCCATGAAGGACTTGCGGGCGAGCGGCAGCCAGAACAGCCGGACGACGAACAGCACCGGCAGCACCGAAAGCGTCAGCAGCCCCAGCTTGAAATCGAGATAGAGCATCACGAAGACGATGCCGAAGAGCAGCACGATGTCGCCGACGGACAGCACCGAGGTTTCGAGGAATTCCTGCATCGAGTTGACGTCGCCCTGCAGGCGCGACATCAGCCGCCCCACTTCGGTCTTGTCCATGAAGGAGAGCGAGACGCGCTGGAGATGCGAAAACATCGCCTTGCGGATGTCGAAGAGCACCTCTTCCGCGACATTGCCGACCAGCGTCTCCTGCGCGTAGCTTGCCGCATAATTGATAAGGATGGCGATGGTGAAGGCGGCAACAGCCCAGATCAGCGCCGCATGATTGCCGCCCGGCGACATGCCGTGATCGATGGCGTAACGGATGATCAGCGGGATCAGCAATTGCATCGTCGTGAAGGTCAGCACGGCGACAACAGCCCAGAGAACCTGGGTGCGGTAGGGGCGAACGAAAGCCCAGATGCGCTTGATGATGTTGCCGTCGAAGGCCTTGCCGAACATTTCCTCCTCGACGCGATGCGAACCGACCACCGCCCGCGGCGGACGGCGCCCATCCTCGCGAACGTCGGGACGCTCTGTTTCCAGTTCCTCGGCCATGTCTTTCCTCCTGCGGCCATCATGTCAGGTGGCCAGCACGTTCATTGCGTGTCCCCTTCTCCCCAGCGGGGGGTCCGAAGGACGGTGCCCGAAGGGCGGAGGGGGGGGCCGCACGGCACGCCCTCTTTGCCCTTCGCTTCCGCTCAGGGCACTCGTCGCTGTCGCTCCTCGCCCTCTTCGCCTCGCTTTGCTCGGCACTTCTCCCCAGTGGGGAGAAGAGAGGCATCTCATCACGCGCTCAACACCTCGTCGCCCGGCCGCACCTGCAGATCGTAGAGCGCCTTGTAGCGCCCGCCGAGCGAAAGCAGCGCCTGATGCGTGCCGCGCTCGACGATCCGTCCGTCTTCGACGAACAGGATCAGGTCGGCATGCATAAGCGAGCTCAGGCGATGGGCAACGATGATGGTCACCCGGTCGGCGGCGTAGCGGCGCATGGCGCTGCGGATGCGCTGCTCGGTGGCCGCGTCGATTGCCGCCGTCGAATCGTCGAACACCATCACCGCCGGCTTCAGCATCAGGGCGCGGGCGATCGAAAGACGTTGGCGCTGTCCGCCGGAGAGCGACACGCCGCGCTCGCCGACGACGGTGCCGTAACCGGTGGGAAGGCCGAGCACGTAATTGTGCAGTTGAGCGCTTTCGCTGGCGCGTTCGATGCGGCTTTCCTTGGCCCAGGGGTCGCCATAGGCGATGTTGTTCTCGATCGTCGTCGTGAACAGGAAGGAATCCTGCTGCACGACGGCGACAGCCCGGCGCAGCGACTGCAGTGTCGCCTTGCGGATGTCCTGGCCGTCGATGGTAATCCTGCCGCCGCTGACATCGTAGAAGCGCGGGATCAGATGGGCGATGGTCGACTTGCCGCTGCCGGGAGGGCCGACGATGCCGATCGTCTGGCCGCGCCTGGCTTCAAGGGAGACATCATGGAGCACGGTGCGCTTTTCCGAGCCGGGATAGGCGAAGCTGACATTCTCGAAGCGCAGCACGCCCTCCGTCACCGCCAAATCCGTCGCGTCCGGCGCATCCTTGATCGCGATGTCGAGGTCGAGCAGAGCAAAGAGCCGCGAGCCGCAGGTGGAGGCGCGGGCAAAGGCATTGACCATCAGGCCGAGCTGGCGCACCGGCATCTGCAGGATGGTCATGAAGGTCAGGAACGAGGCGAGCGTGCCGACGGTGATCTCGCCCGACATGACCTTGCCGCCGCCGACCCAGAGCACGAGGCCCATGGCGGCGAAGAAGGAGAAGGTCATGGCGCTGGTGTTGACGACGCGGATGCCGACCCGCTGATGCGCAAGCGCCAGCGCGTTCTTCGAGGCGGCCTCGAACTTCGACAGTTCGTGTTCCTGGGCGGCAAAGGCCCGCACGACGCGAATGCCGCCGAGATTCTCCTCCATGATCCGGGTCAGCACCGACAGCCGCTCCTGGAGGTCGAGCCAGGTGGCCCGCAGCCTGAGCTGCGTCACCGAGGAGCGCCAACCGACGAAGGGCACGAAGGAGAGCGCCAGCAGCCCGAGCACGACATCTGTCGACAGCAGCATATAGGCGCCGATGCCGATCAGGATCGACAGCAGGACCATGCGGACCAGCGCGGTGGAAAAATACATGCGCACGCCCTCGAGATCGAGCAGGCCGACGGTGATCAGGTCGCCGGAATGGACCGTATCGTGAAAGCTGAAGGAGAGGCGCTGGATTTTCTCGTAGCAGGCCAGGCGCAGCTCGTAGCCCATGTGGTGACCGACGGATTCGCTGAAATAGTTCTGCACCATGGTGAAGAGACCGCGCAGCACGCTGGCGCCGAGCAATAGCAACGCCGTGGTCAGAAGCGCGTCTTGCGCCGCCTGGCCGGCCGCACCGCCGCCCATCGCCATCTGCGTGTGGTCGACCGCCCGGCCAAGAAGGCGGGGGATCATCAGCTGGAAGGTGGAGGCGATGAGGGTGGCGCCAATCGCCAAGCCGGCCTGCCAGGGATGGCGGAAGGCCATCACGGTGATGCGCACCAGTGTATAGAGGCCTCGGCCCCAGCCTGCCGCAGTTGCAAGCGCCATCGAAGCCGAAGGCTTCGTCGCGCGTGTTGACGCATCGCTGCTCACGGTATTTTTCCAATAGATGTGGTGCTCGGACGCTGGCCCGAAAAGACGGCAAATCCATGAAGGGATTGATAGCACCGTCATTTTTGCCGATTCCAACTGGGCGTTCAAGTAAAGAATTCACCAACTGGTTATTTTTGCGTGAGGCCCTCACGCATCCCTCTCGGGAACTATCGGCGCGCGGGTGGGTTGCAGCAGCAAGGCCCGAGAGGCGCCCGTTACGGAGAGACCCATGCCGCTGAAAGCCCTTGCTCTCAACGCGACGCTGAAGACCAGCGACGCCAAGGATCCGTCATCGACCGACCGGATGATCGCTCTCATCGACAAGGCGATGTCCGAATACGGCGTCGTGACCGAAGTGCTCCGCCTTGCCGATTTCAACGTCAAGCCGGGCGTGAGCTCGGACGAGGGCGCCGGCGACGACTGGCCGGATATTCGCGCAAAGCTGCTCGACGCCGATATCCTGCTGATGGCGACGCCGATCTGGCTCGGCCAGCCGTCCAGCGTCTGCAAGCGGGCGCTCGAGCGCATGGACGCCTTCCTCGACGAGACAGACGATCAGGGCCGTATGGTGTCTTACGGCAGGGTGGCAGCCGTTGCCGTCGTCGGCAACGAGGACGGCGCCCATCATATCTCGGCCGAACTCTACCAGGCGCTCAATGATGTCGGTTTCACCATTCCGGCCAATGCCGTCGCCTACTGGGTCGGAGTAGCGATGGGTTCAACCAATTTCGTCGATCTCGACAAGGTGCCGAAGGTCGTGACCAAGGCCGTCAACATGTTGGCCCGCAACACGGCGCATTTGGCAGGTCTGTTGAAGGCGAAGCCATATCCGGGCGAGGGCGGCTGAGGCCAATCGCGGGCAGCGCTTCAAATATGCATTCAGTTTAACGCGTTAGATCGATTCGGCAATAAAGCTCTTGCCAGGGAGAATTGCCGCATGACCTACCTTCATCGACGCGTGACCGGCCGTTTATGCGTTGAAACTTCGATCAACCCCAGGTGCGGATGAAGCCGCAAAGGAGTTGCGATGACGGTTCAGGGACTTTTTGTGTGTCCGACCGATCGGATGATCTATCTCGTCGACAAGGCAACGGCGAATATTACGTTTCGTTCGAAGTCCTCTCGCTCAGAACGCTTGCGTTCTCCCTTTCTTGTGTAAGGGAGAACGCGTGCCGGTAGTTCTTTCGGTTGCCGCGACGATCGTCACGCCGGCCGTTCAGAAGCACTTGTTCGCCACTTGATGAGATGCTTCTCGGCGATGTCCAGAATGCTGTCGATGATCAAGACAAAGATCGCGAGGATCAGGATGCCCGCGAAGACGCCGACCGCATCAAAATTGCCTTCGGCCTGAGCGATCAGATAACCGAGCCCGGCGGAAGAGCCGAGATACTCGCCGATGATGGCCCCCACAACGGCGAAGCCCACCGAAGTACGCAACGACGACAGAATCCAGCTCGCCGCTGCCGGGAAATAGACATGGCGAAGCAGGTCCCTCCGATTGCCGCCCAAAATGCGGGCGTTCGACAGCACCACCGGGTTGACTTCGCGCACGCCTTGCATCGCGTTGAAGAACGTCACGAAGAATACCAACGTCACGGCGAGCGCCACCTTGGACCACAGCCCAAGGCCGAGCCAGAGCACGAAGATCGGCGCGAGCACGACGCGCGGTATTGCGTTCAGCCCCTTGATGAAGGGGTCGAGAATGCGCGCAGCCGAACGGCTGAGACCAAGCCACACGCCTGCGGCGACGCCGAGTGCCGTTCCGACGAGGTAGCCGAGCACGGTTTCTGTCAGCGTGATGGCGACGTGGCTGTAGAAGTCGACGTCGGCCACCCAGGATAAGACCTGGTCGAAGATGTCGAGAGGAGCCGGGAAAAAGAAGACGTCTATGACGCCTGCCGCGACACCGAGCTGCCAGCCGCCGACAATTGCCACGAGCAGCACGATTTGAATGAGGCGTTCAGTCATGACGTTCATAGCTTTTCTCCACTTCACCGCGCAGCGATGACCAGATGTTGCGATAGAGATCCAGGAAGCGCGGATCGAGCTTGATTTCGGCGACATCACGCGGGCGTTCGAGGTTGACGGGGAAGCTGTCGATGACGCGCGAGCGCGGTCCGGCGGCAAGCACGACGACCCGATCGCCAAGGGCGATCGCCTCCTCGAGGTCGTGCGTTATCATCACCACTGCGCGCCGTTCCTCCTGCCAAAGCCGCAGCAGCTCGTTCTGCATCAGGTGGCGGGTATGGATATCGAGCGCGGAGAAAGGCTCGTCCATCAGGATCACCTTGGGGCCGGTGATCAATGCCTGTGCCATCTGCACACGCTTGCGCTGGCCGCCGGAAAGTTGATGCGGATATCGATGCTCGAACCCCTTCAATCCGACCTTCGCCAGCCATCTCATCGAGTGCTCCCGACGTTCGGCAGCTCCGACACCCTTGAACATGGGACCGAGTTCCACGTTCTCGATTGCGGTCTTCTACGGAAGCAGTGCGTCCTGTTGGAACAGGTAACCTATATCGGTCTGGACCCCGCGGACCGGCTGACCGTCGATGGAAACAGTGCCGCTGGCAGGCTTCAGAAGACCGGCAATTGCGTTAAGTATGGTGCTTTTGCCGCATCCAGTCGGTCCGACGATGGCCAGGAATTCGCCATCGGAGACGCTTAGATTAACCTCCTGCACCGCCACATAAGCACCGAAGGACATGGTGATTGCGTCGATGGAAACCATCGGCTTCGAATGATCCGGACGGTTGGTCGGGGGTGCAGTTTTCACGACGGCCAATTCCATGACCTCCTCCTATCAGTTGGCAGCGGCGTTCGGGACCTTGCCGACGAACTCGTTCGTGTAGGTTTTCGCTAGGTCGATTTCACCCGCGGCGACTTTGTCGTTAAAGCTCTTCAGGACGGCGAGCGGGATCTTGATGTCCTCCTCGTTAATGCGCCCGTCCTTCGAGAAGATCGCCTTGGCGTTCTCGACCGCCTTGACGTAGGTGTCACGATCGCCGGAAATGAACTCCTTCGGGAGCTTCTCCACGATTTCTTCCGCGGAGTGGCTGTTCATCCATTCGAGCGCTTTGACCGTCGCATTGGTGACCTTCTGGATCGTCTCGGGATTTTCCTCGATATAACTTTGCGTGGCATAGAGGACGGAGGTCGGGTAAATCCCGCCATAGATCGCTCTGGCACCGTCGTCGCTGCGCCCATCGATCAGGATCTTGCCGACGCCCTTGGCTTCGATGAACGTCGCAGCCGGATCGTAGTTGACGAGCAGGTCGACCTTCTGCTGTTCGAGCGCTGCGACGGCGGAAGAGCCGGAGCCAACACCGATCAGCGACACGTCGCTTGCGGACAAGCCGTTGCGCTGCAGGTAATAGCGAACAAAGAAATCGGAGGACGAACCCGGCGAGGTGATACCGATTTTTGCGCCTTTGATCGTTTCCGGCTTTGCCGGATCGAATTTGCTGCCCTTGCCGCCAGCCAATACGAGCCCTGAATTGCGGGCGAGCTGTACGAAGGCGACGACGGCCTTCTTCTGCGATTGCATCTGGATCGTATGATCGTAGAAGCCGACGGCGATGTCGGTTGAGCCGGCAACAAGCGCCTGAAGCGTCTTAGAACCGCCCGACGCAAAATTTTCTACGGTCACCTCCAGCCCTTCCTTTTCATAAAGGCCAAGCCCCTGGGCGACGGGAAACGGAAGATTATTGAGGTTGTAAGAGCCGACGCTGATACGGACCGGATCCGCAAGTGCGGAGCCGGCGAGCGCGACGGTTGCCGCGAGGGCGAGCATAAGCTTGCGCATGATGATATTCTCCTCCTGTTGTTGGCGCCCTCCTGGCGGCCAGAGCTATTATGCCGCGCAACCCAGTTGCGTGACAGGTTTTGCTAGCACATGTCCCTCGAACAGCCGGCGGGCGGTGCGAAGGATTCCGGCGACGGTCTTGCCGTCCCGTTCATACAGCTTGACGTCCAGGTGGCCGCTGGGGTGCTCGATGGAAAGAACAAGCGGAGGGGCCCTCCGGCCGATCAGAAGCGAAGCGACCGTATCCTTGGTGATGCAGGCTGTGGCAATTCCGACGGCGCCCGTGGTTGCCAGCGACGGATGACATTGATGCGGCATGAAATAACGTACGCTGAGGTCGCCTCCGGCCTTTGGCCGCGATATGAGCACCGGCTTTGGCGTTACCTGGTTGCGCACGTTTCCAAGGCCCATTCGTTCGCCAGCCGCAATCCGCAGCTCTTCCAGCCGTTCCAGCAATTCCCTGTCAGCATTGAGTTCGGCTGCCGATTCCAGCCCGGTTGCGCCGATCGAAACTGCCTCGATCAGGATCATCGGCATGGCGCAGTCGATGCAGGTGACAGCCACGCCGCCGATCAGGTCGATGGCTTTGCCGGTGGGAAAGAGCCGTCCGGTACGAGCTCCGGCTGCGTCCATGAAAGTAAGCGCAATTGGCGCGGCGCGCCCGGGCACTCCGTCGATTGCAGCTTCACCGAGATAGGAGACGCTGCCATTCGGAGTGGGAACTTCGGCCTCGATCAGCTTGCTGGTGTTGACGTTATGGATCCGAACGAGCGTCGTCTCTCCACGCACCGGAACCAGTCCAGCCTCGATGGCAAACGGGCCAACTGCGGCGAGCATGTTGCCGCAGTTCGGCGAGGTATCGACGATCTGTTGGTCGACTCGCACCTGGGCAAAGAGATAATCCACGTCTGCGCTGGGAACGCTGGCAGGTCCGATGATGGCGACCTTGCTGGTAACCGGGTTGCCCCCGCCAATTCCGTCGATTTGCAACGGATGACCCGAGCCCATGATCGACAGCAGAATCTTGTCACGCTGGTCGGTGTCCGCGGGAAGATCCCTGGCGAGGAAGAAAGGGCCTTTCGAGGTGCCTCCTCTCATCAGAACGCAGGGAATAGCCATCAGATCGTTCATCGGTTGTGCTTTCGCCGGAATTATGCCATCACCGTATCAATCGGCGTTGTTTGATCCGATTATTGGAAGAATTTTTTATTTGTAAAATGCTAAGATTTGAAGGATTGATGCGAAATGAGCATTAATTGTGAGATCCTCGACCTAAGAGCCTTCCTGAGCGTCGTAGAACTGGAGAGCTTCAATCGCGCGGCCGATGCCCTGCATATGTCGCAGCCTGCGTTGAGCCGCCGCATTCAAAAACTGGAGCAGGCCATCGGGGCACCGCTTCTGGAACGCACAACCAGGCATGTGTCAGCGACGGCCCTCGGGACGGAACTGGTGCCCCTCGTCCGACGCATGCTGGAGGAGTTCGATGGCTCCCTCTTTGCTGTGCGTGACGTTGGAGCCAATCGAGGGGGGTTGGTGACTATCGCATGTCTTCCAACCGCGGCATTCTACTTCCTGCCTACGGTCATTCGCCAGTTCAATGAAGAATATCCGAACATCCGCTTTCGTATCCTCGATCTGCCTGCCACCGACGGGCTTCAAGCCGTGGCAAGCGGGGAAGTGGAATTCGGAATCAATATCATGGGCACCTCCGACCCGGACCTTACCTTCGAGCGGCTTGCGGAAGACCCATTCGTACTTGCAGCGCGCAAGGATCATCCTCTTGCAGCAAAACAATGGGTCGAGTGGGCGGAGTTAGAGCCTTATCACGTGATCACCGTTCATCGGTCGAGCGGCAACAGAACGCTGCTCGACGCGGCACTGGCAAAATCGAACATTAAGCTGCGCTGGTTCTATGAGGTAACTCATCTGTCTACCTCCCTTGGGCTGGTGGAGGCGGGCCTTGGGATTTCGGTGCTGCCTCGAATGGCAACCCCGCGAGAAGATCATCCGTTCCTGATCACCCGCCCTATTCGCAACCCCGAGATATCTCGAACGATCGGTGTGGTTCGCCGCCGCGGCGGCACGTTGTCGCCTGCGGCGGAGCGGTTTCTCAAGATGTTGATAGGCGTATGGGGAGCCTGATTGAACGGTGCCTTCAGGACCGTCCGAGCAGGCCGATCAGACTTGGCAAGCACGACCGCGGCGAAGGCAGCGGCATGGCCACTTCGGGAGAAATCAAAAATCTTCTGCGGTATCAATGACTTAATCGCGTGTCTAACAAACCTCTTGCCACTTCCGGTTTTTGGCGCTTTCATACACGACTAGTTTAATAGACTATGGCGAGGGATCATGCCCTCGTTTTCTTGGGGGGCCCCGGTGAGGCCCGAGCTGCGGCGCGAATGGCCGCGTAACCCTCATCAACGCGTAAGCCGCTGTTTATGCGTTGAAACCTCGATCGAGCCCAGGCTGCGAATGAAGCGCAAAGGAGTTGCGATGACGGTTCAGGGACTTTTTTCCGGAAGGGCCAAGGCGGCGGCGCAGATCTCAGCCGTGCCGCGCATTGCGATCGTCGGGCGCGGCTTCTCCGGAATGATGACGGCCATTGCGCTGATGAAGACGCTGCGCGCACCTTTCCATCTGCAGTTGTTCGATCCGAATTCGTCGGTCAGTGGCGGCCAGGCGCTGGCCGCCGCCCGCGCCTCGACGATCCTCAACACCCGCGTGCGTGATCTCTCGGTTTCGGTCGGCGACAGCGACGATTTCAACGACTGGCTCTGTAGCAACGCCGCTTTCCGCGCTGCCGTACCGGCCGCCATTCCCGGTTTCCGGCAGATCTTCGTGCCGAAGGAGATCTTCAGCGATTACGTCTATCAGCGCTTTTCGGAAGCGCTCGCCGCACGCCGGGACATCACCGTCCAGGTCTGCAACGATCCTGTGGTGGCGATCCGCCGGAGCCATGGCAACCGCTTCCTGCTCGAAAGCGCCAATCCGGCCAATCCGCTGTTCGATACCGTGATTCTCGCCACCGGCTACGGCCTGGGTGAACCGGACGCCGGCGAGCCGGATCCTTCGCCGGTCAGGGCTCAGCGCCTTGTCGCGCGGCCGCATGCCGTGTTGCTCGGCAGCGGCATTCGCGTCGTCGATCAGTTGCTGCAGCTGCGCGATTCCGGTTTTGCCGGCCAGGTGACGATCATTTCGCGGCGCGGCTTCCTGCCCCAGAGCCATACGCCGAATTCCGCCGATCCGGTGTTTCCGGCCGAAGCGCTGCCGGAGAGCCTGCCCGACATCGTGCGCTTCATCCGCCAGGCCTGTCGCGAGGCGGAAGAGGAGGGGCGAAGCTGGCAATCGGTGATGAACGGGCTGAGGAAACATGCCCGCTCCCTGTGGAGATCGCTGCCGGCCCGCGACAAACATCAGTTCAACCGCCATTTGCGGGCAATCTACGACAGTCACCGCAATCGCCTGCCGGAGGCCATGCACCTGCGCCTGAAACGCGAGCTTGCCGAAGGCCGCACGGTGCTGCGCCGCGGCCGGGCCGGCCGCCGGGGCCTGAGCGGTCTGTTCTTCACGCCGGCCGGCTCCTCTGTCGAGGAGGTCATCCATGCCGAGCGCATCATCGACTGCCGCTGCCGGGCGCCGGATCTTTCCGCGCCGCTGATGCAGAGCCTGTTTTCCGCCGGCCTCGCCATGCCGGACGAACTTTCGCTCGGACTGGCAGTCAATGCGCGCGGCGAGCCTTTCCTGGAGGACGGCTCGACGGTCGCCGGACTTTTTGCCGTCGGCCCGCTCGGCCTCGGCAGCCTGCCCGATATCGATCTCGTGCCGGAGATCGTCTCGCAGGCTTATGCAGCCGCCGAGCGTATCGGTGAGCGGTTCCATCCGCAGGTCAGGGCGGTGTGAAAAAGTGTGATATTTTGGAACCTTCTGCCTGATGCCGCGTTATGAGCGCTGGTAACCGAGAGGGGCAGATGGAAGTGCTGGATCGACATGATACGTCTCTTGACGAAGAGGGGCGCTTTCGTCTTCTGGTCGATGCCATCACCGACTACGCCATCTACATGCTGAGCCCGGAAGGCATCGTCACCAGCTGGAATACCGGCGCTCAACGTTTCAAAGGCTACAAACCTTCGGAGATTCTCGGCGAGCATTTTTCCCGTTTCTATGTGGATGAGGATCGCGCCGCGGGTATCCCCGAGCGCGCGCTCGCCACGGCGATGGAAGAGGGCCGGTATGAGGGGGAGGGCTGGCGCCGGCGCAAGGACGGCAGCCGCTTCTGGGCGCATGTGGTCATCGATCCGATCCGCCACCCCTCCGGCGAACTGGTCGGCTTTGCCAAGATCACCCGCGATCTGACCGAACGCAGGGCCGCCGAACACGCGATCCGCCAGAGCGAGGAGCAGTTTCGCCGTCTGGTTCAGGGCGTTTCGGACTATGCGATCTACATGCTCGATCCCGACGGCAATGTCAGCAGCTGGAATTTCGGCGCCGAGCGCATCAAGGGTTATCGGCCTGATGAAATCATCGGCCGGCATTTCTCGACCTTCTATACGCCCGAGGATCGCGCGGCCGGCCTGCCGGAGAAGGCGCTCCGCGTCGCGCGCGCCGAAGGCCGGTTCGAAAGGGAAGGCTGGCGTGTCCGCAAGGATGGCAGCCGTTTCTGGGGCAGCGTCGTCGTCGACGCTATCCGCGACGAAGATGGCGAAGTGCTCGGTTTCGCCAAGATCACCCGCGACATCACCGAAAAGATGGAAACGCAGCGGGCGTTGGAGCAGGCGCGCGAAGAGCTTTTCCAATCGCAGAAGATGGAGGCGATCGGCCAATTGACCGGCGGCATCGCCCATGATTTCAACAATCTGCTGATGGCCGTGCTCGGCAGTCTCGAACTCCTGAAGAAGCGCATGCCACAGGACCGCTCGCTGACTTCGCTGGTCGACAATGCCATGCAGGGCGCCCAGCGGGGTGCTGCCTTGACGCAGCGCATGCTTGCCTTTTCCCGCCGGCAGGAGCTGCACATAGAGCCGATCGACGTCTCGGGCCTGGTGCGCGGCATGATGGACATTCTGAGCCGGTCGCTCGGCCCCCTCACCACGATCGAGACTTCCTTCCCGATCAGGCTGCCGACAATCCTCACCGACCCCAACCAGCTGGAGATGGCGATCCTCAATCTCGTTGTCAACGCGCGCGACGCCATGCCTTCCGGCGGCCGCATCGTGCTTCGCGCGTCCGAGGAAACGATAACCGCAGGCAAGGGGCCACTGTCGGCCGGCCGCTATATAAGAATAGCAGTGATCGATGAAGGCGAGGGCATGGATGCGAAGACGCTGGAGCAGGCGGTCACACCGTTCTTCACCACCAAGGGTGTCGGTAAGGGCACCGGCCTCGGCCTTTCCATGGTGCAGGGTCTCGCAAGCCAGTCCGGCGGCCGGCTCCTCCTCAAGAGCACGCTGGGCGAAGGCACGACGGCCGAGCTATGGTTTCCTGTCGTCATTGCCGAGCAGACTGCCGAAGCACCGGCCGACACGCCGCAAAAACCGGATAACCCGCCGCAGGGGCTGCGCATCGTCGCCGTCGATGATGACGGGCTGGTCCTGATGAATACGACGCTGATGCTGGAGGATCTCGGCCACACCGTTTTCGAGGCCATGGCCGGTCCAGAGGCGCTCGACATTCTGCGCAAAGAGCAGGTCGATCTGGTCATCTGCGATCATGCCATGCCGCGGATGACGGGAGCGCAACTCGCCGAGGCGATCCGCAGCGAGTGGCCTGAGATGCCGATCATTCTCGCCACCGGTTACGCCGATCTGCCCGACGGCGACGGCGCCGCCAATCTGCCCCGCCTGGGCAAGCCCTTCTCGCAGGCGCAGCTTGCCGAAGCGATCAGCCGGATCGCTTGTTGACCGCTCTAGGCGCGAAGCTTCTCGTCACCATTATCCTGAAGGGCAGTGCGGCCGGCTCCGAGTTCAGAGGTCGTCGGAACTTGCTGTTTACCCGTCGCGCCCGGAGTTGCGCCGTCCAGCAGGCGCTTTTCGGTCTCTTGCAGGTCGACGATCGCCTGTTCGATCGTCTCAGCCGGAGTTTCCCGCGCGGCTGCGCGCCACCGATGATGCTGCCACAAGCCGACGAGCAGGCGTCGGCTCGGAACTTCTATCGTCTCATGAATGAACCATGCTCCTGCCGCCGCAACAAAAAGCGCCACCAGGATGAGCGCCGGTTCCGGCATCAGAGCCTCGAAAGCCCGGCCTACAAGGAACATGATGGGGACGTGGAAAAGATAGAGCGAAAAGCTGATCGCGCCGAAGAACCGCACGGGTGGCGCTGCCAGGACATGGGCTGCGATGGGAGGCTGTCGAGCGACCAGCGCCACGATTATGGCTGCGGCGGCCGCGCTTTGCAGGCTCCAGAATTCAGGGGAGAAATCAGGCAAGACATGCCTGTAGGTGAAGAACACCGCCAGAAGGAACAGGGTGAAAGCGCCCGTGAGGGGGGATGGCGTCCACCTATCCCAGTGGGGATGCATCGCCCCGGCAAGGGCGCCGAACAGAAAATAGGGGAGCTTGGAAAGAAGCAGTATGCCTGGTCCCGGCAGCTCAAGCAGACCATCCACCACGACCAGCACCGCCAAACCTGCGATCCCACCGCTATAGCGCTGCGGGCAGGTCAAGCAGAGCCAAAGGATCGGGAAGAACAGATAGAATTGAATTTCGGGTGGAATTGACCAGAAAACGCCGCTTGAGCCTAGAAGAAAGACGTGGCGGAGAAATTCCGTGCCGCCGGTGATCGGCTGAACGAAATTGAGATCTTGCGTGCTCGACAGCATTGCCACGAGCAGGACGGCAACCAGATAGACCGGATAGATACGGGCAAAGCGGCTCACCAGAAAATCCAGGACATTTTCTCTGGTCACCGGCCGCGCGCCATAGAGATGGGCCATCAGAAAGCCGCTGAGGGCGAAGAACAGGCCAACGGCTTCGCTGCCCATCGTCATGTTACGCAAGGCTGTATTCGGAAAGATGAGCCCGATATGCGCCTGCACGACCAGAAGCGCGGCGACACCGCGCAGACCATCGAGACTGGGGATGTAATCCGGCCGGCTCATGTGCAACTTTGAAATGTTCTGTTGAGGCAAGCAGTATCGCACACCGCTTTACAAGAGATTAAGCCGGCGCGCGCAAACTGCCGGCGTGCAACTGTTGCTTGCCGGAGCGCTCGCGCCCTTGCAAAGCGACAGCGAGGCCGGCCTACGCTCGGCCTCTTCCGATCTCGCCGCGAACAACAAACACCAGCAATGCCAGCACCATCACCGCCAGTCCGTACCAGGTGATCGCATAGACGAGATGGTTGTTGGGAAAACGGATGACGGTGAGGCCGCCGACGGGCAGGCCCCCGGGATTTGCAGCGGCGTCGGCATCGATGAAATAGGGCGCGACCGCGCCGAGGCCGCGTTTTTGGGCGATCGCTGCGACATCGCGTGAATACCAACGGTCGGCGGCGACGTCGTTGGATTGGAGCAGCGATCCCTTCGGCTCGGTCATCCGCATCAGTCCGGTGATCTCGATCAGGCCCGATATCTGACCGTCGCGGCGCGACGCGGGGTCGCGCCTGTCCGTCGGCACGAAGCCGCGATTGACGAGGATGGCGGTGCCGTCGGCGAGCATCAGCGGCGTCATCACCCAATAACCCGGGCCGAGCACGGTCGAGGCGTAGACCAGCGTCTCCTTGCCGTTTGCCAGCATTCCCTCGACGGTCACCCGGCGATATTCGTCGCTGCCGGCATTGACCTTCCCCCAGTCGGCGCGCGCCGGGGCCGGCACGGCGGCGTCGTGCACGCGCTGGTCCACGCGGGCGATGAGGTCGCGCTTCCAGCCCAGGCGTTGAACCTGCCAGGTGCCGAGGCCAAAGAGGATGGCGGCAAGCAGCGTCAGGCAGACGGCGAAAAGCGCACGTTTTGCCCGGAAATGCTGTCTTTCCGATTTTTGCGTGGGGGCTTCGCTCATCGACTTAGGGCGGCGCTGCCGCCGCCCCTCATTGCTGTCACGGCATGTTCTTCATCATCTCGGGGCTCATCGGCATCATATTGGAATTGAGATGATGCATGACCCAGAGCGAACCGGAGAGCGCGATGGCGACGATGATGAGGGTGAAGATCAGCGCCATCATCGTCCAGCCGCCTTCGCTCCTGGGGTTCATGTGCAGGAAGAAGACCATATGGACGACGATCTGGATGGCGCCGAGGCCCATCACCAGCACCGCTGTCAGTGCCGGGCTGGCGACGACGCCGGACATGACCGCCCAGAAGGGAATGGCGGTCAGGATGACGGAAAGTGCGAAGCCCGTCATGTAGCTTTTGAACGTACCGTGGCCGGCCTGGTGACCATGGCTGTGGCCGTGATGCGCCTCGTGGGCATCCTCATGGGTGGGTGCTTGCGAACTCATCCGAGAACTCCGAGCAGATAGACGAAGGAAAAGACGCCGATCCAGACGACGTCGAGGAAGTGCCAGAACATCGAAAGGCACATCAGGCGGCGGCGGTTGGCCTCGACCAGCCCGTGCATCGACACCTGCACCATCAGCGTGATCAGCCAGATGATGCCGAAGGTGACGTGCAGCCCGTGTGTGCCGACGAGCGTGAAGAAGGAGGAAAGGAAGGCGCTGCGGGTCGGTCCGGCGCCCTCGTGGATCAGGTGGATGAACTCGTAGAGTTCGAGCCCGATGAAGGCTGCGCCGAACAGGCCGGTGACGGCAAGCCAGAACAGTGTTTCCGCCTTGGCGTTCCGCTCCATCTGCAGCATGGCGAAGCCGTAGGTAATCGAGGAGAAGAGCAGCATCGAGGTGTTGAGAGCGACGATCGGCAGATCGAAGAGATCGGCTGGCGACGGCCCGGCGGCATAGTTGCGGCCGAGCACGCCGTGCGTGGCAAACAGCACCGCGAAGATCAGGCAGTCGCTCATCAGGTAGAGCCAGAAGCCGAGATTGGTGCTCCCTTCCGGATGATGGTCTTCGGTCAGATAGAATTCAGGCTTTTCGGCCGTGTCGATGGTTTGATCGCTCATGGTCATTACACCTGCTCGGCAAGCAGCGCCGTGCGCTTGCCTTCCGTTTCGGTCACCTTGCCGGCGGGAATGTAGAAGTCGCGCTTGTAGTTGAAGGTATGGCCGATCGCCACCACCAGCAGCGCGACGGCTGAAAGGATCACCAGCCACCACATGTACCAGATCAGGCCGAAGGCAAGCGCGACGCTGATGGCCGACAGGATGGCGCCGGTGCCGGTATTCTTCGGCATGTGGATCGGCTTGAAGCCGCCGAGCGGGCGCTCGTAGCCGCGCCTTTTCATGTCGTACCAGCTGTCATGGTCGTGGACCACGGGCGTGAAGGCGAAGTTGTAGTCCGGCGGCGGCGAGGAGGTCGACCATTCCAGCGTCCGGGCATCCCAGGGATCGCCGCTGTCGTCGCGCAATTCCTCGCGTTTCATGAAGCTGACGACGATCTGGATCAGGAAGGCGGCGATGCCGAGCGCGATCAGGCCGACGCCGAAGGCAGCGATGATGAACCAGATCCGCAGCGACGGGTCCTCGAACTGGCTCATGCGCCGGGTGACGCCCATCAGGCCGAGCACGTAGAGCGGCATGAAGGCGAACCAGAAGCCGATCTGCCAGAACCAGAAGCTCATCTTGCCCCAGAAGGGATCCAGCTTGAAGCCGAAGGCCTTCGGGAACCAGTAGTTCACGCCGGCGAACATGCCGAAGAGAACGCCGCCGATGATGACGTTGTGGAAATGGGCGATGAGGAACAGCGAATTGTGCAGCACGAAGTCGGCCGGCGGCACCGCCAGCATGACGCCGGTCATGCCGCCGATGACGAAGGTCACCATGAAGCCGACCGTCCACAGCATCGGCACCTCGTAGCGGATGCGGCCGCGATACATGGTGAAGAGCCAGTTGAAGATCTTCGCTCCCGTCGGGATCGAGATGATCATCGTGGTGATGCCGAAGAAGGAATTGACGGAAGCGCCCGAGCCCATCGTGAAGAAGTGGTGCAGCCAGACGATGTAGGACAGGATCATGATCACGCAGGTGGCGTAGACCATCGAGGCGTAGCCGAACAGGCGTTTTCCCGAGAACGTGGCGACGACTTCCGAGAAGATGCCGAAGGCCGGCAGCACCAGGATGTAGACCTCCGGATGGCCCCAGATCCAGATGAGGTTGATATACATCATCGGATTGCCGCCGAGGTCGTTGGTGAAGAAATTCGTGCCGGCATAGCGGTCGAGAGATAGCAGCGCGAGCGTTGCCGTCAGGATCGGAAAGGAGGCGACGATCAGCACGTTGGTGCAGAGCGCCGTCCAGGTGAAGACGGGCATCTTCATGAAGGTCATGCCGGGCGCGCGCATCTTGACGATGGTGGCGATCAGGTTGATGCCGGACAGCGTCGTTCCCACACCGGCCACCTGCAGGCCCCAGATATAATAGTCGACGCCGACGCCCGGACTGTAGGCGGCGCCCGACAGCGGCGGATAAGCGAGCCAGCCGGTCTGGGCGAATTCACCGATGAACAGCGACAGCATGATGATGATCGCGCCGGCTGTGGTCATCCAGAAGGAAAAGTTGTTGAGGAAGGGGAAGGACACGTCGCGCGCCCCGATCTGCAGCGGCACCACGAAGTTCATCAGACCGGTGACGAAGGGCATCGCCACGAAGAAGATCATGATGACACCGTGGGCGGTGAAGATCTGGTCGTAATGGTGCGGCGGCAGGTAGCCCTCCGAGCCGTTGAAGGCGATCGCCTGCTGGACGCGCATCAGGATCGCGTCGGAAAAGCCGCGCAGCAGCATGATGACGGCCAGGATCACATACATGATGCCGATCTTCTTGTGATCGACGCTGCAGATCCAGTCGTGCCAGAGCGGACCCCAGAACTTGAAATAGGTGATGGCGCCAAACACGGCGAGACCGCCGATGACGACGCCGATGAAGGTCACGACCAGAATTGGCTCGTGGTAGGGAATGGCGTCGAGGGTCAACCGGCCGAAGATCAACTTCAGGAGGTCAGGATTGGAAAACATGGAACAACCCGTTCATTATGTCTTGCGACGCAAAGCGCCAGGTTAATTGTTGTTGTTGAGCTGCGCCGGCGCCGGATCGGCGCCGTTGCCCGTGTCGGGCATGGAATGGCCGTCATGCTGCATGTCCATTCCGGGCGTGCTGTGCATGCCGGGCATGTCGTGCTGCATGCCGTTGCCATCGCTGCTCTTGGGCGGCTCGACCTGTGCCGGAACGCCCGTTGCCGGCACAGTAGCTCCAGGCTCGACGACGTCTTCGGCGGCATGGCGGTTGTCGTATTGCAGCTTCTCGCGGTTTTCGGCGCTTTCCTTGCCGCCGCCGCCCGTCATGTCGATATGCATCATTTCGTTCATGCACATCTTGCCCGGGGTGGCGCACATGTTGAGGATGGCGTCGTAGAGATCGGCGTCGGCGCCGGCATAATAGCGCACCGGCTCCTTCTCGCTCGGCTTCTCGAGCTTGAGATAGGCGTCGCGATTGAGCATCGTGCCCTGCTGCTTGACCTTGGCCACCCAGGCGTCGAAGCCTTCGCGGGTGAGGCCATGGAACTTGAAGCGCATGTGCGAGAAACCGGCGCCGCTGTAATTGGCGGAGAAGCCTTCATATTCGCCCTCCCGGTTGATGACGGCGTGCAGCTTCGTCTCCATGCCGGGCATGGCGTAGATCTGGCCGGCAAGGGCGGGGATGTAGAAGGAGTTCATCACTGAGGATGCGGTGATCTTGAAATTGACCGGCATGTCGACGGGGGCGGCGAGCTCGTTGACGGTGGCAATGCCGAGTTCGGGATAGAAGAACAGCCATTTCCAGTCGAGCGCCACGACCTCGACGGTCAGCGGCTTTGTATCGGCCGGGATGGCGCGCTCGGCATCGAGCCGGTCGAGCGGGCGGTAGGGATCGAGCTTGTGCGTGGAAATCCAGGTGACGGCGCCGAGCGCAATGATGATCGCCAGGGGTGCCGCCCAGATGACGATTTCGAGGCGGGTCGAATGATGCCATTCCGGCGCGTAAGCGGCGGCCGTGTTGGAGCGGCGGTAGCGCCAGGCGAAGAGCAGCGTCAGGAAGATCACCGGGACGATGATCAAAAGCATCAGCACCGTCGCGATGACGATCAGATCGCGCTGTTGCACGGCGATGTCGCCCGAGGGCGCCATGACCACCATGTTGCATCCTGCCAGGAAAAGCAGCGGCAAGACGGATAGAAGGCGGGAAAACTTCATGAGTTTTTGCACGTCTCTAAGCTCTTGTTGTTTCGTTTTGACCGCGACTAAAGCACTGAACCCGATAGCGACATGAGGCGGAAAGTCGCAGTGCAGCAAAGATGTCGCAGTGCGGCAGAATCGTGTTGCGCTACCGCCTTGAAATCCTGATGAAATTAAGAAGGATTTTTTGCGCGCGCATGTCCACTCAATATATCCGCAAGAGCCGGGCCGGCCAGCTTTAGCAGGGGAAAAATCACCGCCGGGATCACGCAATTTTTCCCGGCCCGGCTCAATTTAAGCCGCGATGATGAACTATTTGCATCTTACGGACTTGATAAGCCTGCGGGTTTGATCAAGATCAGGTTGAGGCGCCGTGCCGAAAGCGCCTCAACGAGGGAGGCGTTTCATGGCCACAGCATCGCATTACGGACCGTCATCGTCGTCGCTGGAACGCGACGCGCGGCGCATTCACGACGACAAGCCGGTTTCGCCGGGCAGCATCGCCATCGGCGTGGTGATCGGCCGCATGTCGGAATTCTTCGATTTCTTCGTCTATGGCCTCGCCTCGGTCCTGGTCTTTCCGCAGCTCGTCTTTCCCTTCGCACCGGACCGGCTGACAGCGACGCTCTATTCCTTCGCCATCTTCTCGCTCGCTTTCCTCGCCCGTCCGGTCGGCTCCGTCGTCTTCATGACGATCGACCGGATGTACGGGCGCGGCACAAAGCTCACCATCGCGCTCTTCCTGCTCGGCGGCTCCACGGCCTCGATCGCCTTCCTTCCGGGTTACGCGGAGATCGGCGTCTGGTCGATCGCCCTGCTGGCGCTTTTCCGTCTCGGCCAGGGTTTTGCGCTCGGCGGCGCCTGGGACGGTCTTGCCTCGCTGCTCGCGCTCAACGCGCCGCCCAATCACCGCGGCTGGTACGCGATGATCCCGCAGCTCGGCGCGCCGATCGGCTTTGCGCTGGCAAGCACGCTCTTCGGTTATTTCGTCGCCAACCTGTCCAGCGAGGATTTCCTCTCCTGGGGCTGGCGCTATCCCTTCTTCGTCGCCTTCGCGATCAACGTCGTGGCGCTGTTTGCGCGTCTGCGGCTGGTCATGACCAAGGAATTCGGTACGCTCCTGGAGCAGCATGAACTGGAGGCCGCACCGATCCTCCAGGTGCTGCGCGTTCACGGCCGCGACATCCTGATCGGCGCCTTCGTGCCGCTCGCCAGTTTCGCCATGTTCCACCTGGTCACCATCTTCCCGCTCGGCTGGATGAGCCTTTACGGCAATCAGCCGATCGGCGCCTTCATGGTGGTGCAGGTGATCGGCGCCCTGGTCGGCGTCGTCGCCATCGTCGCCTCGGGGCTGATCGCCGATCGCATCGGCCGGCGTGCCCAGCTCGCCATCTGCGCCGTCATCATCGCCATCTTCAGCTTTATCGGACCGATCCTGATCGCCTCGGGCAATAACGGCCACGACGCCTTCGTCATCATCGGCTTCGGCGTGCTCGGGCTGTCCTTCGGCCAGGCGACCGGTTCGATCTCGTCGCGCTTCGGTCGCGGCTATCGGTATACCGGCGCCGCCTTCACCTCCGACCTTGCCTGGCTGATCGGCGCCGGCTTTGCGCCGCTGGTGGCCCTCAGCCTCTCCAGCCGCTTCGGCCTGACCTTCGTCGGTTACTACCTGCTCTCCGGCGCCATCTGTACGCTCGCAGCACTCGCCTTCAGCAAGGCGCTGGAGCAGCGGGAATAAGATCGAGACAGTCCGCCGGGAAACCGGCGGCCGTTATCATCTATCGAAGCGAAGAGCGGCATCGTCGAAATGCAACATCTGGTCGTTGGCGATATCCACGGCTTTCCCGAAACCTTTGTCGAGCTGCTGGATGCTGGCAGCTTTCAGCGACAAGATTTGCAACTGGCCGATCTGAGCGGGCGTCCCGATCTGCGTGGAGACGCGCTTCACGACCATCTTTTCAACCGTGACGGCATGCGGCATGCGGTCCGGGCACTTCGTGAGATCGACGGACGCGGGTGCTTGGGGATCGGTTTTAGCGCCGGTGGAACGGTCCTGTGGAATGCGGTCAAAGAGGGTCTGGAAATCCAGGCGCTGATCTGCGTGTCATCAACCAGATTGCGCTTCGAAACGTCTCCCCTCGCTATACCCACCATGGTTTTCTGGGGAGAACTCGATCCATACCGGCCAACTGAAAGCTGGAACAACGCTGTTCCCCAGTGCTGGAAAATCTACGCCGGCAAGCAGCATGATTTTTATCGGCTCGATGCGCATACCGCTCAATCTCCGTTGAGGTCGGATATTGCGGCCTTTGTCGAAGGCAGAGTCCCGTTTGAATAGGATGTATTCTGTGTCGCTTGGCCGCTTCGGCCTGACTTTCCCTTGCCGGCGTTGCACCCTGTAACGACGATCGTGGAAGATATCATGGCAGACACCGCATCCAGGGTGGTCGCGAACGCCCGCGAAAGAGTCTGTTCATGTGCATATTCCCTCCGTTCCCCGCCAGCCTCTCGCAGGTCACGTCCCCTCGCCCCGTTTACCGGGAGAGGGTTAGGGTGAGGGGCAGCCACGCGGCACAAAGGCTGCAGCAGCCGTGGCCTTGCGCCTGACATCTGCTGGACCATTGCAAATACAATGTCAATTATTGAATGCATTGCAATCTATAATTAAATGCGCCAATCTTCGGGATCAGCGAGGATTTGACATGACCGCAGAAACCATCGATCATTCGACGCTTTCCCGTCTTGTCGAGGCAGGGGCGGTCGATGCTGCTCACGTCGTCGGCAAAACCGGCGGCTGGTCCGTCGTCATCCGCTACGGCAAGGCCGAACGCCCGCTTGCCGCCCAGCGCAGCCGCAAGGTGCGCCTGTTCAAGCGCATGGATACCCTGGTTTCCTATCTCAAGGATGTCGGCATCTCCCAGTTCGATGTCGATGCGGCCGATTACGCTCCCGAGACTGTCTCTCGGCCGGATCGTGCGGCAGCCCTGCGCCGCACCCATGAGGCAGCAGAATACGACAAGTGGTTTCGCGAACAGGTCGAGGAGGCGATCCGGGAGGCCGATGATCCTGACACGGTCGGGATTCCGCACGAGACGGTCAAAAAAGAGATGGCGCGCGAACGAGCAGAGTTGGTGGCGCGCCTTAAGGGTAAAGCCAAGTGAAGCTCATCTGGCGTGCGAAAGCTGCGTCAGATCGCAAGCGAGCAATACAGTTTATCGCCGATCAGAATCTCAGCGCCGCGATAAGCCACCTTGACGAGATCGAGCGCCAAACGGATTTGCTCATCGATCAGCCCGAGATCGGCCGGCCCGGACGAATTGACGGAACGCGCGAACTCGTCATTTCGCGCACGTCCTTTATTGTGATCTATCGTGTTCGTCAGAAAATCAGACGGGTGGAGATTTTGCGCCTTCTGCACGGCGCTCAACAATGGCCACCGAAACGCTGAATATTCTTACTGCGCCATCTGCGGCTGCTTGGCAGCCCGCGCTGCCGTCAGTTCGGCGGTCGTGTGGTTCAGGCGGTCGGCAAGCACGCGCATGATTTCCACGGCCATCTCCGGGAAATCGCTGAGCAGCTTTAAAAAGTGCTCCTTGCTGATGCGCAATACTTCGAGCGGCGAGGTGGCGCGCACCGTTGCCGTGCGCGAGACATCGCAGAGAATGGCGATTTCGCCGACGATGGAATTGAGCTCGACGTCGGCGACCTTGATCTCGCCGGCCGGCGAGGAGACGATGATATCGGCGCTGCCGGAGAGGATGACATAGGCGGCGTCGCCGACATCGCCCTGATGGAAGAGATCCTGACCGGCCTTGTAGGTCATGCGGTCGGAGGTGAAGGCCAAAAGCTTGAGTTTCGCTGGCGCAATCCTCGAAAAGATCGGCACCCGGCGCAGCATTTCGACTTCGTCTCTCAATAGCATGAGCGTTTCAATCCCCTGACGCAGGGTTCTTGGAACCAGGCGCCTCAATTCGGGGCGTTCCCCCGGGAACGCCTACCATCGCCGCCCCAATAGAATATTACGATAACAGTTCCTTGAACATACCGTTTTTCTCGGAAAGTTCCGGATAGTTTCCGGCTTCCGCCAGCCCGCCGCGGTCGAAGAGCAGGATTCGGTCGAACATTTCGGCCATCCGCGCATTCGAAAGAACCCAGATGATCGCCGGGCGCTCACCTTCCTTATGCAGGTCTTCGATGATGTTGCGGGTGATCTGATCCTGAACGCGCTGATCGAGTGCCGACAACGGCCGATTGAAGACGAAATAATCCGAGCGCTTCAGAAGCGCGCGGGCCAGGTTCAGCTTCTGGCGCTGCACCATGGTCAACCGCTTGCCGCCGGAGCCGACGTCGAATTCGAGGCCGATCGACAGGACATCGTCATAAAGGTCGAGTGCGTCGAAGAGCTCGCCCATGATGGCGCGGATGCGGTCGGAGGCGTCGGCCTGCTGATAGGCGATGCGGCCGAAGAGCACATTGTCCATCAGGCTGGCCGACGGCGTGAAACGCTCGGCGTCGTAGCGCTCGATCAGCTCGGCGAGATCGGCCGGAATATGCGCGTGGAACTGCTTGCGGGCGCTGACGATCTTGTCCATCAGCTCGTTGGTCAAAAGGCCGAAGCGGTGGCGCGGCTCGATATAGGCGAAGCTCAGCCGGATGATGGCGGAGCGCTCCTCAGGCGTGGCGTCCTCGAAGCGGCGGCTTTGCAGCTTCTGCAGGAGCGCCTGATAGGTCGGAATGTCGTCCGCCGTCATGAAGGTCAGCTGCTGGAAGAAAGGATGATCCGGCGGCAGGTCGTGGAAGAGTTCGACGGCGTTTTCGGCAATCTCGAGGCCCATGGCGTAGAGATCGGTGCTGAGGCCCGTCTCGCGGAAGAGCTGCTGGAAATAGGGATGGGCGGCGAGCCGGCGGTTGGTCATCAACGGCCGCTTCATGGTGCCGAAGAGCAGGTTCTCACCGACCGTCGCCTGGGCGTTGTAGGCGTCGAAATCGAAAGGCACGACGATGCCGTCGAGACCTTCGTCGCGCAGCCGGTCGCGCAGCGACGCGCGCAGCGCCACGACATGGTCGCTGACCGCCACATGCACGTCGGTATTGACGTTCGAGCGCAGCGCCAGGTCGAGGATGTCCTGCGAGATCAGCACGGCGTCGAGCACCGGCCGGATCGCTTTGAGGAGATCATCCGGTCCATTGGCGCCGGCCGCCTGATAATCCACCCAATCGCTGTTGAGGTCGAGCGTCGGGTTGCCGGCCTTCACCGCCTCGATGGAATGCCATTTATACTCCTGCGCTTCTTTCTCGTCGTAGACGGCGTCGATCATCGGCGCGTGCTTGAGGCCGTAGAGCAGATTGCTGGCGAGCGTGCCATGGAAGAAGAAGGTGTCGGCCGAGGCATAGGAGATGCGGCGACCGGTGATCGATTCCGGCAGCTCGAGCAGGTCGCGTCCGTCGATGGTGATGCGGCCGGAGTCGGGCCAGACCATCCGGCCGAGCGCTTCGGCGAAGGCTTCGGCGCCACTGCCGTTCGGACCGACGATCGCAACCGTCTCGTTCGGCTTGATTTCGACCGAGACGTGGTCGACGAGGCGGGCGCCGCTGTCATCGGAGAGCGTGAGGTTGGTGACGACCAGCGCGCTGGTCAGTGCGCCCACGGGTGCGGTCGCCAATTCCTGGATGTGGCTCTCGATCAAGGGCTCGACGTTGAACTGCTCGTAGACCTGCTGGTATTTCACCTGCACGTCCTGACGCATCTGGTCCCAGTCGATCAGTTCCTTCAGCGGCCCGGGCAGGTCCTTGTAGGCCGAGATGACTGCGACGAGCTGGCCGATGTCGAGCCGGCCCTGCAGCGCCAGATAACCGCCGATCGCGTAGAACAGGAAGGGCGTGACCTGGGCGAGGAAGTTGTTGATGAACTTCACCAGGAACTTCCACTGGTAAAGGTCGTAGCGGATCGAGAAGATGCGGCCGAGCCGCCAGGCGATGTCGGCGCGTTCGAGGTTGGACGTGTCGTTGCCGTGGATCGTGCCGATGCCGTCTACGATTTCGCCGACGCGGCCGGAAAGTTCGCGCGCCGTCAGCTGCCGCTGGCGGCCGAGATCCAGCAGGCGCTTGCGCATGCGGGGAATGACGACGGCCTGGACGCCGACGATGGCGGCGGCGATCATGCCGAGCCAGAAATTCTGCACGATGATGAAGGCGAGCGCGGTGATCGCCTGGCCGCCGAGCAGGGCGGGCGAGACGAAGGCGTCGCCGGTGAAACCGCCCATCGGCTCCACTTCGTCCTTGATCATGGTGGCGATCTCGGCCGATTTCACCCGCTTGAAATGAGCCGGCGGAAACCGCAGCACCCGGTCGATCAGTTCGAAGCGGATGCGGCGCAGCATGCGTTCGCCGAGCCGGCCCTTATAGGTGTTGATGTAGAACTTGAAGAGCCCGTTTAGCACCACCAGCGCCAGGAACACGAGGCTCAGGGCCATCAGCATCTGGAAGCGGTCGAGCTGCACGCCCTTGAAGAATTCGACATGGCCGATCAGCGGAATGTCATAGGCGATGTGCATGAAGGTCTGGGTTGCGCCGGGGCCTTCAAAGCCGTCGCCCTGGATCGGTCCGTTGACGATCTGCTTCGGCAGGTCGAAGGACAGGAAATAAGGGATCATCGAGGCCGCGACGACAGCCAGGATCCACAGCTGCTGCAGCCGCGTGTTCTTCCAGATATAGCGGGCGAGGCTCTTTTCCATTGGCTAACCGTCAGCGTGCTGGGAAATTTCGAAGGCGCGATCCTGGCGCGGGACGGGAGGAATTGTCGAGAACAGGACCATGCAGCCGGACCGCCGATATCGCAATGAAAACAAGGCGAAGGGACCGGCTGCAGAAAGGCCGATTCTCGCCGGAACTCTGCTTATATCACAGGATTTTTAAATTAGGCGAGCGATTCGGCAATCATCGAGCGAATGATGGCGGCCGTCTTCTCCGCCCCGTCGAGATCGAGCGAAACCGGCTCCTGCCGAGGCGCTGTCAGCGCCTTTTCGACAGCCTCTTTCACATGTGTGGAGGTCAGCCCCCGTTCCGGCAGGATGTCGGCAAGACCCAGCGCCTGCAGCCGTTCGGCGCGCACTGTCTGTTCGGTCTCGCCGCCGGCGACGAAGGGGATGAGGATCGGCCGGCACTCGGTACGCAAGAGGTCGCCGACCGTGTTGTAGCCGGCCTGCGAGATCGATACCCTGGCGCCGCGCAAGAGCGAGGGAAAATCCTTGCGAAAGCGAACCAGAGTCACATTCGGGGCTGCGTCCCGCGACAGTCTGGCGAAATCGGCCTCCGGCAGGTTGGGACCTGAGATCAGCAGCCAGCGAAGATCGCCCGGCAGCAGCGCCGCCGCCTCCTTCGCCGCGCCGATCAGCTCGGCGCCGACCGCGCCGCCGCCGGCCGATGCGATAATGTCGAAGGTTTCCGTCGGTTCGGGCGCCGGCGGCGGCGTAACGAGGCCGGTATAACGCAGCCTGTCGGCGATTTCTGGCGTCAGCGGGAAAGTATCTTCGAGCCTGACGAAGCCGGGATCGCCATGGACGAGCACAGCGTCGAAGTGATGGTTGACCAGGGCGGCGGTCTCCGCGTCGCGGCCGGCCTTGCGGTTTTCCTGCAGGATGTCGCGAACCGAGCTTAGGAGTTTCGGCCGCGGTTCGGTCTTCTCGATCGCAGCGAGCAAGGGCAGGAGTTCGAAGCGCATCTGCCGCCGGCCGAAGGGGAAGGCCTCGATGATGACGACATCGGGCCTTGTGGCATGGAAGGCATCGAGCAGCAATTGCCGGCGGGCGGCCAGGAATTCTTCCCCGGCCGGCTGGCCATCGGCATCGGCGAGGCCGGAGAAACCGGCATTGCTGGCGACGACCGCCGGCAGGGCAACGGTCTTCACACCCTCGCCGGGAAAGCCCGGTACCGGCAGGCCGCCGGTGACGACGGTGACGTCGAAACCGTGCCTGACCAGCGCATTGGCGATGCGGCTGGCGCGGGCGATGTGGCCGATGCCGAGCAGATGCTGGACATAGAAGAAGATACGCGGTGCCGTCATGACGCCTTCTGCCATTCGGCCTCGAACAGGCCGGCGAGCTGTCTGATGCTGGAGTGATAGTCGAAGTCCTCGCGCACCCGCCTTTCGGCGGCGTCGCCGAGGCGCTGGCGCAGCGCCGGATCGCGGATCGCCGCCTCGAGCGCCCGGGCGAGCAGCGCCGGATCCTCCGGCGGCACGACGAGGCCGTTCTCGCCATCCGTCAGCAGTTCCGGCACGCCGGATACTGTCGTGGAGACGCAGATGAGACGCTGGCTCGCGGCCTCGACCAACACGTTCGGCAGGCCGTCGCGGTCGCCGTTGGCGGCGATGCGGCAGGCGAGCGCAAAGACGTCGGCGCGGCGGTAGTGGTCGAGCACGTCTTCCTGCGCCATGGCGCCCTTCCAGATGATGCGGCCGGAGAGGCCGAGCTCGGCGGCGAGCGCCTTCAGCCTGGCAAGCTCGTCACCGCCGCCGATATGCTCCATGCGCCAATGGAGGTCCGCCGGCAGCAGCGCCAGCGCCCGAAGCAAGACGTCGTAGCCCTTCTTCTCGACGGCGCGGCCGACGCTGAGGATGAAGGCCGGATCAGCCGGGTTGTTGCCGGTCCTCTGCGAATGCGCGCCGGAAAAATGGCCGAAGCGGGCGAGATCGAGGCCGTGATAGCTCAAATGTACCGCCTCCTTGCGCGATGTCAGCACGCGCATGTGTTCGTAGCCAGACCGAGTGCAGGTGACGGTCCAGCGGGCGCGCTTCAGCTTCTCCTTCAGTTCCCAGTCGGGCGAGGTCCATATGTCCTTGGCATGGGCCGAACAGGTCCAGGGCGTGCCCGTCAGGATGCTGGTATATTCCGTCACCGAGGCCGGCGTATGGATGAAATGAGCATGCAGCCACTCGCCTCCATCAGGCCATTCGCGCGCCAGCACCAGCGCCTGGCCGAGACGGCGGAAGCGGTTGCGGGAGAGGTCGCGCTTGAGGTCGGCGAAGAAGCGTTTGATCAGCGCCTTGAAGCCGGTTTTACCGAAGCCGGCGACGAGGCCTTTCAGCACGCGAATCGGTTCCTCGTGCAGATATTCCGGCAGATAGACGACACTCGCCTTGATCTCGTCATGCACCGGATGGCGCTTCTTGTCGGTCGGCCGGCGCATGGAAATCAGCGTCAGGTCGAAGCCGGCCCTTTCGAGGCCGAGCAATTCCTGGGCGATGAAGGTTTCCGAAAGGCGGGGATAGCCTTTCAGCACGACGAGTATCTTGCGGCGTGGCGGCAAGGCTGTGCCCTATTCTGCGCCGACAACGGCTAGGTGGGTGGCCCGGCCGTCGAGCCATCGGCCGACGGTCTGCGAGATATGGTCCAGCCCTTCGAGATGCATATTGCTGCCGCTTTTCGACGGCGGCAGGCGAGAGGGCAAGCGCTTCAGCGCCGCGGCCATGATGGCGGGATCAACCGATTGCTCCGGCAGCAGCATCTCGACGAGGCCGAGTTCGCTGGCCCGCTTCGCGCGCAGCAGCTGCTCCTCGCGCGGCTTGACGCGGGGCACGATGAGGGCCGGCTTATCGAAGGAGAGGATCTCGCAATAGGTGTTATATCCGCCCATGGCGACGACGCCGGTGGCGCCGGCGATCAGCTCTTCCATGTGATTGTCGAATTCGATCACCTCGATATAGGGAATGGCTTCGCCCTTCTGCACCAGCTTGGCGCGCTCGGCGGCCGGCATATAGGGCCCGAGCACGACCAGCGCCTTCTGCGTCAGCGTCGGATCGGCCTCATAGGCATTCATGACGTCATGGACGAGATCGGAGCCGTCGCCGCCGCCGCCTGTGGTGACGAGCAGATAATTGTCCTTGCGGGCGTTGATCGAGCTCTTGCCTTTGGAGACGCTGCGCTGCAGGAAGCCGACAAAATCCATCTTCCGGCGCAGGCTGGCCGGCACGTCGAGACCAACAAGCGGATCGTAGAAATCCGGGGGGCCGTAGACCCAGACGCTGTCGTAATATTGGTCGATCTTCTGCATGACGCTGTTCTTCTTCCACTCGGCCTCGAGCAGATGCGGCGCGTCCATGATCTCCCGCAGCCCTAGCACCAGCACGGTGCCACGGGCCTTGAGATAAGCGAGCGTATCCTCGACCTCGCCCTTCAATCCCATCGGCTCCTTGTCGACGATGAAAATGTCGGGCTGGAAGGTCTCGGCCGTGTGGCGGATGCTCGATTCGCGCATCTTCAGCGTTTCGTGCAGATCGATGTGGCTGGCAAGCGACGTATATTCGCCGTTGCGCAGCTTGATCACGCTCGGGATCTTCACGAAGTCGACGCGGGCGCGGTAATCGAAGGCGCCGGCGATCGTCGCCCCTGAAATGATCAGGATGTTGAGGCCGCGATAGTCTTCGACCAGCGCATGGGCGATGGCGCGACAGCGCCTGAGATGGCCGAGGCCGAACGTGTCGTGGCTGTACATGAGGATGCGAGCATCTTCGAGACGTCTGGCCATGGGTGTTCCCTCCGGGGTGAACATCATAGTTAGCACCCCCACCATCCGGAGGCCAAGAGGCGGGCGCGATGCCGGACGGCGCCGCCGAGCTTGCCGCTATTTGTAGGGATCTGCCGCATCGCGCAAGCCGTCTCCCAGAAAGTTGAACGCCAAAATGACAAGAACAACAGGAATGATCGGAAAGAGCAGCCAAGGATAGAAGGCGATGACGCTGACGCTTTTTGCCTCGGTCAGCAGAATGCCCCAGCTGGTGATCGGCGGTCGAAGGCCGAGGCCGAGGAAGGAGAGCGCGGTCTCGCCGAGGATCATGCCGGGGATCGAAATCGTCGCCGAAGCGATGAGATGTGACATGAAGCCCGGCACCAGATGGCGGCCAATGATGCGCGGCGTGCTGGCCCCCATCAGCTGCGCGGCCTGGACGTAATCCTCCTCGCGCAATGCCAGGAGCTTGGAGCGCACGGCCCGCGCCAGCCCGGTCCAGTCGATGATTCCGAGGATGACGGTGATGCCGAAATATATGACGATCGGGCTCCAGGTCACCGGCATGATGGCGGCGAGCGCCATCCACAGCGGCAGGCTTGGCAGCGATTGCAGCACCTCGATCAGGCGCTGGACGATGAGGTCGAAGACGCCGCCCCAGTATCCGGCAAGGCCGCCGATGACGATGCCGAGCACGAAGCTGATCGAAATGCCGATCAGGCCGATCGTCAGCGATATACGCGCGCCGTAGAGGATGCGCGACAGCACGTCGCGGCCGAGCCGGTCGGTGCCGAGCAGGAACATCTGGCCACCGATCGCCGGGCAGATGAGATGGTAGTTCGAGGCGACGAGACCCCAGAATCTATAGGAATCGCCGCGGCAGAAGAAGCGGATCGGCTGCACGTCGTTCGGCCTGTCGGTATAGACGCGGTGCAGCGTGTCGAGATCGAGCGTCATGCTGCGGCCGTAGACGAAGGGACCGACGAACTCGCCCTTGTCGAAGAAATGGACGCGCTGAGGTGGTGCATGGATGAAGTCGACGTTGCGCGTGTGCAGGCCGTAAGGCGCCAGGAACTCGACGATAAGGATCATCAGGTAGACGGCGGCGAGAAAGATGCCGGAGATCAAAGCGAGCCTGTGCTGCTTGAACTTCCACCACATCAGTTGCTTCTGCGAGGCGAGATGGATGCGCGATTGCGCCGCCGTCATGCTCTCGGTCGCATGCGGATCGAAGGGAGCGGTGGAGACGTAGTGCGGCAGCGGCGCGCCGGGTGCGGGAAGGGGCGACATTATTTGGTGCTCCTGCCTTGCAGACGGATGCGGGGATCGAGGAAACCGAGGGCGATATCGGAGATCAGCACGCCGATGACGTTGAGGAAGGCGAGGAACATCAGGAAGGAGCCGGCGAGATACATGTCCTGGCTCTGCAGCGCCTTGATCAGCATCGGCCCGGTCGTCTCCAGCGACAGCACGATGGCGACGATCTCGGCGCCCGAGATGATCGACGGCAGGATCGAGCCGATATCGGCGATGAAGAAATTGAGCGCCATGCGCAGCGGATATTTGACCAGCGCCCGCATCGGATGCAGGCCCTTGGCGCGGGCCGTCGTCACATATTGCTTCTGCATCTCGTCGAGAAGATTGGCGCGCAGCCGCCGGATCATGCCGGCCGTGCCGGCCGTGCCAACGATGATGACGGGGATCCAGAGATGGGCCAGGATCGACTTCGCCTTTTCCCAGCTCATCGGTGCGTTGAGATATTGCTGGTCCATCAGATGGCCGATCGACAGCCCGAACCAGACATTGGCGAAATACATCAGGATCAGCGCCAGCATGAAGTTCGGAATGGCGATGCCGAGCAGGCCGAGAAAGGTCAGCCCGTAATCGCCCCAGCTATACTGATGCGTCGCCGAATAGATGCCGATCGGAAAGGCGATCAGCCAGGTGAGCAGGATCGTCGTGAAGGAGACGAGGATCGTCAGCCACAACCGTTCGCCGACCACGTCCGAGACCGGCAGCTGGTATTCGAAGGAATAGCCGAAATCGCCGTGCAGCATGCCGCCGACCCAGTAGAAATAGCGCACGATCTCCGGCTTGTCGAAGCCGTATTGCTGGCGCATCTCCTCGATTTCCTGGAGGTTGGCGGCCTCGCCGGAGGCGCGCAGCTCGGCGATCTGGCTCTCGAAGAAGTCGCCGGGCGGCAGCTCGATGATGGTGAAAACAAGCGCCGAAATGACGAAGAGCGTCGGCACCATGGCGGCGATGCGCCAGAGAATGTATCTGAGCACGCCTCAGGCCTCCTTGTACCAGAAAACATCCGGCATGTAGACGCCGAGATAGGAGGTGGGATCGAAGCCGTAGAGCGCTTTCTCCGGCAGGTTCTGCAGCTTGGCGGCGCGCAGGATCGGCTGCAGCGTGCTGTTGATGAGGCCGATTGAGAAGACCTGCTGCGTATAGAGCGACAGCATTCTGTGCCAGATCGCCTGGCGCTCCTCGAATTTTGCCGTCGAGCCCCATTGGCCGAGCAGGTCCACCAGCTCTGCCGCCTCCGGCAGGTCGGGAGCGACACCTTCCTGGCCGGCGGAGAGATAATGCATGCCCCAGAGCGGCCATTGCAGCTGATCATCGAGCGTCGGCGCAAGACCGGACGGCGACATGTCGGCCGTCGGCACGCCATTGTCGAGGCCGTACCAGATCGACATCATGATCGTGCCGCTCATGGCGCGGTTGCGGAAGACGTCCCGCTGCGAGGTGCGGGTATAAAGCGCAAGGCCGATATCGGCCCAGTGATCGTGCACCAGTTCCAGCACGTCGGTGTCGAGATTGCTTTCGCCGGCGGTCTCGACGGTGATCTCGGCGCGTCGCCCGTCCGGCAGCAGCCGGATGCCGTCGTCGCCGCGGCGGGTCAGGCCGAGCTCGTCGAGCAGGCGGTTGGCCTCGTCGGGATCGAACTTGACGAAGGCGTCGGCATATTCCTGCTTGAAGAGCGGACTGTCGGGCAGCACGGTATCGGCGCTCGGCGTGCCCAATCCATAGAAGGCGACCATATTGATCTCGTGCCGGTTGATCGCCAGCGACAGCGCCCGGCGCAGGCGCACGTCGCGGAAAAGGCCGCGCCACACCTCGTCGGCGCAGTTGAGATTCGGCAAGAGCGTGATGCGCGAGCCGCGCGCGACCTTCCAGAGATTGACCTTCACCGGAAAGCGCTTCTCCGCCTCCTTCAGGAAGGTGTAGTCGTTGAAGTCGATGCCGGTTGCCTGCAGGTCGGCCTCGCCCGCGCCGGCCTTGGCGGCGATGATCGACGAGGAAGAGACGTTGAGGATATAACGATCGAGATAGGGAAGCTGCCTGCCGTTTTCGTCGACGCGATGGAAGAACGGGTTGCGCTCGAAGACGAACTGCTCGGCCGGCAGCGCCGTCGTGTTGCGCCAGGGATCGAGCGTCGGCAGGTTGGGATTTTCCGGACGATAGGAGCGCGCCATCTTGATGTGCAGGTCCTGCCATTTCTTGACGCGGAAGGTCTGCATCATCTGTTCCATCTTCGCCTGGTCCGGCTGGAACTTCTTGTGGAACTGCTTCAGGTAATGCGCCGGCCCGAAGATGACGAGCGGCTGCGGGCCGGCCAAGCTCGGCAGGAACATCGGGTTGGGTTTATCCCAAGTATAGCGAACGGTCAGCGGATCGAGCATCTCGAAGCGCGGCAGGCTGCCGTGTGGGCGAAGCTCGAGTGCGCCGCCGCCCGGCGTCAGCTTGTCATTGAGGATGACGTCTTCCCACCAGTAGCGGAAATCATCGGCGGTGAACGGCGCCCCGTCCGACCATTTATGGCCCTCGCGCAGCGTGAAGGTGAAGACCGTGTCTTCCTCGGAACGGAAATCGGCCAGAATGTCGGGCCGGAACTGCAGGTGCTTGTCGTAGCCGATCAGGCGGGCATAGCCGTAGATCGTCATGAAGCGGATATCGCGCTGGCTGCCGATGATAGTGCGCACCGTGCCGCCATAGGCGCCGGGTTCGAGCCCCATCTCCTTCAAGTTGACGATGCGCGGGCGGGCGGGAATGCGTTCGGCCATACCAGGCAGGCTGCCTGATGCCAGCCGCTCCTTCAGGAATTCCGGCTCGCCGACCTGTTCGGCCCGCAGCACCGCCGGCGCGATCGCAGCACCGACGAGGCCGCCGAGAAAGGTGCGACGCGTCACCATCAGCGCAACTCCCGGATATCAGCGCCCTTGCGGGCGCGCACCAGATGGCCGTCGCCGAGATCGGCATAGGCAAGCTCGGAGGCGTCGTCATGCTCGGCGGTGAAGGTCTTGCCCCAGTTCTGCTTGTCGGCGGCGCCGTTTTCCCGAAGCGCCTTGAAATCGAGCGGCCGGTCGAGATCGGGGAAGGGGACGGCGGCGAGCAGTGATTTCGTATAGGGGTGCACCGGATCGCGCAGAATGATCTCGCGCGGAGCGATCTCGACGATGCGGCCCTTGCACATGACAGCGATACGGTCGGCCATGTAATCGACGACGGCGAGATTGTGCGAGATGAAGAGATAGGTCAGGCCCAGCTCCTTCTGCAGATCCTTCAAGAGGTTGAGGATCTGCGCCTGCACCGAGACGTCGAGGGCCGACACCGGCTCGTCGAGGATGACGAGCTTCGGCCCGAGCGCCAGGGCGCGGGCAATGCCGATGCGCTGGCGCTGGCCGCCGGAGAAGCTGTGCGGGTAACGGCTGAGGTAACGCTTGTCGAGGCCGATCGCGCCCATCAGTCCCTCGACCTTGCGCTTGCGCTCGGCGCTGTCGCCGCGGTCGTGGATCTCGAGCGGCTCGCTCAGGATGTTGCGCACCGTCATGCGCGGCGAGAGCGAGGAGACCGGGTCCTGGAACACCATTTGGATCTTGGTGCGCAGCTCCTGCAGCTGGGCGCCCTTGACGGCCAGCACGTCGATGACCTCTTTGCCGTCGTTGAACACCACCGAGCCGCCATCAGGGGTGACGGCGCGCATGAGGATCTTGCTGAGTGTCGTCTTGCCGCAACCGGATTCGCCCACCAGGCCGAGACATTCGCCGCGGCGGATGTCGAAGCTGACGTCGTCGACCGCATGCACGACGGCGGCTTCGTGCTTGCCGAACAGGCTGCGCCTGCGCGTCCTGTAGGTCTTCGACAGATTGGCGACGGAAAGCAGCGTGCCCGGCGTTTCAGCCTGCAGCGGCTTCTTCTTGCCGACCAGCGTCTCGAGATTGACCGGCACGTCGCGCAGCGCCTTCAGCCGTTCGCCGGGTTTCATGTCGAAATGCGGAACGGCCGCCATCAGCGCCTTGAGATAGGGATGCTGCGGATTGCGGAAGATCGCCTCGACCGGTCCCGCTTCCATGATCTCGCCGTGATAGATGACGACCACCTCGTCGGCCATGTTGGCGACGATGCCGAGATCGTGGGTGATCAGCAGCATCGCCATGCCGAGCTTGGCCTGCAGGTCGCGCAGCAGTTCGAGGATCTGCGCCTGGATCGTCACGTCGAGCGCCGTCGTCGGCTCGTCGGCGATCAGGAGAGCCGGCTTGCAGATCAGCGCCATGGCGATCATCGCGCGCTGGCGCATGCCGCCCGACAGTTCGAATGGATACATGTCGTAGGTGCGGTGCGGATTGGAGAAGCCGACGAGGCCGAGCATTTCCTCGGTCCTTTGGCGTGCTTCCTGCTTGTCGACGTCGGTATGGATTAACAGCACTTCGCTGATCTGGTTGCCGACGGTATGCAGCGGCGACAGCGAGGTCATCGGCTCCTGGAAAATCGTCGCCATGCGCTTGCCGCGCAGATCACGCATCTCTTCACTGTCGCGCGGCAGCGACAGGATATCGGTCGTGCTGCCGTCGAGCGGATCGGTGAAGAGGATACTGCCTGACGCATTGGCCGGGTTGGGCAGGATGCCCATCACCGACTGGCTGATCACCGATTTACCGGAACCGGACTCACCGACGAGGGCGGTAACCTTACCCGGAAGAATGCGGAGATTGGCTTCCTTTACGACACGCAGGCGGTCGCCGAAAACGGAGAAGGAGACGTCGAGATTCTCGATACGCAACAGATCGGCAGCGGACGCCATACCAATGAAATTCCCCAGTCTTCTATGTTCCCGTTAATGCAACACTATCGTACCGCAAACGGGGTGTCTAGCTGATGACAAGCAAGGGGAAATTGCCGCGGTTCACCATCTCTGTAACGCGCAGTTCTGGCGGCCGCAACCTGGCGTTTTACTGAATGAACTTCTCCATGCTTGTGCGCTTGACCTGTTTCTTGGCGTCGCGGTGCAGGAGAATGACCTGTTCGGCTTCGGAAAGTCCGTTCTGCACGGCCTCGCGGAAATGTTCGTCGACATGGATATCCGGGGCCGGGGCGCGTGGCTGCAGTACCGTCACCTTCTGGCGGATGCCGCGCAGCTTCTCCTCGCCGAGGGTTGTCCATTCGCCGCCGCAATAACCGGCGAAGGCCTGGCTGGCGACGACCTCCCGGCCGTATTTTTTGGTCAGGATCTGCAAACGCTGCACCTCGTTGACCGCCGATCCGAAGGCGGAGAAGGTCAGCCGGTCCTTGAGGCCGACATTGCCGAACATGACGTTGCCGACATGCATGCCGATGCCGTAGCCGATCCTGGATAGACCCTTCTCCTCGCGCTCCCGATTGAGCTCGGCTACCCGCGCCTGCGCCTGGTGGACGGCCGAAAGTGCTGCCTCGCAGGCGATTTTCGATGGGTCCTTGTGACGCCCGCAGGGATAGACGGCGAGAAAGCCGTCGCCGAGGAAGCTCAGAATCTCGCCGCCATTGCGGTTGAAGGGAGCGGCGATCGCGTCGAAGAACTGGTTCAGCGTATCGATATAGGCCTGGCGGCCTTCCTTTTCGGCATACATGGTGGATTCGCGCATGTCGCCCATGACCAGCGCCGCCCGGATCGTTTCGCCGTCGCCGCGGCGAATCTGGCCATTCAGCACCCGTTTGCCGGCGTCGCCGCCGAGATAGGTGGTCAGCATGTTGTTGGCGAGCTTGCCGAGCACCGCCATCTTGGCGGCCACCGCCAGATGGTTCTGCATCCGGAGCAGCGCGTCGATCATGTCGTCGGTAAAACCGTTATGATGGTCAGTCGACCAGGAGCCCATCATGCCCTGCACCGAATCGTCGCCGAAGGGCTGCACGAAGGCGAGGTAATCGGTCATCCTGTCCTTGCGCAGATCCTCGAAGATCGGGAATTCGGCCGGGCCTTCCTGCATCAACCGCCGCCGAATATGCTGCAGGTTGTTGTCGAGCAGGTAATAATAGGGGCTCTGCAGGAAGCGGTCCGGCTTCTGCCCGGCCGGCATGCGGAGGCCCTCGATAGTGACGCCGCTGGCCCGCCGCCAGGTGAAGCTCAAGGCATCGTAGAGCGGATGCAGCATCGAAAAGGTCAGGTGCACGCGGGCGATCGGAAGGCCGGCGGAAGCAAGTCTTTCGCAGAAGCCGCGCACGATGTTTTCGAGGTCGTCACCTGCCAGCGAGGAATGTGTCAGCCATTCGGCGACCCGGTCCAACAGGATGGAGGACACGCTGGATTCGATCGTGCTCATTCTCGGTATGATCCTCATAAGGCACGCCATCCCCAAGAGCCAAAAGTCCCCCGGCCGACGCATTTTCATGCGCAGGTCACAAGGAAATCAGGATGTACGAGCGGTAATATTTGTCAACGATCTGCCGAAAGCCCGGCAGCAGCGCCCTCAGTTCCCCGGAACGCGGATCGGAGGGGAAGTCCTTTCTCGATGGTTCAATATCAAACTCACATAGGGGTGCTGCAGATGCGAAACAATGGGACCCGGATTCTTTTGTGCGCTCAGGTTGCGGCAAAGGCCGCCGCCGGGGCATTTCGGCCACACCCCGGAGAGGTGGTGCTCTGGGATATCGGCGAGACCAGCCCTCGTGCGCTCTGAGGGCACGGCGTAAACAGGGGTGGCACCGTGGCGAGAAGAAGCTCCGGGTTTAATTCCCCGCCATGATGCATTAGATCAGCTTTCTAAATTCCCATTCGAAAGATCCCGCCTTGGCCACCTCCACCTTCGACACGCTCCTGCAGAAGATCGAAAGCCGCGCGGCGCGTGCCGGCATTATCGGGCTCGGTTATGTCGGCCTGCCGCTGGCGATCGCCGTCGCGCGCAGCGGTTTTGCGGTCACCGGCTTCGACATCGATCCCTCAAAGATGGTGGCGCTCGATGCCCGCCGCTCCTATATCGACGCCGTCAGCAACGAGGCGCTTGCCGCCGAGATCGATGCGAACCGATTCCAGGCGACGACGGATTTCGCCGGCCTTGGTGAATGTGATGTCATCATCATCTGCGTGCCGACGCCGCTCACCAAGCATCGCGACCCCGATCTTTCCTTCGTCGAGGCGACCTCGCGCTCGATCGCTGAGCATTTGCGCCCCGGCCAGCTCGTCGCGCTGGAATCCACCACCTATCCCGGCACGACCGACGATATCGTCAAGGTCATCCTCGAAGGCACCGGCTTGAAGTCCGGCGCGGATTTCTTCGTCGGCTTCTCGCCGGAGCGCGAGGACCCCGGCAACCAGCATTACCACACCGCGACTATCCCGAAGGTTGTCGCCGGCGACGGGCCGGAGGCGCTGGCTCTGATGAAGGCCTTCTATGGCGCGGCGGTGTCGACCGTCGTTCCGGTTTCCTCGAATGCGACGGCCGAGGCCGTCAAGCTCACCGAAAACATCTTCCGTTCGGTCAACATCGCCCTAGTCAACGAGCTGAAGACGGTCTATGCGGCGATGGGCATCGACGTCTGGGAAGTGATCGACGCGGCCAAGACCAAGCCGTTCGGCTACATGCCCTTCTATCCTGGCCCCGGCCTCGGCGGCCATTGCATCCCGATCGATCCCTTCTACCTCACCTGGAAATCGCGTGAATATGAGCTTCCGACCCGCTTCATCGAGCTTGCCGGCGAGATCAATTCGGCGATGCCGCGCTATGTCGTCGGCAAACTGGCCGAAGCGCTCGACATCCGCGCCGGCAAGGCGCTGAGCCGCAGCCGCGTGCTGGTGCTGGGGCTCGCCTACAAGAAGAACGTCGCCGATATAAGAGAGAGCCCGTCGCTGCGGCTGATCGAGATCATCGAGGAGCGCGGCGGCAGCGCCGATTACCACGATCCCTTCGTCGCCGAGATCCCGCCGACGCGCGAACATCAAGCGCTGAAGGGGCGCCAATCGGTGGCACTGACGGCGCAGGCCGTTGCCGGCTATGATGTCGTGCTGGTCGCGACCGATCATGACGGGGTGGATTATGCGGCGCTCGCCGAAAGTGCGGCGTTGATCATCGACACGCGCAACGTCTTCGACCGGCTCGGCCTTTCCGCCGATCACGTCGTCAAGGCGTAACGGAAACGGCCGAAAGCGACTTGCCGGTCATCCGGCTGGCGGCCACCGCATAACCGCCGGCGGCGCCATCGATGAAATGCATGTGGTCGCGCGAGATCGGCGTCGGCACAAAGCAGGTCATCAGCGCCGAGGACTGGCGATGCAGGCCGTAGCGGGCGATGCCTCTCGCCCGCGCGTCTTCCAGCAGCGTCTCGATCCGTTTCAAGCGCGCGGCGTCGACATCGACTGTCATCTTCAGCCCGTCGTCGAACTTGCGGAAATCGGAATTGCCGGCGACGTCGCCCTTGTAGCGGCGGGCATCGAAGCGGCCGAGCGGAATGCCGAGTTTGTAGCAGAGAACGGTGATCGCGAGCTGCAGGAAGATGATCAGCTTCTGCCGCAGACGTTTGCCGGCCGGCGCGGTGGCCTTGGCCTCGCGATTGATACCTTTCAGCGAGAAGGCGAATTTCGGGCCGTCGGCCGGCACCGGATGGCTGCCGCGGCTCTGCTCGGCGGTGATGGCGACGATGCCGTTGACGAGATCGCGGAACTCTTCGCCCGGCCGGCCTTCGCCGGGCACGGCGATGATCGAGACGATCTCGCCATTCTCGGCCTCGATCGGGCTCCATCGGCAGGAAAGGCCGGTGAGATCCGGCCGCGTTCCGGGGGCGGCGCGGCCGACGCCATAGTGGCCAAGCTTCATCTGTCGTTCCGCCCAGCTCGTGCCGCCGCCCCAGAACATTGCGTAAGTGACATGCGGGCTTGCGGAATAGCGGGCGACACGGACGTCGAGGCCCTCTGCGCGGGTATCGGCGACCGGTACGATGGCGATGCGCAACATCAGGCCGAGATCCTCCTCGACCCAGACCTGCACGGCGGCCAGCGCATCCCGCGCCGCCTTCTCCAGCGAACCCGGAAGCGCAATCAGGGCGCCGTCACCACCGAAGACGAAGGGATAGTCGCCCTTGCCGACCGCATTCAGCACCGCCGAAATGACGCTGGCGCCGGCCATGTTGACGTCCTTGTAGCGGCCGCCGGCGATCGCCTGCGTCGAACCGACGATATCGGCAAGCGCCAGCACCCATCCCTCCGGCAGCGGCCGGTAATTGCCGGCATCGGTCACGCCCTCGAAGGCGCTGAAGCGCGGCACGTTCGCAAAGAATTCTTCGTCATTCACGATTGTCATGGCATCGACCTTAGCACAGACCCATATCGCTGCTGCAACGCCAATTCCCATTTACGGCAATCGACTTGGCAAGGTTTCATGTGTTAGCACGCGCTCACGATTTTCATCACGGATACGGATTTCGATGAGCCGCCTCGACAGCTTCATTCGCCGCTTGACGGCCCAGCGCGACATTCTGAACGCAATCACCGATCTGGTCGAGGACATCGAAGGCCCGGTGCTGGAGTTCGGCCTCGGCAACGGCCGCACCTATGACCACCTGCGCGAAAAATTCCCCGACCGCCGCATCATCGCCTTCGACTGGGAGGTCCGTTCCTATTCGGCCTCGACCCCGGAGCCGCAAGATATGGTGACCGGCAACATCCGCGATTCCGGTCAGGCCTTCCTCGGGATCGGCGCGGCCCTTGCCCACGCCGATATCGGCACCGGCCATGACGAGATCGACGCGGTGACGCTGACCTGGCTGCCGCAGCTGATGGCCGGCGTGCTCGCCCCGAACGGCATTGCGGTCAGCGGCTTGCCGCTGGAGCATTCGGAGCTTGCGGCGATGCCGCTGCCGGAGGGAATCAAGGAAGGGCGTTACTTTCTGTATCGGCGGGTGTGAGGGGGAGAGTAGGCCCCGGCCCCACCCGCCTGTTGAAGGAGGAGAAAATGAAACGCATCGAGATGGAAGTGAGCGGCGGCTGCCAGTGCGGTGCCGTGCGCTACCACGCCACCGCCATGTTCGACAATTCGCATCTCTGTCATTGCCGCATGTGCCAGAAGGCCTCGGGCAACATCTTTGCCGCGCTGGTCGCCGCTCCCGATGATGCGCTCAGCTGGACACGCGGCAAGCCGAGCGTCTGGAAGAGTTCGGAGCTTGTCGAGCGCGGCTTCTGCGCCAATTGCGGCACCCCATTGTTCTTCCACCACCTGGAAAACGGTCGCACCAACCTGATGATCGGTTCGCTCGACAATCCGCACCCTTTCTCGCCGCATGCCAATACCTGCACCGAGAACATGGTGACATGGTTCGACACGATCACCGACATAGAAAATACCGGTGCAACCGAAAATAACGGCGCCGACTGGGCGGCGGCGATCAAGGAGAGCAGCAATCAGCACCCCGATCGCGATACAACCTCCTGGACGGTGAGGGGGCGTGACGGCTGAATTCTAGGAGCTTCCGCTCACGAGGCACAGGAATAAGCCGCTGCCGAGCGCGCCGTCAGTTTTGCCTCGAATTCAGCCGCGATTTCCTCCAGCGTCACGCTGCCCAGCCGCCTCAAAAGCAGCGCCTCCGCCTCCTTCATCGCATCGGCCAGCGCGTTATTCACCGCCTGCTCGACCAGACATTTGGGCTGATCGTCGGCGAGGCCGATGGCAAAGACGTGCGGTTCGCCAAGCGCGTTATAGACGTCGAGCAGGGTGATCTCGGACAAGGGTCGCACCAGCGTCCAGCCGCCGCCATGGCCCTTTTCCGAACGCACATAGCCCTGCTGGCGAAGCCCGGCCATCGTGCGGCGAACGACGACGGGATTGGTGTTCAGCATCTTTGCAATCATTTCGGAGGTCGCCGCATGCTGATGCCGATCCATGTGGATCAGCACGTGCAGCATGCGGGAAAGGCGGCTGTCGTTGCGCATGGTTCTGTCCTGTCGAGCGAGCGCGCGATTATCGCAGCCAGTTTGTAACAAGACAAGTGACATGAGTCTTGACCGCCTGGTTTCATGTAACTTATGATGATTCATGAACCAATATCGAAGGAGTCAGCGCATGTCCTACGAAGTCATCGTCATCGGCGGCAATTTTGCCGGCCTGTCGGCAGCCATGCAGCTCACCCGGGCGCGGCGGCGGGTTCTGCTCGTCGATGCCGGCGCGCCGCGAAACCGGTTTTCGCAAGCTTCGCACGGTTTTCTCGGCCAGGACGGCCAGGCGCCGGCGGCGATCATGGGTGAGGGGAAGAGGCAGCTTTCGCTTTATCCGAACATAACATTTCGCGACGGCAAGGTTACCCGCGCCCGGAAGGAGGGTGAGGAATTCGTCATCACCATCGAAGGCGGCGGTGAAGAACGCGCTGCCCGCCTCATTCTCGCGACCGGCGTCAGCGATACGCTGCCCGACATCCCCGGCCTTGGGGAGCGCTGGGGCCGCTCCGTGCTGCACTGCCCCTATTGCCACGGCTACGAGGTGAGCGGCGGCGAACTCGGCGTCCTTGCAAACCACCCGCATTCGGCCCATTCCGCCATGATGATCCCGGACTGGGGCGCGACCACCTTCTTCACCCAGGCACTGTTCGAGCCCGATGAAGAGCAGCTGGCGCGGCTGACGAACCGCGGTGTACGCATCGAACGCAGCCCGATCGTGGAATTGCTCGGCGACAGTCCGAAACTCCAGGCGGTACGTCTCGCCGATGACCGCATCGTGCCGCTCGACGCCGTCTTCGTCGCGCCGAAGACCGCGATGGCGAGCCCGATCGCCGAACAGCTGGGCTGCGCCTTCGACGACGGCGCTTTCGGGCCGGTGATCCGCACCGGCGAAAACAAGGAGACCAGCGTCAAGGGCGTCTTCGCCGCCGGCGATGCGGCGAGCTCCATGCACAGCGGCACGCTCGCCTCCGCCTCGGGTGTTCTCGCCGGCGTGCATTGCCATCAGTCGCTGGTGATGCCGCCTGCCAGCTAGTGTTTGGCGGCGGTGCCCGCGGCAAGGGCGTTGAGGATCTGTCGTCGTTCCAACAAAGCGCGAGCGTGTCAGCAGAAAAATGGACCGCCCGCCTTGCGCCTCCGCGGGTAACGCCAGCCAAAGCTGCCCGTCAGCCACGCTCCCCAACCAGTTCCCATAGATCAACCTTCTCAGCCCGCCCCTTCACCTGCACCAGCCCCAACGGCCGAAACTGGAAGCGGTCGCCGACGGCATTGTGGACTGCGGCGCTCACCAGGATCGAGGTGCCGTAATCCTTGTTCAATCCTTCCAGCCGTGAGGCGACGTTGATCGTATCGCCCATGGCCGTGTATTGCTGGCGCGAGATTGCTCCGAAACTGCCGACGACGGCGGGACCTGTGTGGAGCCCGAACCGCGTGAAGAGTTCGGGGCGGCCATGAACTCTGTTTTCCCGATTGAGGTCGTCGATCGCGGCTTTCATCGAAAGCGCGCAGCGACAGCCGTGTTCGACATGCCCGCCATCTTGAACAGGGGCATTCCACATGACGAAAATGGAGTCGCCGAGATATTGCACGACCGTGCCCTCATGACGCTCGGCGATGGTGTTCAGCAGCTCGAAATAGGCCGACAGCGTATCGACCACGTCCTCGGGTGAATTCTGCTCCGATATGGTCGTGAAGTCCCTGATATCGGTGAAAAGCACGGTCACGTCCTGCCGCTTCGCCTTGACCACCGTTCGCCCGTCAGGGCTGACGATACGGCGAACCACTTCGCGCGGTACATAGAGGGCAAACTGGCCGATGGCGTGACGGCTTGCCGAGAGCGCGCTCGCCAATGTGTTGATTTCGGTTATCCAGGAGTGCGACGAGGCTTTCTCACCGACATCGAGATCACCGATCCTGCGCGCCTCGTCGGCGAGTCGGTAGAGAGAGCGGCTGACCATCCGCGAGAGAATGACCGATGCCGCGACACCCGCGAGCACTAAGGCGCCGGCAATCAGCAGATTGCGCACGAGCAGCCGGTGGGCATCGGCCACGAGGTCTTCCAACGGCACGACGATCGCAGCGCTGCTTCCCTGGAACAGACCGGATATGCTGACGGGAGCGATCTGCACGAGATAGCCTTCACCATCAAGATCGAACCGCGCCAATCCGCCGCCTGCGAAGGCGGGATCTCGCCGCAGCCTCGCAACCGTTTCCAGACTGGTATCGAAAGCGTTCGCCGTCATGGCGAAAGAGCCTGAGGTCCTCGACCAGATCGAGATGATCCTGCTCATGATGTCAGGGTCGGAGTGAGCAATGAGATTGTCGCTCCCGTCGATGACATAGGCTCGGGCATGCGGCGAAATTCCCTGCGCATCCAACAGGCGACCGATGGTCTGCAGGTGAACGTTGATGCCGACGACCACCCGCCCATCGTCCCTCGTCGGTGCCGCGATCGTCAGGGTCGGAACCTGGAGCGTTCCGGTCACATAGGGTCCGACCGAGACCGGAACTCCATCCTGGACCACCGCTTGATACCAGGGGCGTTGCCGCGGATCGAAAGATGCATTTTCGATCTTCCGCTCGCCGATGGGTCTCGCCTTGCTGTCGAGAAAGCGAAGCGTCGATATGACGCTCGCGCTTTGTCGCTCGGCGATCGTTCTGATCGCGAAAGCCGCATTGTCAGGCGCCGAGAGGGTCTGGCGGACATCCCTCCTTGCAGCTTTGATGACCTGCAGGTACGAGCCGTCGGGATAACCGGTATAGATGCTCGTTGCCTCGGGGACGTTTCGCAGAACTTCGAGAAAGAGTTCCTGTTTTGCCTCGATATCCTGAGGCGGCGGCGAAGCGAGCTGCGGCAGGGTCGCTGCCAGCGCGACCGCCTCGTAGCCTCCTTCCAGCGTGTTGCGGTATCCCTCGATCAGCCGCAGGCTCATCTCGCGCATCTGCTGCGCGCCGGCACTCACGGCAGCATTGCTTCCCTGCCTGAACGCCATCCAGATAATCGGCATCGACGTGCAAAGCAGCGATGCAACGATCAGGACCCCGAGATGTACTCTGAGCGGTTTGGACCAGCGCACGAGACTTCCCTCGAATGCGGAAACGTCTCAGCACACCTATCGCCCACGGGTCGTCTAACTGTGCATGAAGAGCGTCCCCAACGACGGTAGCTAACTGCTTTTTTCGGGCTTGCACAAGCCGGTCCCGCGCGCCCGGCTCCGGGCGTCAGTATGTTTTTGAGAAGTAAGCCTAAGGCAGAAACAGCACGTTGTACTGATCGAACTCTTCAGGCAGGTCCCGCACCTTCATCTCTTCCTCGCGGTCCTCGAAGAGCACGAGACAATCCTCGTAGAACCCTGACAGCATCGCTATGAAGGCCTTCGTTCCCTCGCGCCCGTAGAACAGCGGCGTGAATTCCATATGAAGCGGCACGCGGCGGGAAAGCAGCGGCTGCATCGAGCGGCAGGCGACCGGCTCGTAGCCTTCGATATCCATCCACACAAGGCCGATTGCGGCCGGATCGATCGAGAGGCCGGCGAGGATTTCGGAGACCGGCTTCACCGGCACGCTGATCTTCCGGTCGATCGGGCTCTGGCGGATGGCGCTGCTCTTGCCGTGATTGTTGAGGTTGAGAAAAAAGTCGATCTCGCCTGCGTGCTCGCCGGCGGCGCAGTTGACGAGCCGAACCTTCTCCTCCAGCCGGTTCTGGCGAATGTTGAGTTCAAGCAGCGGGAAATTGCGCGGATCGGGCTCGACACTGACGATGTTGGCGTAGGTGCCGCTCAAGGCGAAATAGACGGTCTGGGTGCCGATATTGCCGCCGATCTCGAGCAGCGTCGCATCCTTTCTGAGCAGGCCGCGCTCGCGCAGGATGACGATCAGCCGGTCGACGGCGTCGCGCTCGAAATGGCCCTTGCGGAAGACCTTGCGGCCGATATAGTCGGCGGGCGAGAAGGTCATCAGATGATCACCGGCATCGACCGTCATCGAGACGACGCGCGGGCCGATATTCTCGATCAGCAAGCGACGGCCGAGGCGAGTGTCGAAGAACCGCGAGGCGGTTCTATTGCGCGCCTTGCGTAGCCGGCGGCTCCAATATTTGGCGGTGAGCCAGGGCTTGCCGGGCATCAGACATTTCCTTCGAGCGGTTCTGCCGCTTTCTCTCTCGGAATGACATAAACTTTCAAGGGCAGGGCGCGGCCGCGCACGCTGATTTCACGGCTTTCGACGTCGGCAAGGTCGGCGCCGGCAAGCCGCGCCACCGGCTCGGAGAAGACGATCGCCGCGTCGAATTCCTTGGCCGCGCTTTCCAGCCGGCTCGCGACATTCACCGTATCGCCGATCGCCGTCATGCTGCGCACCCGGCCATAGCCCATCGTGCCGACGACGGCCGGCCCGGCGTGGATGCCGATGGCGATCCGCAGCGGCAGCGTCAGCTCTTCGGCCAGTTCGGCGGCGAGTTTCTCGATCCCCGCGACGATCGCCGCGGCGGCGTCGAGCGCCTGGCGGCATGCTTCTTCCGGCGCGGCGTTGAGGCCGAAGAGCGCCATGGCACCGTCGCCGATGAACTTGTCGAGCCGGCCGCCGGCCTGTTCCACCGCCTTGCCGATGATGGCGAAATAGCGGTTCAGCAGGAAGACGACGTCGAAGGGCAGGCGCGTTTCCGTCAGCGTGGTGAAATGACGGATATCGACGAAGAGCACGACGATCTCACGCTCACGGCCGGGGCTCGTCTCCTGGCTGTTGGCAGGCAGAGCCGCCTCCTCCGCCGGAACCAGGAGAGGCGCGACCGCGATCTCGGCATTCGGTCGAAGCTGGCAGGCCAGCCGCACGTCAGGGCCGGCATTGATGCGTTTCAGTGTCGTCTGCTCCAGCTTGTCGGGCGGCGGCAGCTTCTGGTAATCGCCGAGGATCTGCACCCGGCAGGTTGAGCACTGGCCCTTGCCGCCGCACACCGAATAATGCGGCAGGCCGCCGAGGCGGCTCGCCTCCAGCACGGTGAAGCCCCGCGGCACGCGGATCACTTCGCCACCCGGATAATGCACCGCGACCTGATCGAGACGCTCCTTCAGCCTGCGCTGGGTGCGGGCGGCAACGACGATGATCAGCGAGGCCGAGAAGGCGCCATAGAGCCCGGCGCGAACCATGGCGATCTGACTGCGAATCTCAGGATCGGAGACATAGTGAGAGTTCACGGTCGTCGCGTAAGGCTCGATCGCGGTCAGTTGGTAGGCGGGGTCGGCGAGGGTGCGGCCCATTTCGACAAAACCGAGCAGCGACAGCACCGGCACAAGGATCGCCAGCGCCAGCAGCAGCGGTGCGAAATCGCCGTACCAAGGGCGGTAACGCAGCCAGTAATGGATGCCGATGCAGCCATGGATCCACACCGCGAGAAGGCCGAATGCCTGGCGCACCCCCGTCGCCGGCGTCCGCAGCCACAACATGCCGACGATCGTCTCGTAATTGTCGATATAGCCGTAGAGTTCATGCGCGATGCGGGTGCCGATGACGTGATCGATGAGAAGCAGCGGGATCAGCAAGCCGAGCACCATCTGAGCTGCTTCTCCCTTGGGCATGACCAGGCTGCGCCTGATGTAGATGGCGCGCAGCACCAGGGCCATATGGACGAAGACGGATCCATAGAACAGAACGGTGCCGACGGGATTGCGCCAGACAGCCAGGAAAAGATGGCGGGCCTTATCGGCTGCGGCGATCGAGACGAGTCCGAGCGCATGGTTCGACAAATGCAAGAGAACGAAGACAAAGATAACCAGCCCGGAACCGAGCCTTGCCCTTCTGATCGAGCGTTCCGAAAAAATCCCTGTGACCGAGGCCGTCGTCATTCATTCCCGTTCTTGTCGATGCAATCGCAGGCCCATAGAGATGGGGAAGGAGGCGGAATTGCTTCCATTGCGATCACATTGCATATGCTTATGCGCAAGTTTTCGGGAAGGCAGCAATAAGGGATTTTTTCGCCTCCGGGCACGATGCCGCGCACCATGGGAAGGTTCAAGGCGACCGCATGCTGCATGTGCCTGATCTGGTTATGAACTCGAATGATCTATGATGCCTGTGAATACCGATTGGAAACAGTGTGTCTATGTGAGGGATCGCATGCGGGTCGCCTTCTATGCGCCGATAAAATCACCGAACCACCCGGTGCCCTCGGGCGACCGGCTGATGGCGCGGCTGCTGATCCGGGCATTGCAGCTTGCCGGGCATCAGGTCGAGGTCGTCTCCGAATTCCGTACCCATGCTGCGACGCCCGAGGCGGCGGCAGCGCTCGAACCCGCGATCTCAGCCGAATTGGCGCGGCTGCGGGCGAAATGGCAAGAAGAGCCTCGGCCGGATCTCTGGTTCTGCTACCACCCCTACTACAAATCCCCCGATCCCTTCGGGCCGGCGATTTCGGCCGAATTCGCCATTCCCTATGTCACCGCCGAAGCTTCTTATGCGGCAAAACGCGATAAGACCGATTGGGCGGCCCGGCAGAAGCGCGTGGGCGAGGCGGTCATGCAGGCGGCGGTCAATATCGGCTTCACCGAGCGCGACCGGGCCGGGCTCCGCTCCGCCTTTCCGCAGGCGCGGCTTGCGGCTCTCAAGCCGTTCATCGATCCGGCGCTGTTCGAGGCGGTGCGCCCGGCGCCCGATCGCAGCCGGCTGATGACGGTCGCGATGATGCGGGCCGGCGACAAGATGGAAAGCTTCGCGATGCTCGCGAAAGCATTGCGGCTGATCGGAGACCGGCCATGGACGCTTTCGGTCATCGGCGATGGGCCGATGCGCCAGGAGGTGGAGGCGCTGTTCGCCGGCCTTTCCGGCCGCATCGAATGGCTGGGCGAGCAAGGTGAGGCTGAGATCGCCGGCCTGCTCGCGCGTGGCGGCATCTATGTCTGGCCCGGCTGCGGCGAGGCCTATGGCCTTGCCTATCTCGAAGCCCAGGCCGCCGGCCTGCCTGTCGTGGCGCAGCAGACGGCGGGCGTGCCCGCCGTGGTCGAGGCCGGCGTCACCGGCCTGCTGACGCCGGAGGGCGATGTCGCCGCCTATGCCGCGGCTGTCGCGGCCCTGCTCGGCGACGGGCGGAAACGCGACGCGATGGGGCAGGCAGCGCGGCGCTTCGTGCTCGGGGAGCGCTCGCTCGCGATGGCTGCCGGCGCCCTGGACGGGATTTTGCGCAAGGCGCAGGAACAGGAGTGAGATGATGAGCCGAGGGATGAGCTGGGAACCGCTGCGCCGGGAGCTCGACCGCTGGCGCGCCGCCGGCCGCGTGGCGCGGTTCTGGCTGCGCGACGACGATGCCGTCGAGCCGACGCCGGATCTGGAGCGGCTGCTGTCACTGACCGGCGCGAACGGAATTCCGCTGACGCTTGCCGTCATTCCCGGCCGGACCGGCGAAGCATTGGCGGCGCGGCTGGCGGCAGAGGCGAGCGTCGCTGTCGCTGTGCATGGCTGGTGGCATACGAACCACGCCGGACCTGAGCGCAAGAAGCAGGAACTCGGCGGCGAACGCCCGCCCGAGGTGGTGCTCGGCGAGTTGCGTGAGGGACTACAGCGCCTGAAGCGGCTCCATCCGGCTCGCTTCCTGCCGGTGCTGGTGCCGCCGTGGAACCGGATCGACGCCGCGCTCATCCCGGCATTGCCCGACCTCGCCTTTGCGGCGCTTTCGGTTTACGGGCGGGCAAGAGAGGGCGGGCCGATCCCGCTTCTCAACACCCATGTCGACATTATCGACTGGCACGGCACGCGCGGCGGCCGCGACGAGGAGGAGCTGGTGGCCGAACTCGTCGCCGAACTCCGCGACCGGTTTGCCGGCAGCGACGAGCCGATCGGCGTGCTCACCCACCATCTCGTCCATGATGCGGCCGCCTGGGATTTCCTGTCGGCCTTGTTTGCGCTGACGGCCGATCATCCTGCCGTCTCCTGGTCGTCGCCGGGCGCACTTCTCAAAGCTTAGCGCGAAGGAGCGATCAGCCGGCGTGAACGCGCCCGAGGAAGTCCCGCATCAGGGCTGCGACCTCTTCGAGATGCGTCTCGAGCAGCCAATGCCCGCCATCGAGCAGATGCAGTTCGGCATCCGGCAGGTCGCGGAGGTAGGCGCGTGCCGACTCTTCCGGCATATAGTGGTCGTTCGGCCCCCAGACGATCAGGGTCGGCGGCCGGTTTTGCCGGAGATATTTCCGGTGCTCGGGAAACCAGGCGCGGTTCTCCTTCAATCCGGCGATCAGGTCGATGGCGATTTCCGTGCGCCGCGGCGTGACCAGCGACCAGTGCAGCCTCCAGAGATCCGGCGGGATCGTTTCGGCCAGAGGCGGCGGCAGGTCGTTGAGGAATTCCTCCCGGAACATCTCCTCGCTGATTGCTTCCGCCAGCGCCTTCCTCATCTCCGCGCGCGGTAGCGCCCAGGTCGCCTCGATATCCGCATATTTCGGGCCAAGCGCATCCTCATAGGGAATATCGCCATTCTGGATCATCAGCGCCACGATGCGGCCAGGGTTTCTGATGGCCAGCCGCGCTCCGATCGGCGAGCCGAAATCGTGGAGATAGAGGGCGAAGCGGTCGACACCGAGCGCGTCGATGAAAGCCTCCAGCCAGGCGGCATAGCCGTCGAAGCTGTAGTCGAAATCGTCGGGCGTGTCGCTATAGCCCGCGCCGGGGAAATCCGGGGCTATCAGGCGCCAGCGGTCGGCAAGGCGCGGCATGAGATTGCGAAATTCGTAAGAAGAGCAGGGATAGCCGTGTGGCAGAAACAGGACCGGTGCGTCCGGCGGGCCGGCCTCGCGGTAAAAGGTCTCGATGCCTGAGATCGTAACGAACCTATGCCGGACGAGCGTGGCGAGGCTCACGTTCGGTCCTCCTCATACTGCTCGGCGCCCTCCACGGGTCGCAGCCACGTTTCGCGGCGTTTGATCCACAGTTCATAGCGCGGCACCAGCGGCGTCGGCGCCTGCGAGAGGATGCCGAGCTTGATCTCCGCCTCCTGGTCATCGGCGGAAAACAGCCGCGAACCGCAGCCGGTGCAGAAGCGCCGGCCGTGAAATTCGCCCGTTTCTCCGGAATGTTCGAACCGCCCGGCGGGCCAGATTCCATAAAAAGTAAAGGCCGAACCGCTTTCCTTTCGGCAGTCGGTGCAATGACAGATGCCGACACGCAGCGGTTCGCCTCGCACAGAAAGCTGCACCTGCCCGCAAAGGCATTGTCCGGAGAGCACGGTCATGGCTGATACCCCGTTTCATCGATCTTGCGCTGCCGGGGAAACGGTCGGACCCGACATCTGTTCCGTCAGCAAGGCGCGAACGGACGTCGTCTTGCGCGCCCGCAGGAGACTCGGTGTCCTAGATCACCACGGTCTGGTTGTCGCGCGCGGCGAAGGCGCCGGGGAAGGCGGCCTCAGCCTGCGCTTCCATCTCGGCCAGCTGTTCGTCCGTGCGGGAGGGCGCATGGTGGAACAGGGCGAAGCGCTTGGCGCCGGCCATTTTGGCGAGCTCGGTGCCGTGCTGCCAGGTCGAATGACCGAAGCCCTTGAAGCGCTGCATCTCATCTTCATTGTAGGTGCAATCGTAGACGACGAGATCGGCGCCCTGCATCATCTCCAGCGAGACCGGATCATAGCTGCCTGGAATATGCTCGATATCGTAGATGAGAGCGATGGAACGGCCTTGCCATTCGATGCGGTAGCCGATGGCGCCGCCTGGATGGTTCAGCGTGAAAGTCCTGATCTCGATGCCCTCGTGCGGGGTCAGAACCTGGCCGGGATGGAAATCGCGGAAGTTCATCGTCGCCTGACAGATATCTGTCTTGACCGGAAACCAGGGCGGGCTGATGAACTGCTCGACCATTTCCCGCGTGCTCATCTTGCCGTCGAGATGGCCGGACCAGATGTTGACGTTGATCGAGGGATAATAGATCGCCTTGAAGAAGGGCAGGCCGATGATGTGGTCGTAATGGCAGTGGCTGAAGAACAGATCCACGTCGCTGACGCCGTCGGCGAGCAGCGACAGTCCCGCCTCGCGCAGGCCCGAACCTGCGTCGAAAAGCAACCGATGTTTTCCGCAACGAATCTCGATGCAGGAAGTGTTACCGCCGTAGCGATCGAACTCGGGGCCCGATACGGGAATACTGCCGCGGACGCCCCAAAATTTTATCTGAAACAGTTCTGTCGTCATCGTTTTTCAAACCGGCCTTCCCGCATCGCCATCGTAATCATAGTTTATCCCGATGCGAAGCAGCAGAATTCCACGAGTTTGCCTGCGCCCCCTTTCGTTCTCCTAACCGCTAGCGGAAGAAGAAGTATATTCTCCTAAGCAATCGGCTTTCGCTTCGGAAAGCAACCCGGTATGGTTGGTTTTCGGTAAATGGGCTGCTCGGGCGGGGCGTTTTCCGCAAGTCATGCCTATTAGATGGTTGCGCGCGATCGAAAATGCAAATCGCCGCGCTCGCGCTGGAGCCCCTGACGAACGGGCTTACCACAGCGCTGGCCGCGGCTGCGATCTCAGGCCGTCCCAAGCCGCTTGATATTTCCGATCAGCTCTCCGGCAAGCCGCAGGCTGGCGGCGGTTGCCATGGTCATCTGCGGCAGCAGCAGCCATTCCAGCGTCCAGGCCGCTCCGGAGCGTTCCTGTTCATGGACAAGCGACTGATGGATGCCGGAGAGCGCCGTGGCGTTGAAGCGGGCGAGCGAGACCAGGACTTCGGCGGCAACCGGATTCTGCTTGTGCGCCATGGCCGACGAGGCGCCGCCGCCTGAGATTTCGATCTCGCCGCCCATCTCGGCAAGCAGCGCGATATCCTGTCCCATCTTGCCGAGGCTGCCCGAAATCGAAGCGAACAGGCCGGCGATATCGGCGATCGGCAGGCGCGCGCTTTGCCATTGCCTGATATCGGTGAGGCCGAGCTCCTGGGCGAGCGAAGCGCGGATTGCGGTGGCCTGTGGCCCGAGCTTGTCGAGCGTGCCGGCAGCACCGCCGAACTGGACGGGAAAACTCTGCTCGGTCAGGCGGTCGCGATAGGTCGCGAGCGGCGGGCGCCAGGCATCGAGACGGTCGCGGACGCTGATGGCGATCGCCGCCTGCATGCGGGTATGCCCCATCAGGCGGTTGCGGCCGAACCGCCGGTCGAGCCCGTCGAGCGCTGCGAGGATCGAGGAAAGCCGGCCGGCAAACAGGAAGACCACCGCCTTCAGTCGGATCATCAGGCTGGTGTCGATGACGTCCTGGCTGGTGGCGCCGAGATGCAGGTTTTTGCCGGCTTCCTCGCCGACCTTGGCGCGCAGCTGCTTGACGAGGTCGGGGACGATGACGCCGTCCTTCGCCGTTGCCGCGCGAAGGCTGGTGAGGTCCGGAGAAAAACCTGCGCAGGCTTCGGCGATCTTCCTTGCGGCTTCGCCGGGAATGACACCGTGCGCGGCCTCCGCCCTGGCGAGCGCGGCTTCGAAGGAGAGCATGGCGCGGATATCGGCTTCGGCGGAAAAATAGGGCGCGATTTCGATATCGCCGAGAAGGCCGGAGAGGAAGGGATGGTCGAAGGGCGATGCGGTCATGGGGGTCTCTATTCGAGCATTTCAGACAAAGTGCAGGGGTGGGCGCCGACCCGACCCATCCTTCGAACCCCCCGGAGAGAGGGCAGGGTGAGGGGGCTGCTTGCTAAGAGCTCTCCTTACAAATAGCCGTCGACCTTCAAATATCCAGAAACACGGTCTCCTTCGGCCCCTGCAGGTGGATGTCAAAACGGCAGATCGCGCCGTCGCGGCCGGCGACCATGGTGGCGACGCGTTCGCGATGTTCGATACGGGCAAGCAGCGGGTCGCTGGCGTTGGCCTCCGTCTCCTCCGGAAAATACATCCGCGTATGCAGGCCGATATTGATGCCGCGGGCGACGATCCAGAAGGTGATGTGCGGCGCCTGTCTGCGGCCGTCCTTGAAGGGAACGCGGCCGGGCTTGATCGTCTCGAAGCTGTAGACGCCATCGTCGGCGCTGGTCGGGCAGCGGCCCCAGCCGGCGAAGTTCGGGTCGGCGGCGCCGCGCATTTCCGAGGGGCTGTTGTAGAGGCCGGCGCTGTCGGCCTGCCAGATCTCGACGACGGCATCGCGCACCAGCGCGCCCGCCCCGTCGAAGATGCGCCCGGTGACGGTGATGCGTTCGCCGAGCGTTTCGTCATTGAGCATCGCGGCGCCGAGATCGCTGTCGTAGACGCCTGTGATGTCGCAAAAATTCGGCGTCAGGCCGATATGGACATAGGGGCCGGCGGTCTGCGACGGGGTTTCCTTGAGATAGCCGAGCTGCTGCATGGTCAGTTGCCCTCCAGCCTGTTTTCGAACATCGTCGAGCGGCGGCCCCGCAGCACGATGTCGAATTTATAGGCGCGTGAATCCATCGGAATCGTATTGCCCCAGTCGAGCGGCGCGATCAGCTGCTCGATCGCCGCCTTGTCCGGGATCGTGCCGACGATCGGACATTTCCAGATCATCGGATCGCCCTCGAAATACATCTGGGTGATCAGGCGCTGTGCGAAGCCGTGGCCGAAGATCGAGAAGTGGATATGGGCGGGGCGCCAGTCGTTGACGCCGTTCGGCCAGGGATAGGCGCCCGGCCGCACGGTGCGGAAATGGTAGCGGCCTTCCTCGTCGGTGATGGCACGGCCGCAGCCGCCAAAATTCGGGTCGATTGCCGCCAGATAGGTTTCCTTCTTGTGGCGGTAGCGGCCGCCGGCATTGGCCTGCCAGAATTCGACCAGCGCGCCGGCCACTGGCTTGGCGCGTTCGTCGAGCACGCGGCCGTGGACGATGATGCGCTCGCCGATGGCGCTTTCGCCGGGCCGCGCATAGTTCAGGATCAGGTCGTTGTCGAGTTCGCCGATCAGCGAATGGCCGAAGACCGGCCCGGTCGTCTCGGAGATCGTGCCGTCGAGCGACAGCAGTGCCCGTTGGGGCGCGCGCAGCACCGAGGTTTTGTAGCCGGGGGTCAGGGCCGGCGCATGCCAGGCGCGGTCGCGGGCGAAGAAGGCGCCGGTCTCCGGCTTTTGGTTGGGTCGTTCGGACATCTCTCTCCCTCAGGCCGCCTTCTCGGCGTCCATCTCTGCAAAGGCCTGCTTGGCAATCTTGATCGCGTGGTTGGCGGCGGGGACGCCGGCATAGATCGCCACATGCAAGAGCGCCTCGCAGATATCCTCGCGGCTTGCTCCCGTATTGGCAGTAGCGCGCACATGCATGGCGACCTCGTCATCCTGGCCGAGTGCGGCGAGCAGTGCGATGGTGATGATCGAGCGCTCGCGCTTGGTCAGCGCCGGGCGCGACCAGACATGGCCCCAGGCGGCTTCGGTGATCAGCTCCTGGAAGGGACGGTCGAACTCGGTCGTTGCCGCTGCGGCGCGTTCGACATGGGCGTCGCCGAGCACGGCGCGACGGGTCGCCATGCCCTGTCGGTAACGCTCGGAGGAGGCGGTCTCGTTCATCGGTTGGTGTCTCCAGGTGGGATGCCAGGGGGGATGGATGTGAGGAAGGCGCGGATGATCGCCGTCAGCGCTTCCGGCTGCTCGACGCAGGGAATATGGGCGCAGTCGGCGATCACCTCGTAGCGGGCGCCGGGGATAAGCCGCGCCGTGGAGAGCACCAGATCGGGCGGGGTCGAGCCGTCCTGGTCGCCGACGATGCAGATTGTCGGCACAGCAATCGACTTGGCCGCTTCGGTGAAATCTGCGTCGCGGATCGCTTCGCAGGCGGCGAGGTAACCCTCGACCGGCTGGCGTGTCAGCATGTTGCAATAGCCGGAATAGGCGGTGTTCTCGGGCCGGCGGAAGGAGGGCGTGAACCAGCGCTCCATGACGGCGTCGACGATGCTGCCGATGCCATCTTTCTTGACGGCGGCAATGCGGGCGTTCCAGCTCTCAGCCGTGCCGATCTTGTGGGCGGTGTCGCAAAGAATAAGGGCGCCGACGAGATCCGGCCGGCGCTGCGTCAGCGACTGGGCGATGAGGCCGCCGACCGACAGGCCGCAGATGACCGCATTTTTCACTGACAGCAGGTCGAGCAGGCCGGCAAGATCGGTCGCATGGTCCTCGATCGACGAGGGGAGCTGGCCGACGTCGGAAAGGCCGTGGCCGCGTTTATCGTAAAGCACGATGGCGTGATCGCCGGCCAGTCGTACGACGACGTCGCGCCAGATGCGGAAATCCGTCCCGAGCGAATTGATGAAGACGATCACCGGCCGGTCGGCGGGCGCGCCGATAAGCTGATAGTGGATCGTCACGTCGTTTATGCGGGCGAATTGCACGTTACGTCCTCCTTGTTCAAGTCCGAGCACCCCACCTCCGTCATCCTCGGCTCAAGGCCGAGGATGACGGAGTGTGGGCTTGGCTTTCCCGTCAAACTCGCCACACCTCTTGGCGTCAAGACTGAATGGTTGATCCGGTTAAGTAAAATGATATTTTAAGGCATTTCGATAACCTTGGAGTTAAGTGATCGATGGTCGACAGCCGCGTCAAGTTTCGCCATCTGCAGACCTTTGTCGAGGTGGCGCGGCAGAAGAGCGTCATGAAGGCGGCGGAGTTGCTGCATGTCAGCCAACCGGCGGTGACGAAGACGATCCGCGAGTTGGAACAGGTGCTCGGCGTCGACGTCTTCGAGCGCGACGGCCGCGGCATCAAGATCACTCGTTATGGCGAGGTTTTCCTGCGGCACGCCGGCGCGGCGCTGACGGCGCTGCGCCAGGGTCTCGATTCCGTCTCGCAGGAGCAGTTCGCTGACGCGCCACCGATCCGCATCGGCGCCCTGCCGACGGTCTCATCGCGCATCATGCCGCGGGCGATGGAACTCTTCCTCAAGGAGAAAACCTGGAGCCGGGTGAAGATCGTCACCGGCGAGAACGCCGCGCTGCTGGAAGAGCTTCGTGTCGGCGATCTCGACCTGGTCGTCGGGCGCCTCGCCGGCGCTGAAAAGATGGCGGGCTTCTCCTTCGAGCATCTTTATTCAGAACAGGTGGTGTTTGCCGTCCGCCGCGGCCATCCGCTGCTGAACGGCCGGCAATCGCTGTTTGCAGGTTTCGCCGACTATACGGTGCTGATGCCGACACGCGGTTCGATCATCCGGCCGGTTGTCGAAAATTTCCTGATCGCCAATGGCGTCTCCAGCCTGCCGGACCAGATCGAGACGGTGTCGGATTCCTTCGGCCGCGCCTTCCTCAGGTCAAGCGACGCGATCTGGATCATTTCGAACGGTGTGGTAGCAGGCGATGTCGCCGATGGACGGCTGGCGCTGCTGCCGATCGACACCGGCGAAACCAGGGGGCCGGTCGGGCTGACGACGCGCGCCGATGCCGTGCCGTCGGCGCCGCAATCGATCCTGATGCAGACAATCCGCGAGGCGGCGCGGGAGGTTTCCTGAAGCCCCCCTCCAACGCTTGCTATTTGCCCAGATCTGGATTAAATCTAGTTCAAGACGGGAGATTCCTATGCAGCAGGCAAGACGCAGAGAGCAAGAGCCGGAGCGGCTGGACACGGAGCGGTTTGCACCTGCCAATCGAAGGCGGCTGAGCCCGCCGGCGTTGCGAACCTTTTTGGCGATCGCCGATCTCTGGGGGCTCACCGAAGAGCAGCGTTTGCTCGTGCTCGGCTATCCCTCCCGCTCGACCTATCACAGCTGGGCAAAGCAGGCGCGTGAGCACGGCGCTTTTACCCTCGACGTCGATGCGCTGACCAGGATCTCCGCCGTGTTCGGCATCCATCAGGCGCTTGGCGTGCTGTTTGCCGACGAACGCGCCGGTATCGCCTGGCTGCGCACGCCGCATCAGGCGCCGGTTTTCGGCGGCCATCCGCCGCTCGATATCGTCACAAGCGGAACTCAGGACGGGCTGATGACCGTGCGCCGGTTTCTGGACGGCGCGCGCGGCGGGCTCTACATGCCGCCCAATAGGCTCGACGAGGCCTTCACGCCTTACGAAGACGCGGACATCGTCTTCCGGTGAGCGATCGTTTTGCCGAGGCGCCGCATCCGTCCCATCGGCTGATCCCGTCGCAATTTCCGCCGATCGGTCTGTTCGATACGGTGACGAGGGCGGCGGATCTCGAAGCCGTGATGGAACTTGTGGGATGGACCAATGATCGGCTCGTGGCCGACCGCCTTCGGCGGCTTCCCGAAAACGAGTGGGTCTACGGCAGTCCGAACGCCAGTATCGTGATGGCGGCGTTCCTCCATGTCGCACCCGGCGGCATGCGCTTCAACGGGCCCGATCTCGGCGCCTGGTATGCCGCCGACAATCTGAAGACAGCCGCGGCTGAAGTCGGCCATCATCTCCGGCGCGAGGCTGTGGCGCGCGGGGTGGCGACGATGGCGCGCACCTATCGCAGCTACGCCGCCACCCTGATCGGCGACTATCTCGACATTCGCGGCGAACAGGCGCTGCGACCGGATGTCTATGACGGCACGAGCTATGCGGCGTCGCAGGTGCTCGGCGAAGACGTGCGCTCGAGCGGCGGTGCCGGCATCCTCTATGACAGTGTGCGGCTGAGGGGCGGGGTGAACGTCGCGGCGCACCGGCCGAGGAATATCCGCGATGTGCTGCAGGCAGATCATTTCGAAATCACCGTTTTCGCCGCCGACCGGCGCATCGATGTCAGGAAGCTGGCAGTCCGGCGGCGACCGACTGCCGCAAGGTAGACGTTAAACCGGCAGGCGCTCGGCCCATGCCTTTGCCGTCTTTGCCATCGTCGCGAGGTGATCGGCAGCGGAGAAACCGGAAATTTTCTTGCGCGGCTTCAGGTCGTGATCCCCGTCCTCGAGCCAGAGGACCTCGATCCTGTCGGAGAGGTCGTAGCCCGGCACTTCGTCCTTCGTGCCGAACTCGTCGCGTGTTCCCTGGCAGATCAGTGTGGGCGTCTTCAGGCCCAAGAGATGGCTGGTGCGCAGCTTGTCCGGCTGGCCGGGTGGATGGAAGGGATAGCCGAGGCAGAGCAGGCCGGCGATCCTTCCCCTGTCATAGAGACCGTCGGCGACCATGCTCGCAACCCGTCCGCCCATCGACCTGCCGGCGATGATGAGAGGACCGCCAGCGTCGAGCGCGGCAATCGCCGCCTCATATTCGGGGTTAAGGGTTTCGGCGCGCGGCGGCGGCTTGCGCCCTTCCGCAGTGCGGCGGGCGGCCATATAGGCGAATTCGAACCTGGCGACGCGAAAGCCGACGCCGGCAAGCGCGTCGGCCGCCGCTGTCATCGAAGCCGAATCCATCGGCGCGCCGGCGCCATGGGCAAGAAGGATGGTGAAGCGCGCATCCTGCGGCCCCTGCAGCAAAAACCTTTCAAGCATCGGCAATCCTCCATCCGCCGCCGGAACCATGTCGGCAGCCCGGGCTTCTTCCCTGGAAAGGAGACAGACAATGTCGACGAATGATGAAAACGTAAAGCCCGAGCAGCGCCGTCCCAAGGACGTCAATGCCGTACCCGGCGAGCCGGAACCCGCCGACGCCGAATCGATGGCGCCGCCGGCCGTGCAACCGGCTGGGGAGGGCGATAAAAGCGAGCGGCCGGTGGTCAATCCGGTGACCGGCGCCGCCCTTTAGCGGCCGCTCGCTAAAGATGATGCAAAAACCCCTTGAAACGGCGAATGCAAGCGTCCATATAGCGGCTCTGCCTGAAAAATGGATGCGCCCGGTATCGACGTCGTCGAGCTGTTCGCTGTCCGACAGGATAAGGGCGCTCCCCGCAAGGGTCGAGCGCCCTTTTTGCTTTTCCGACGTCGCGTGGAATCACGGCTTGGGTTTGCATTGGTGGCGATAGCGAGCAACTCCCACCATAATCTATAGAGCATTTCGGAATCCCGAAATTGGCTGCGTCGTTGAAATCGTTCAATTTTATTCCACGGGCACATGGCTGAAAAGGCGTCGAATTTCGGAATCCCGAAGCGGGCGGATTTCGGGAGTCCGAAGTGGGATTTTTTTCGCGCCGGTGTTCTCGCCGAGCGAGGATTATCCCATCTCCCGCGTGCTCGCCGTCAGAAAATCGATGAAGGTACGGACCTTGGCCGAGAGATATTTGCGGCTCGGATAGACGGCGTAAAGCGTGCTGTTGAAACCGAGCATAATGGCCGGCAGCACGATCTCCAGGCGGCCTGCCTCGATATCCTGCTCAGCCATCCATGTCGGCAGGAAGGCGAGGCCCATGCCGCGCAGGGCCGCCAGGTGCATAATTGTCTCGTTGTCGCTCTGCATCACCGTGCGGAAGGTGATCTTGTGTGGTCCGTCCGGACCTTCCAGCGACATGCTTTCCCCAAAATTGACACCGGAGTAGCGAAGCAGTGCGTGGCCGTTGAGCTCGCCGACGTTTCGGGGCCGCCCGGTTCGCTCGAGGTAATCCGGCGAGGCCATGAGACGGAACTGCACGTTCGTCAGCGGGCGGGCGACGAGGCCCGGATCGAGCCGGTCCTGCGACGTTGCCCGCAGCGCCAGATCGAAACCTTCGTCAACCAGGTTGACCAGCCGGCCGCTGAGATCCAAGTCCAGGCAGACATCGGGGTAGCGCCGGTTATACGCTGTCAGCATGTCGGTAAAATAGTTGGTTGCCGCCCAAACCGGCGCACTCAGTTTCAGCATGCCGCGGGGAGCGACCGTCACATTCCCGATGGCGTCTTCCACCTCGTCCAGCCGTTCGAGCATCTCCCTGGTCTGGTTGAAGTAAAGCTGCCCTGTCTCCGTCAGGCTGACGTGCCGGCTGGTTCGGTTGAGCAGCCGCGTGCCCAGCCGGTTCTCGAGCTGCATCACATGCTTGCTCGCCATTGCCGGTGAAACGCCCAGGCGATCGGCAGCAGCGGTGAAGCTTTTCAGTTCGGCGACGGTGCAAAACACCCGCAGGCTCGTCAACGTATCCACTGATCATCAACACCCAGGAAATGGTTCTTCAATATCTGCCACGTTGATCAATAATGGAGAAAAAATCAAAATCTTCCTATCGAAGCGCTGCCCAATGCTCGCGACAATGATGCCCAAGGACAATTCCGGTGACAAATTCCAGACTCCCGACTTATTTCGTCAGCCATGGCGGTGGTCCCTGGCCCTACATGACAGGAGAATTCCGTCGCAACTTCGACGTGCTCGAACGGTCGCTGGTCGACATGCGCGCTGAACTCGGCGATGCGCCGAAGGCGATCCTCGTGATCTCGGGGCACTGGGAAGAGGAAGGTTTTGTCATATCGTCGGGCGTCAAGCCGGGCATGGTCTACGACTATCACGGCTTTCCCGAACACCTCTATCACATCACCTACAATGCCCCCGGTTCGCCTGATCTCGCAGACCGCGTGCAGCATCTGCTGCGGGCGAGCGGCATCGAAGCGGCGCTTGATCCGACGCGTGGTTACGATCACGGCACGTTCAGCATCATGAAGCCGCTCTATCCGGAAGAGAACATCCCTGTCGTGCAGCTTTCGCTGGATACGGGTTATGATCCGGCGCTGCACATCAGCGCCGGCCGGGCGCTGGCGCCCTTGCGTGACGAGGGCGTCCTGATCATCGGCAGCGGTCTCAGCTATCACAATCTTTCGGCCATGCGCGGCACCGGCGGATATGAGCCGTCCCGCCGCTTCGACGCCTGGCTTCAGGAAACACTGGTTCACGCAGCCTGCGACAAGCGCACCGAGCGGCTGATCGAATGGCAGCAGGCGCCGGCCGCCCGGGCGGCGCATCCGCGCGAAGACCACCTCATCCCGCTGATGGTGGTCGTCGGCGCCGCCGAGAACGAAGCCGGCGCCACCACCTATCACCAGAAGGATTTTGCCGGCGGGCTCACCGCATCGAGCTTCCGTTTCGGCCGCGCCCCCTCAACCCCCCGATCACATGGAGATGCGCAATGACCGGCGAAATCTTCAAGCCGTCTTCGCCATGTCGATAAGGCTCTGGAAAGAAACCAGGAACTCAGAAGGCGGCCTCCGCCGCCTGACCTCCCATCAACCTCATTGGAGAAACTCGATGATCAATACCGGCAAATGGACGCCATACATTCTCGCACTTCTGCGCATCATGGCGGCCTTACTCTTCCTCGAACATGCCACAATGAAGTTTCTGCAGTTTCCGGGTCCGATTCAAGGCGTACCCTATCCGCTGCCCGCCCTCCTGCTGGTTGCAGGCGCAATCGAGGTGATCACCTCTGCTCTGATGCTCGTCGGATTTCAAACGCGCATCGCCGCATTCATCGCGTCGGGCGAAATGGCTGCCGCCTACTTCATGGGCCACACGCCGTATGGCTTCTGGCCGGCGCTGAACATGGGCGAAGGTGCCATTCTGTTCTGCTTCATCTTCCTCTACATCGCCTTTGCCGGCGGCGGAGCCTGGACGCTCGACAACGCGCGTCCCCCCGCCACGGCCTGAGACGGCATCATCCGGGAACCGCCTGTGCCCGGCAGCCGGGCATAGGCGCAAACGAAACGCTAGAAAATCTGGAGGCGCAATGAAAGCGGCACTTCTGAAATCCTATGGTGATGTCGATCAGTTCGAAATCGCGGATCTTCCGGCGCCGAAGCCCGGACCGGGCGAAGTCCTGATCAAGATCGAGGCATCCGCCGTCAACCCCTTCGATCTCATTCTCCGCCAGGGCTTCATGGCGCAGTACATCCCGCTTCCACTGCCGGCCGTGCTCGGAGGTGACGCCGCCGGCACCATCTCGGCACTCGGCGAAGGTGTGACCGGTTTTGCGGTCGGCGACCGGGTGGTCGCCGATTGTGCCGCAAACGGCAGAGGCGCGCATGCGGAATTTGGTGTCGTTCCCTCGACATCCATCGCAAGGCTGCCGGCCGCACTCGGCTTCGAGCAGGGCGCCTCGCTGGTCAAGGCAGGTCTTACCGGCAGGCAGACCGTCGAAGCGCTCGGCGTCAAGGGCGGCGACCGGGTTCTCGTTTCCGGCGGCCTCGGCACGGTCGGACGGTCCGCCATCCAATATCTCAAACAGATCGGCGCCAGGCCGGTTGCCGGCGTCCGGCCCGAGCGGCTGAACGAAGGCCAGGAGCTGGCGGGCGAAGCGCTCGACATCACGGTTCCCGCCGCAAGCCCGAGTTTCGATTATGCGATCAGCACCGCCGGCCCGGTGGTCGGCAACCTCATCGGTCATGTCCGCGACGGTGGCACAGTTGCGAGCATCGTTCCGGTGCCGGAAGGCGCCAACGCCGGAAACCGCGTTATCATCCGCGAACTCTACCATCGCACCGACGCGGCCATGCTTGACGCTGTTCTGGCGTCCGCCGCCAGCGGTGACTTGGTGATCCCGATTTCCCATACCTTCACCCTGGAGCAGATCGGCCTTGCCCAGAACGCGGTTGCGGCAGGTGCTCCCGGGAAGGTCGTTCTCAAACACTGAAAAGCAGACAAGCGGCACCGCATCACGCGAACGGTTGCACCGGCATGACGTTCTTCATGCCGGTCGTTTCGGTCGCTTAGGTGGTTTTCTGTTCCATTCCTCCTCAAAGGCGGATTTTTCCCGCCGGTCCTGTCGATTTTCGCATCTGAGGATCGTCTTCCTAACGATGTGCTGGAAATCCGTTGCGATCGCGGCACATCCTTTGAGCGCCCGAGACGCGCGACGACAGAAGGAGGATATGTGATGGATGATCAGCAGCTGGTACCCGCCGCCGTACTCGCGGCCAAGAATGGCGTTCGTTTCCCGAATGAAAGCGAGCAATATCGTATCGCCCGCGACGCGCTGCTGGCCGAGGAGATCGAATTGCGCCGCCATATCGAGCGCGTGGCGAGACAGCGCCGGGCGCTGCCGCCGGGCGGCGAGGTGAAGAAGGATTATCGCTTCGAAGGCGCCGGCGGGCCGATATCCTTCAGCGAACTCTTCGCCGGCAAGGACACGCTGATCGTCTACAGCTACATGTTCGGCCCTGAACGCGAGCGTCCATGCCCGATGTGCACCTCGCTGCTGTCGGCCTGGGATGGCGAGGTGCCCGACATCCAGCAGCGCGCCGCCCTTGCGGTCGTTGCACGCTCGCCGATCGGAAAGCTGCTTGCCTTCAAGAAGGAACGCGGCTGGCATCACCTGCCGCTCTATTCCGACACGACCGGCGATTACAGCCGCGACTACCACGCCATCGGCAAAGGCGGCGATGATGACCCTGCCTACAACGTCTTCACGCGGCGCGACGGCACCATCCGCCACTTCTGGAGCCAGGAAATGGGCGACGTCACCTCCGATCCCGGCGAGGACCCGCGCGGCGCACCCGACCTGATGCCGCTCTGGACACTGATCGACACGACGCCGGAAGGCCGGGCGCCGGACTGGTATCCGAAGCTGTCCTACTGACGGTTTTAGCGCGTGCTGCGTCAGCCGGTGGAGCGGTTTCTGGAGGTCTCGATCCATTCGAGATTGGTGACCGAAGCCTCCGGCAGCAGCGATGGATCGAGATCGTAGACATAGCCGCTCAGCATGTCGGCGGCCCGTTCGGCCGCCTTGATCTTCGCCTCGGTTTCCGCGACCGCCTTGGAGATCGCTTCGATGCGGGCGCGGAACATATGGGCGAGCACATCGCGGCCGGACTGCTTTTCCAACCGCTCCAGATGCAGGCCCACGCGTGAGGCGTGGCGTTCCAGCTCGCTCTTGCTGAACCGCGCCTTGCGTAGTTCCTCGGAGAGGCTTTCCTGCATGACGGCGACCGGATCGAAACTTCCCGGCGCCCGCTCGTCGAGCACGGCGTCGGTCACGAGCTTCTCGATCATCACAAGCGCCTGCAGCTCGGCCGCATCGGCGAACTCGACGTCATAGCCGGTGTCGTCATAGACCTTACGGCGGACCGGATCGAGCAGCAGCGCATAGGCCTTCTGCAGATTGTCGAAGGCTTCCGTATCGCCGCCCGAATCAGGATGGGCGACTTTGGCAAGGCGCCGATAGGCAGCCTTCAGCTTCGCCTCGTCCGCATCGCGTTCAACGCCGAGAATATCGTATGGATCCGTCACACCTGCTCCCTTGCCGCCCTGGATGTCACGGGCAGTCTAGGTCTTCTTCTGCATCAGAAGGGCAAAGTTTAGACCGAAAGCAGGAATGGCGTCCATGGCCTGATATCGCGACCGGCGCTGCGAGCGCCCCGATTTGTTCCGAAATCGATTGAGTTCTCAAACCATTAACGTAAAATCAGTGGGTGGCGATCGAGATAAGATAACATCCGGCCTCGCCGTCGATATCAAGCGCGATTGCCGTCATATCCTCGATCAGCAGCGCGTCGCCGGCCGAAAGCGTCCCGGTCTCGCCGGACCGGCGGAATGACACGCTGCCGCGATGGCAGAGGAACAGGCATGTCCGCGATGGCAACGGCACGCGCACCGCGGCGTCGATCTCGATTCGGGTGAGGCTATGGGTGAGACCGCCCCGGCGCGTCATGACGTTGAGGTCGGTGATCGCGCCGTCTTCGAGCCTGGCGATGACGGGGATGTCAGCCGGGAAGACAAGGGGGGCGCTTTGCGTCGTCAGCAGCGTCGGGGCGCGGCCGTCGATCTCGAGCACCATGCCATTGCCGTCGAGGATCGCCAGCGTCCGGTCGATGCCCGGGAAAATCGAGAACGCCCCGTTTTCCGCGACCGCCGCCATACTGATGCGCCAGTCGAAATCGTCGATCGAGGCGCCAGGCGGGGAGACGGCGATCTCCACCGTCACCCCCTTGCCGTTCTTCCACGGCATGCGTTTGTAATCGCCGGCGCGCAGGATCTTCACGAGGCTCAGTTCCCGAGAATGCCGGGCAGGCGCAGACCCTTGTCGCGGGCGCAGTCGAGGGCGATATCGTAGCCGGCATCGGCGTGGCGCATGACGCCGGTCGCCGGGTCGTTCCAGAGCACACGCTCGAGACGCTTTGCCGCATCGTCGGTGCCATCGGCGCAGATGACGACGCCGGAATGCTGGGAGAAGCCCATGCCGACGCCGCCGCCATGGTGCAGCGACACCCAGGTGGCGCCCGAGGCGGTGTTGAGCAGCGCGTTCAGCAGCGGCCAGTCGGAGACGGCGTCGGAGCCGTCCTTCATCGCCTCGGTTTCGCGGTTCGGCGAGGCGACCGAACCCGAATCGAGGTGGTCGCGGCCGATGACGATCGGCGCGGAAAGTTCGCCGTTTTTGACCATTTCGTTGAAGGCCAGCGCCAGGCGGTGGCGGTCGCCGAGGCCGACCCAGCAGATGCGCGCTGGCAGGCCCTGGAAGGCGATGCGCTCCTTGGCCATGTCGAGCCAGTTGTGCAGGTGGGTATTGCCGGGGGTCAGCTCCCGCACCTTGGCATCGGTCTTGTAGATATCCTCCGGATCGCCGGACAAGGCGGCCCATCGGAAGGGGCCGATACCGCGGCAGAACAGCGGTCTTATATAGGCCGGCACGAAACCGGGGAAGGCGAAGGCGTTTTCCAGGCCTTCTTCCTTGGCGACCTGGCGGATGTTGTTGCCGTAGTCGAGGGTCGGGATGCCGGCGTTCCAGAAAGCGATCATCGCCTCGACATGTTCGCGCATCGAAGCGCGCGCGGCCTTTTCCACCGCCTTCGGATCGCTTTCGCGCTTGGCCTTCCACTCAGCCATCGTCCAGCCCTTCGGCAGATAGCCGTTGATCGGGTCGTGGGCCGAGGTCTGGTCGGTGACGATGTCGGGGCGGATACCGCGGCGGACCATTTCCGGCAGGATTTCGGCGGCATTGCCAAGCAGGCCGACGGATTTGGCTTCGCCGGCCTTGGTCCAGCGGTTGATCATCTCGAGCGCTTCGTCGAGCGTCTCGGCCTTGGCGTCGAGATAGCGGGTGCGCAGGCGGAAATCGATCGAGTCGGGGTTACATTCGACGGCGAGGCAGCAGGCGCCGGCCATGACGGCGGCGAGCGGCTGGGCGCCACCCATGCCGCCGAGGCCGCCGGTCAGGATCCATTTGCCCTTGAGATTGCCGTCGTAGTGCTGGCGGCCGGCCTCGACGAAGGTCTCGTAGGTGCCCTGGACGATGCCCTGCGTGCCGATATAGATCCACGAGCCGGCTGTCATCTGGCCGTACATGGCAAGGCCCTTCTTATCCAGCTCGTTGAAATGATCCCAGGTCGCCCAGTGCGGCACGAGGTTGGAGTTGGCGATCAGCACCCGCGGCGCATCCTTGTGGGTGCGGAAGACGCCGACCGGCTTGCCGGATTGGACGAGCAGGGTCTCTTCTTCTGTCAGCGTCTTCAGCGTCGCGACGATCCGGTCGAAATCCTCCCAGGTGCGCGCGGCCCGGCCGATGCCGCCATAGACGACGAGTTCGTTGGGATTTTCGGCGACGTCGGGGTCGAGATTGTTCATCAGCATGCGCAACGGCGCTTCGGTCATCCAGCTCTTGGCATTGAGCTCGTTGCCGCGGGGCGCACGGATTTCGCGGATATTGTGGCGTGGATTGCTCATGGCGGTTCCCCTGTCGAGTGATCGTTATCGTTTCAGGCCTGGCGCGATCTGCTCGATGCGCACCAGAATGTCTTTGAGATGGACGCGAAGCCTGTCCGCTTTCGTAGTGTCGTAGGCAAATGGCGGCGCCTCGCTCTGCAGATGGGTCGATTGCGCGAGCTCCATCTGGATCGCATGCACGCCGGTCTCGGGCCGGCCATAATGGCGGGTCGTCCAGCCGCCCTTGAAGCGGCCGTTAAGCACGCTGTCATAGCCTTCTGCGGCTTCGACGCCGGTCAGCGTCGCCTGCTCGATGGCGCCGTCGCATGTCCTGCCCATATCGGTGCCGATATTGAAATCCGGCAGCTTGCCTTCGAAGAGGAAGGGAATGTGCGAACGGATCGAGTGGCAATCATAGAGGATCGCCACGCCATGCATCGTTCTGACGCGCTCGATTTCGGCGGCAAGGGCGGCATGATAGGGCGCATGAAAGTCCGTCAGCCGCGCCGCGATATCGGCCTCGTCAGGCGCCTGCCCATCCTTCCAAATCGCCTTGCCGTCGAAGTCGGTTTCCGGGACGAGGCCTGTGGTGTTCTGGCCAGGATAAAGGCTGATGCCCTGGGGATCGCGGTTGGCGTCGATCACATAGCGGTGGAAGGTGGCGCGCACGGTCGTCGCGTCGGACAGCAGGCCATCATAGAGCTCGTGGATGTGCCAGTCGGTATCGGCGAGGATCCGGCCATTGTCGTTGAGGCGATCGTAAATCGTCGGCGGCACGTCGGTGCCGGTATGGGGGAAGGCGAGGATGACGGGGGAGGTGCCTCGATGGATTTCATATGGTTCGGTCATAGGCAAAGAGCTCCGGCGTCTCGGGGTACCAAGTGCAGACACATCACGATCAGCCCTCCAAAACCGGCAAGATGCCTGACGAAACCGAGGCGTTCAGCGCGCCCGTCGCCACCAGTTCGGTGGCGGCGGCGAGGTCGTTTGCCATGTAGCGGTCGACGTCCAGGCTCGGCACCTGCCTGCGGATTGCCGCGATCGCCTTCAAAAGCTCCGGGCTCGTTGCGAGCGGCGCGCGCAGTTCGACGCCCTGGGCGGCGGTCAGCGCTTCGATGCCGATAATGCCGAACAGGTTTTCGGTCATCTGCAGGAGGCGGCGGGCGCCGTGGCAGGCCATCGAGACGTGGTCTTCCTGGTTGGCAGAGGTCGGTGTCGAATCGACCGAGGCCGGGTGCGACATCTGTTTGTTCTCCGACATCAGCGCCGCCGAGGTGACCTCGGCGATCATCAGGCCGGAGTTCAGGCCCGGCTTCCTGGCAAGGAAGGCCGGCAGGCCATAGGAGAGGGTGGGGTCGACGAGCAACGCAATGCGGCGCTGCGAGATCGCGCCGATCTCGCAGATGGCGAGCGCGATCTGGTCGGCGGCGAAGGCGACGGGTTCGGCGTGGAAATTGCCGCCAGAGACGACGGAATTATCCGAGAGCACCAGCGGATTGTCGGTGACCGCATTGGCTTCGATCTCCAGCGTGCGGGCGACCGAGCGCAAGAGGTCGAGGCAGGCGCCGTCGACCTGCGGCTGGCAGCGGATGCAATAGGGGTCCTGCACCCGCTCGTCGCCCTCGATATGGCTCTGGCGGATGATGGAGTTTTCGAGCAGGCCGCGCAGGGCTGCTGCCGTGTCGATCTGCCCCTTATGGCCGCGCAGCGTGTGAATATCCGGATGGAAGGGCGCCGAGGAGCCCATGGCCGCATCCGTGGACATGGCGCCCGTGATCAAGGCGGATTGGGCGGCGCGATGGGCGCGGAACAGGCCGGCGAGCGCCAGCGCCGTCGAGGCTTGGGTGCCGTTGATCAGCGCCAGGCCCTCCTTGGCGGCGAGCACGACCGGTTTCAGCCCGGCGCGTTCGAGGGCTTCAGCGCCGGAAAGGCGTTCGCCGTCGAAAAAGGCTTCGGCCTCGCCCATCATCACGGCCGCCATATGGGCGAGCGGCGCAAGATCGCCGGAAGCGCCGACCGAACCCTTTTCCGGGATCAGCGGGATGACGCCCTTATCCAGCATGCCTTCGATCAGCCGCACCAGTTCCAGCCGCACGCCGGAGGCGCCGCGCCCGAGCGAGACGAGCTTCAGCGCCATGATCAGGCGCACGATATTCTCCGGCAGCGGCGCCCCGACGCCGCAACAATGAGACAGGATGAGATTGCGCTGCAGCGTGGCGACATCGGCGCTGTCGATCTTGATCGAGGCAAGTTTGCCGAAGCCGGTATTGATGCCATAGACCGGCGCGTTGCCGGCGGCGATCTCGGCAATGCGGGCGGCGGCCTTGTTTATGCCGGCATCGAAGGCGGGATCGAGTCTTGCCGGCTCGCCCGTCCAGTAAATAGTCTCGAGGTCGTTGAGCGAGACGGTGCCCGGGTGGAGGGTGATGGTCATCGACCGTTCCTTTCGCCCTTGAAGATACGCGCATGAAGTGGGTTGAAGCCGATGCGGTAGACGAGCTCGGCGAGGGTTTCGACATTCCAGACGGCGAGATCGGCTGACTTGCCGGGCTCGATCGTTCCGGTCTCGGCGATGAGGCCGAGAGCGCGGGCGCCTTCGCGGGTGGCGCCGGCGATGCATTCCTCGACGGTGAGCCCGAACAGTGTCGCCGACATGTTCATGGTCAGCAGCATCGAGGTCAGCGGCGAGGTGCCGGGATTGCAGTCTGTGGCGATCGCGATCGGCACGCCGGCCCGGCGCAGCGCCTCGACCGGCGGCTTCTGCTTCTCATGGATGGCGTAGAAGGCGCCGGGCAGGAGCACGGCGACAGTGCCGGCAGCTGCCATCGCGGCAACGCCATCTTCGTCGAGATATTCGAGATGATCGGCTGAAAGCGCGCCGTATGACGCAGCAAGCTTGGCGCCGCCGAGATTGGAGAGCTGTTCGGCATGCAGCTTGACCGGCAGGCCGAGCGCCTTCGCCTTGTCGAAGACCCGGGCGATCTCGGTCGTGGAAAAGGCGATGCCCTCGCAGAACCCGTCGACGGCATCGGCGAGGCCGAGATTATACATGTCGTCGAGGCCGGGCAGCACGACATCGTCGAGATAGTCGCCGTTGCGGCCTTTGTATTCCACCGGCGTCGCATGCGCGCCGAGATAGCTGGTGGCGACGCGGACCGGCCTGACATGGCCGAGCAGGCGGGCGCTCTGCAGCATCTTCACTTCGCCGGTTCGGTTGAGACCATAGCCGGATTTGATCTCGATCGTCGTCACGCCTTCGGCCAGCAGCGTATCGAGCCGCGGCAGCGCCGTGGCGACAAGCTCCTCGACCGACAGGGCATTGGTTGCCTGAACGGAGGAGACGATGCCGCCGCCGGCCCGCGCAATCTCCTCATAGGTCGCGCCTTCGAGCCGCATCTCGAATTCGCGGGCGCGATTGCCGCCGTGAACGATATGGGTGTGGCAGTCGACGAGACCCGGTGTCACCCAGCGGCCTTCGAGATCGATGATGTCCGAGCGTTCGATCGCCGATGCCGGCAGCTCGCTTTCGGCGCCGGCAAAGGCGATGCGGCCGTTTTCGATCAGCACGGCGCCCTTTTCGACGATGCCGAGCCCCGCTTTGTCAGGAGCAAGCGTGGCGAGCCGCGCATTGCGCCAAAGCGTCGGACGGATGTCGGCGGATGGGCTTCCTTCTGAAAAATTGTTCCCGGTCATCAGCTTTGCGCCTTTCCTTATGCCAAAACATGTATATACATAATCGACAGGTGACAAGAGAAATTTTGCGCGCTCTTCTGGAAAAGAAAGATCGGCTGCGCGGCAGGAGGAGAAGAAGGCCATGACCATACTTCACGCAGCGACGGCGCTCACCCCGCAAGGCTGGCAGAAGAATGTACGGCTGACGCTCGAAGCCGGGCGCATTGCCCGGGTCGTGTCAGGCGTTGCCGCAGCACCCGGCGATGAGCGCCATGCCCTGATCGTTCCCGCCATGGGCAACCTGCACAGCCATGCCTTCCAGCGGGCGATGGCCGGTCTTGCCGAAGTGCGTGGGCCTGCCAGTGACAGCTTCTGGAGCTGGCGCACGGCCATGTACAAGTTCGCCCTGGCGATGACGCCCGATCATGTCGAGGCGGTCGCCGCCAAGCTCTATGCCGAGATGCTGGAGGCGGGCTTTTCTCGTGTCGGCGAGTTCCACTATCTCCACCATGACAAGGATGGCGGCGCTTATGCCAATATCGCCGAGCTTGCCGAACGCATCGGTGCTGCGAGCGAAGAGACCGGCATCGGCCTGACGCTTCTGCCGGTCTTTTATGCCCATTCCGGCTTCGGTGGTGCCGCGCCGATTGAAGGCCAGCGACGCTTCATCAATTCGCTGGAAAGCTTCGAAAGGCTGATGGATGGGTGCCGTGTGGTGACCGGCCGGCTCGACGGCGCCGAACTCGGGCTGGCGCCGCACAGCTTGCGGGCCGCCACTCCCGAGGAGTTGGCGAAGCTTGTGCCGATGGCGGGCGACGGGCCGATCCACATCCATGTCGCCGAACAGGTGAAGGAGGTCGAGGACTGCATTGCCTGGTCCGGCGCGCGGCCGGTGGAATGGCTGCTCGATCATGCGCCGGTCGATCAGCGCTGGTGCTTCATCCATGCAACGCATATGACCGAGGACGAGACGCGGCGGATGGCGAAGAGCGGGGCGATTGCCGGCCTCTGCCCGATCACCGAAGCCAATCTCGGCGACGGCGCCTTTGCCGCGCCGCTCTTCCTCGAAGAGGGCGGCCGTTACGGTATCGGTTCGGATTCAAACGTGCGGATTTCCCTGCCGGAGGAATTGCGCCAACTCGAATATTCGCAGCGCCTGGCGTTGCGCGCCCGCAATGTCGTCGCGGCACCTGGCGGATCGACGGCGCTTTCGCTATTCACCCACGCACTTGCTGGCGGCGCCGGCGCGCTGAGAGCCCCGGCCGGCCTCGTCGAGGGTCATCACGCCGATCTCGTTTCGCTCGATACGTCAGCCGTTCCCTACCTCTCGGGCGATCAGATCCTCGATCACTGGCTGTTTGCCGGCGGCGTTTCCGTCGATTGCGTGTGGGCGCGCGGCTTTAAGCAGGTGGAAGGCGGCCGCCATCGCGAGCGCGACGCAATCGACCGGCGGTTCCTTGCCACAATGGGCGAGTTGCTGGCGGCCTGAAAAGGCACTTTTCCTTTCAAGGCATTCGATCTAGACCGGAGAACCAATCGGAACGTGGCGATGAACCAAAGCAGGGATCTGACCTTGCACCAGCGCATCCTGGGCGAGATCGAGGGGCGTATCGTCTCGGGCGAATGGCCACCGGGGCATCGTATTCCCTTCGAGGTCGACCTCGCCACGCAGTATGACTGCTCGCGTATGACGGTGAACAAGGTGCTGACTCAGCTCGCCAAGGCGGGCCTGATCGAGCGCCGCAAGAAATCCGGCAGCTTCGTCACCCAGCCGCAGGCGCAATCGGCCGTGCTCGAAATCCACGACATCAAGGCTGAGGTGCAGTCGCTGAACCTGCCTTATTCCTATGCGCTTTCGAAGAAGGCGAGCCGCAAGGCGAAAGCGGAAGACAGAAGCCGGCTGGAACTGCCCGTGGCGTCTTCGGTCATCGAGGTGGTCTGCGTCCACAATGCCGGGGCGCGGCCCTTCTGCCTTGAGGAGAGGCTGATCAGCCTTGAAACCGTGCCTGAGGCCGCCGATGCCGATTTTCTGACGGTGGCGCCGGGGCCGTGGCTGCTCGGCCAGGTACCGTGGAGCACGGCCGAACACCGGATCCACGCGGTCTCCGCCAGTGCCGAGGTGGCCGCGGCGCTCGACATTCCGCGCAACACTGCCTGCCTGGTAGTCGAACGCCGCACCTGGAGCGGCGCCGGTCCGGTGACCCACGTCCGTTTCACCTATCCGGGCGATCGCCACGCGCTGGTGGCGCGATTCACGCCGGCCTCGCAGTAGGTTCCATATACAAGATGGCGAGTGTTTTCACTCTTCGAACATCTTGCCGCTGCGTGCTTCGAGCCGATAGCGATAGCCGGGATAGACGAGGCGGGCGGTCGAGACCACCTGTTTTGCCGACCATGTGCGCCGGCGGATCGTCAGGCACGGCTCGGTCTTGAGAATGGTGAGCAGCTTGCATTCCCAGGCCTGCGGCATCGCCGCCTCGACGACGTGCTCGGAGCCGCTGAGCGGGGCGGCGGCCGTCAGATAGGCGTTCGGCGTCAGCGTCGTGAAATCCTGCTCGAGATATTCGGGAGCGGCCTCCGGATGGACGAACCGGTCCTCGATCTGCACCGGAACGCCGTTTTCGCTGTGCACGATCAGCGAGTGGAAAACGGCCGCGCCGATTGCCAACTCCAAGGCGTCGGCAATCTCGGGAGAGGCGGTTTCCCGGGCCAGAACGACGACAGTGGCCTCGTGGATATGGCCGCGTTCGGCGATCTCCTCGGCGATGTTGCGCACCTCGAACAGCGCCGAATATCCCTTGCGCTCGGCGACGAATGAGCCGACGCCCTGGATGCGGACGAGTTCGCCTTCGTTGGCAAGTTCGCGCAGTGCCCGGTTGGCGGTCATCTTGCTGACGCCGAGTTCGACGACCAACTCGTTTTCCGACGGCACGCGGTATTTCGGCGGCCATTCTCCGCTGTGGATGCGGTCGAGGATCACCTGCTTGACGCCGGCGTAGAGCGGCGTGCTGTCATTTCCCGCCAGGTCGCGCTTCATTTCGCCGGACCGCTTCATTGCCTATTCCTTTTGCACGGATGCAATTTGCCACATAATCGACTTTCCTCTTGCATATCACAAAATATCTCATATGGTACCATATACAACCTCCCAATCGGTCCTGGACACAAAAATAGGACGGAAAGGGCAAGCCGGCGAAGATCGGCGTGGCGCCGCAAGGTCTGTTTCAACTCCAGAGGAGAATTCATCAATGAAATTCAGCACAATCCTGTTTTGCGGCGTCGCCGCTCTTTCCGCCTTTGCTGCCCCCGCCTTTGCCAAGGACTGGACGAAGGCGACCATTACGCTTGAAGGCGCCTATGCGCCGTGGAACCTCACCAATGCCGACGGCACGCTCGGCGGCTTCGAGCCGGAGCTTGCCAAGGTGCTCTGCGAACGCGCCAAGATCGAATGCACGCTCGTCGCTTCCGACTGGGACGGCATGATCCCGGCGCTCAACGCCGGCAAGTTCGACGTCATCATGGACGCGCTGTCGATCACCGAGGAGCGCAAGCAGGTCATCGACTTCACCGTTCCCTATGCCGCGACACCCGCCGCCTTCGCCACCGCCAAGGACAGCCCGCTGGCGAAAGCCGCCGGCACCGGCGCCACGATTAAGATGACGCCCGGCCAGACCGGCGTGAAGGAGATCGACGCGCTGAAGGAGGCCTTCAAGGGCAAGACGATCGGTATCCAGGCGGCGACCGTCTATGCCAAGTTCGTCTATGACAATTTCGGCGACATTGCCGAGATCCGCGAATACAAGACCGGCGCCGACCGCGATCTCGACCTGCAGAACGGCCGCATCGACCTCGGCTTCGATGACGCCGTCTATTTCGCCAATGCCTTCCAGGCCGCCAACGGCGCGCTCGACTTCACCGGTCCCGAGATCGTCGGCTCGATCTGGGGCGAGGGCGAAGGCCTCGGCGTCCGCAAGGCCGACACCGATCTGCGCGACAAGTTCAACGTGGCGATCAAGTCGGCGCTGGCCGATGGCACGGTCAAGAACCTTTCGATGAAGTGGTTCAAGGTCGACGTCAGCCCGCAGCAGTAATCGCTTCGGCCGTTTGGCCGCAGGCGCGGTCTCCGGCTTTATCGCCGGAGACCGCGTGTTATTCTCGATCGACAAAACACTGCCACGGACGGGGAACGGACGCTATGGCAACCTTGGAACTGCTTGGCTTCGGCTCGACGGGATGGGGCGCGCTGCTCATTCTCGCCGCCTTGATGACGCTGGCCGTCACCGCGACGGCGCTTGCGATCGGCGCGGTGCTCGGCGCCATCGTCGCGGGTGCGAAGCTCTCCGGCAATCCTCTCCTCATCGCCTTCGGCAATGTCTATACGACCGTCTTTCGCGGCGTGCCGGAACTGCTGATCATCTATCTCATCTATTTCGGCGGTTCCTCCGCCGTCACTTCGATCGGCAAGGCGATGGGCTACGAGGGTTTCCTCGGCCTGCCTTCCTTCGCCGCCGGTGCGCTTGCCGTCGGCATCATCTCCGGCTCCTATCAGGCGGAGGTGTTCCGCGGCGCCTATCTGGCGATCGCCAAGGGTGAGCTCGAAGCCGCTTCGGCGATCGGCATGAATCGCGGCATGCGCTTCCGCCGCATCATCATCCCGCAGGTGCTTCGCTTCGCCATTCCCGGCCTCGGCAATGTCTGGCAGCTCAGCCTCAAGGATTCGGCGCTGATCTCGGTCACTGGCCTTGCCGAGCTGATGCGCACCAGCCAGGTGGCGGCGGGTTCGACCCGGCAATATTTCCTGTTCTTCATCGCCGGCGGCTGCCTCTACCTGATCCTGACCAGCCTTTCCGACCGCATCTTCAACGGGGCGGAACGCCGCGCCAATCGCAGCATGCCGGCCTCCGCCATGGGCCAGGCGTAAGGGGACGACGATGGATTTCACCTTTCTCGCCTCGACCATGGTGACGCTGCTCAAGGCTGTGCCGACGACGCTGATCCTGTTTTCGCTGTCGATCTTCTTCGGTGGCCTGCTGGCGCTCGTCATCGTCACGATGCGGGTCAGCGGCAACCGCTATCTGTCGGGTTTCGCCAAGGGTTATATCTTCGTCTTTCGCGGCTCGCCGCTGTTGATCCAGATGTTCCTGGTGTTCTACGGCCTCGGCCAGTTCGGCGTCATCCGCTATTCCTTCCTCTGGCCGTTCCTGCGCGAGCCGATGGTCTGCGCCGTGCTGTCGCTGGCGCTCTGCACCGCCGGCTACACGGCGGAGATCTTCCGCGGCGGCATCCGCGCGGTTTCGCCGAAGGAGATCGAGGCGGCCCGTTCGATCGGCATGTCCGGTTTCCTGATGGTGCGCCGCATCCTGGCGCCGATCGCCTTCCGCCATGCGCTGCCGGCCTATTCGACCGAGATCGTGCTGATGATGAAATCGACGGCGCTCGCCAGCCTCGTCACCGTCTGGGAGGTCACCGGTGTGGCCCAGCGGCTGATCTCGCAGACCTACCGCACGATGGAAGTCTTCCTCTGCGCGGCGATCATCTATCTCGTTTTGAACTTCATCATCCTGCAGGGCATGGCTCTGCTCGAATATTCGCTGTCCCGACACCGCCGTGCGATCCCGCAGGCGCTGAAGGCCTAGGCGGAACCTGAATCGATTGGAGCAACCATGCCAGGCGTAACCCGACTTTCGGTCCGCAATATCCGCAAGAGCTTCGGCACGCACGAGGTGCTGCGCGGCATTTCCCTCGATGCTGAGGACGGCGATGTGATCTCGCTGCTCGGCGCCTCCGGCTCCGGCAAATCGACCTTTCTGCGCTGCATCAACCTGCTCGAAACCGCCAGCGACGGTGAGATCTGGGTCGATGGCGAGCACATCGAGATGGTTCACAAGAACGGCAAGACAAGACCGGCCAGCCAGAAGCAGGTCGACCACATCCGCTCCGAACTCGGCATGGTGTTCCAGTCCTTCAATCTCTGGTCCCATATGACGATCCTGCAGAACGTCATCGAAGGGCCGATCCATGTGTTGAAGCGGCCGCGCGCCGACTGCATCGCCGAGGCCGAAGCGCTGCTTGAAAAGGTCGGCATCGCAGACAAGCGCCATGCCTATCCCGCCCATCTCTCCGGCGGCCAGCAGCAGCGCGCCGCAATCGCCCGCGCGCTGGCGATGAAGCCGAAGGTCATGCTGTTCGACGAGCCGACCTCGGCGCTCGATCCGGAACTCGTCGGTGAGGTCCTGCGCGTCATGCGGGCACTTGCCGAGGAAGGCATGACCATGCTCGTCGTCACCCATGAGATGAGCTTTGCCCGCAACGTCTCGAACCGCGTCGTCTTCATGCGCGAGGGGCTGATCGAAAGCAGCGGCAAGCCGGACGAGATGTTCACAACAGGCGCGACCCCCGCCTTCCGCCAGTTCATCGGCCATTTCGGGACAGGTCAATGACGATCATCATCGATAGAGTGCTGACCTGGCGCGATGTCGCGCGCGTCGGGGCAGGGGAAGCTCTTGCGCTGTCGCCGGCCGCCTGGGCGCGCGTCGAGCAGGCAAGCCGCATCGTCGCCAGCATCGTCGAAACCGGCGTACGCGCCTATGGCGTCAACACCGGCGTCGGGGCGCTGGCCGATACCGTGGTCGATCGCGCCTCGCAGAGCCTGCTGTCGCGCAGCATCGTGCTCAGCCACGCCTGCGGTGTCGGGCCGTTGCTTGATGCCCGCGCCGTGCGCGCCATCATTGCCGCTCAGATTGCCAATTTCGCCCATGGCCATTCCGGCGTGCGGCGCGAGATCGTCGAGCATCTCACCGCCCTGCTGGCGCATGATTGCATTCCCGACGTGCCGTCGAAAGGCTCGGCGGGTTACCTCACCCACAATGCCCATGCGGCGCTCGTCCTGATCGGCGAAGGCAGCGCCATGCTGGGCGGAGAACGCATGAGCGGCCGCCAGGCACTTGCGGCGATCGGCCTCGAACCGCTGGTGCTCGGCGCCAAGGAGGGGTTGAGCCTCGTCAACGGCACGGCCTGCGCCACCGGCCTGGCCGCCACGGCACTTATGCGCGCCGAACGGCTGCTCGACTGGGCCGATGCCATCGCCGCGCTGACGCTGGAAGCGGCGGGTTGCCAGATCGCCGCCTTCGACGAGGCGGTGCTGGCGCTGCGCCCATCGGCGGGAATTGAAAAGGTGGGAGCGTCCCTTCGTGCCCGCCTTCGCGGCAGCGGCCTTGTCGCCGCCGCCTTCGGCCGGCGCACCCAGGATGCGCTCAGCCTCCGTTCGGTGCCGCATGCGCATGGCGCCGCCCGCGACGTCTTCGACAATTCGGCTCGCATCGTCAACCAGGAGCTTGCTTCAGTGACGGACAATCCGGCCGTCTCGGGCACGCCGGAGCAGCCGATCGTCTCCTCCGAGGCCCATGCCGTTGCCCCGGCGCTCGGGCAGGCGGCTGACAGTCTCGCCATTGCACTGGCGCAGATCGGCGCGATCAGCGAAAGGCGCATGGACCGGCTGGTCAATCCGCTGGTGAGCGGCCTGCCGCCGTTTCTCGCGAGCGACGCCGGCAGCCATTCCGGCTTCATGATCGCGCAATATACCGCCGCCGCGCTGAGCAATGAAAACCGCCGCCTTGCCGCGCCCGCGGCGATGGACGGCGGCCTGACCTCCGGCCTGCAGGAGGATTTCCTCGCCCATCCCACAGCCGCCGCCGGCAAGCTGCTCGCGGTCATCGACAATGCCGAATATATCCTGGCGATCGAGCTGATGACCGCCGCCCAGGCGCATGATTTTCTGGCGGCGACAGCGCCCCGGGCGGCCGGGACGGATCTGGTCTATCAGGCCGCGCGGGAGCATATCTCCCATTATGGCGACGAGCGGCCGCTCAACGGCGATATCGAGGCGGTGCGCAGCCTGGTCCGCGAGACTGCGCCGCCACCGATGAATTGAATCGGGCTGACCGTCAGAACGGCTTGCTGGTGTCGGAATCCTGCTTCAGCTTTCCGCCAGCCTCGAGGCGTTTGAGGCATTGGGCGAAGGTGGGGTAGAGCTGGTCTACCCGCGAGAGTGGCAGCGTCCAGTCGCCCTCGTCGCCGGCAAAGGTCAGCTGCACATCAGGGGTTCCGGCAAACGAATTCTTGATGATCTTCTTCAGTCCAGCGCTTCCCTTGCTGCCCACTGGCCAGAGGCGAAGCGTATTCTTGTCGAAAAACTCGGCCGCGACCACCTTCGTCACTTGGCGATCGGTGAGCGTCACCTCGGTTTTGGTATCGGCTGGAATGTCCCATGTAGTCTTGGCAACGAGCCAGAAGGTCTCGCTCGCGCTCTGGCGGAATTCCATGGTCTTGCCGATCTCGCTGTCCCAGCGCAGGCGGCAGTAGGCAGGCTGTTCGTTGGCATAGCCCACCGACCATTGTCTTGCGCCGCCCATCCATTCGGTCTCGCCGGAGGCGGAAGCCGGCTGCAGGGCGGATGCCAGCAGAACCATCGCGGTCAGAATTTTCATCGCCGAAACCTCCAGGCCAATCGGCTTCAGCCATAGCAAAAGAAGGTTGAGCTTTTGCTACCGACGGTTTGGAAACCAGGCGGCGAGCGGCTCCTCGACGGCCGCAAGGTCTTGAATTTTCGCCTCGCCTTGCCGATTTGGCAGGTGAGGACATGATGCGAAGGGAGCTCGACGGCAGGCATGACGGAGGTTCGACGAAGCGGTTTCCTGGCGAGGCTCAACGCCTATGAGCCACTGACCCTGATCATGCTGGCATCGGTCGCCGGCGGGCTGTTCGTGCTGCAGCGGCTGACGAGCGAGGTACTCGAGGGCGAGACCTTTGGTTTCGACCAGGCGATTCTGCTGGCGCTGCGGCGGGCGGATGATCTTGCCGTGCCGATCGGTCCGGCCTGGCTGACCCACGCTGTCGACGACATCACCAGCCTCGGCGGCATCACCGTCCTGGCGCTGCTGACGGTTCTCATCACCGTCTATCTCTTGCTCGATCGGCGCTGGCCGATCGCGATCTTCGTCTTTTCGTCTGTGCTATCGGGCTGGCTGGCGAGCACGCTGTTGAAGATCCTCGTCGCGCGGCCGCGTCCGGATGTCGTGCCGCATCTGATCGAGGTCAGCGATCTCAGCTTTCCCTCCGGGCACGCCATGGTCTCGGCGGTGACCTATCTGACGCTCGGGGCGCTGGTGGCGCGCACCCAGCGGTACCGCTCGACGCGGATCTTCGTCATGGGCGTCGGCGTCTTCCTCGCCGTCATCATCGGGTTCAGCCGGATCTATCTCGGCGTCCATTACCCCACGGATGTTTTTGCTGGATGGTGTGCCGGGGCACTGTGGGCGCTCGGCTGCTGGCTGATCTCGAAGAGGTTCGTCCCGAGCCGTGCGCCTGACGATGGCGTCGAGACTGCAAATGGAGACAACACATAGCTCAATGCGGCTCAACCGCATGAATGTGGCGCCGTGCTGGCGGCGCCACAGGTGCTTGAGGGCTTAGGTTCTGCCGCTTTCGTTGAAAGCTGAACCGCTTTAGGTGCGCGGCTTCAGATTTTCCGGGTCGTAGATCGGCTTGTATCCGACGCCGACAACCTCCACCGGGTAGCTCTCGGCAAAATACTCGATATTGAGCTTGCGTCCGACCTGGCAATGCGACCACGGCAGATAGGCCAAAGCAATGTTCTTGCCGACCGTCGGTCCGTAGGCGATCGAGGTCGTGTAGGACCGGCGGCCGAGTTCGTCGACCAGAACCTCTCCAGTGGCGGGATCGATAACCGGCAGGTTGCCGAGAGGATAACGCTTCACGCCTGTCTTGTCGGTATTCTCGGTCATCACGAGCGTGCACAGCATGGCCGGCTGGTGCTCGCGCGCCTTGTATTCCAGATGTTTTGCCTTGCCGCGGAAATCGGCTTCCTTGACCTTAGGTCGGGCGAGATCGGCTTCGATCAGATTGTACTGGGTCAGCAGGTCGGCGTTCTGCAGGCGCAGGCTCTTCTCCATGCGGCGCGAATTCGCATAGGTCTCGACGCCGAAGGCCATCACGCCGGTCGAGCGCAGCGCATCCCAGACGGCGAGGCCGTCCTCGTACTTCATGTGCAGTTCCCAGCCCTGCTCGCCGACATAGGAGATGCGGAAGGCGGTGACGGTCTTGCCTGATATTTCGATCGGCTTGATCGCCGCAAAGGCGAAGTTTTCCTGATCGAGCCCGGCCGGATCGGCCACGACCTTCTTCAGCGTCTCGCGCGCGTTCGGACCCCAGATGCCGATCGTCACGAATTTTTCCGAGACGTCGGTGACGGTCACGTCAAGGCCGCGGTCTTGAGCGACGCGCTTCATATAGTGCAGGTCGCGCGGGCCGGCATCGGCGCCGTTGACGAGACGGCAGCGGTCGGCCATGCGGAAGACGGTGAAGTCGGCGCGCACCATGCCTTCGTCGTCGAGGAAATGGGTGTAGACGCCCTTGCCGATGTTGGCATCGCCGCCGATCTTGGCAGCGCACAGCCATTCCATCAGTTCGACATGGTCGGGTCCTTCGATATCGACCATGTGGAAGTGGCTGAGATTGACGATGCCGCAATCCTCGCTCATCGCCAGATGCTCGGCATTCGAGACGCGCCAGAAATGGCGGCTGTCCCATTCGTTCTCGCGAACCGGCACGCGGTCACCGTATTTTTCCAGAAGGTGCTCGTTGGCGGCGTAGCCGTGCGCACGCTCCCAGCCGCCGAGCTCCATGAAGTAGCCGCCCAGCTCCTTTTCGCGCTCGTAGAAGGGCGAGCGCTTGACGTTGCGGCCGGAGGCATAGGGTTCGCGGGTGTGGACAGCCGGGAAATAGATCTTCTGGGCGGCTTCGAAGCAGCGGCCTTCAATGAACTCTTCCGTCAGCTGATGCGGATAGAAGCGGGCGTAATCAATGCTGTTGTGGTCGATTTCGGTCCGACCGTCGGTCATCCAGTCGGCGATCAGCTTGCCATAGCCGGGGCCATCCTTGACCCAGATGGCGACGCAATACCAGAGGCCGCGCACCTTCTGGCTCTCGCCGCAGGATGGACCGCCGGCGGCGGAAACCTGCAGCAGACCGTTGAAGGAATGGCCTTCGTTATAACCGAGTTCGCCGAGGATCGGCGTCAGTTCCATGGCGCGCTCGAGCGGCTCGATGATCTGTTCCATCTCGAGATCGCGCTGCGACGGCGAAAGGCGGGCTTCGTGTTTTTCGAGAAGCTCGCGCGGATGGCACATGCGCGGATTGTTGGCTTCGTAATAGCCCCACTCAATCTGGCCGCCTTCGGTCGTCGCCGGGTCGCCGGTATCGCGCATATAGGCGGAGTTGCCCTGGTCGCGCAGCAGCGGGAAGCCGATCTCCTTGCCGGTGCCTTCGAACTCGTTATAGGGACCGAAGAAGGTCAGCGGGTGATCGACCGGCATGACCGGCAGGTCTTCGCCGACCATCTCGGCGATCAGGCGTCCCCAGAGGCCGGCGCAGACGATGACGTGGTCGGCCATGATGGTGCCGCGATGGGTGACGACGCCCTTGATGCGGCCGCCTTCGACGATCAGCGACTTCGCCGGGGTATTGCCGAAGACCTGCAGCTTGCCGGCCTTTTCGGCGGCGTCGACCAGTTTGCCGGCAACGGTCTGCGAGCGCGGAATGACGAGGCCGGCATCCGGATCGAAGAGGCCGCCCATCACCTGATCTTCCTCGATCAGCGGGAACTTCTTCTTGATCTCGGCAGGGCTGACATAATGGGCGCGTGTGCCGAAGGCGCGGGCCGAGGAAAGCTTGCGCTTGATTTCCTCCATCCAGGCATGGTCGCCGGTACGCGCCACTTCGAGGCCGCCGATGCGGGCGTAATGGCCCATTTTCTCATAGAAATCGATCGAATATTGCGTGGTCCAGACCGACAGATAGTCGTGGCTGGTGGTGTAACAGAAGTCCGAGGCATGGGCTGTCGAGCCGATGTCGGTCGGTATGCCCGACTTGTCGATGCCGACGATGTCGTCCCATCCGCGCTCGACGAGATGATGAGCGATGGAGGCGCCGACGATGCCGCCGAGCCCGATGATGACGACCTTTGCCTTTTCCGGAAATGCTGCCACGTGCTGTTCCTTCTATTTCCGCACGAATTAAAACCACCTAGCCGCGCTTGGCTTACGCTTCGCGTGAGATGCAGGAGTCATGTCAGCCTCGTGAGCGTGTCACATTTGCCGAAGCTGCAAAACCCCAGACCTCTCCCTCTCGAAGCTGGATAAGCCATTATGCATAAGGCTCACAATCGTCATTGGTCCTACGCCGTCGAGTAACGGCGTAATTGCGTCAGCCCGGATCGAGGCTGAAATTATTCCCGATAGAGCTCGCACGCCCGGATCACGACGCTGAAATCGCCTCGAGCCGGTCGATGTCCCCCAGCACGATATCTTCGGAAACAGGTTCGCGATTGTGCAGTCGGAACCATTCGGCCGCTTCGCGCACGCGATCCCCGTGCGGCGAGGGATAGGCGCCCAGCCGGAGAACCCACTCGCGCACGGTCTCGCGCTCCATCCGTCCGGCCCGATATCGCTCGCAGACGGTTTTCGCCGAGGCGACGAGATCATTGATGCTTTTCACGGGACTGTCCCTCAATGCACGGAAGGCTCTTCATCGTCGAGGAAGGATCGAATGCCGTCCCGCGCCACGACCGCCAGGAATTCGTCGAAGGCTTCACGGTCGGTCGCGAACGGCTCGTCCCACTGGATCAGATCCTCCGCCTGGGTGACGACTTCCATCGTCCAGTCTCCGTTGCTGCCGGCGGTTCGAAAGATATCGACGAGCACCGTAACCCCGTCATCGGTAAATTCCCCCGCCAATTCGGAGTGCTCAAGCTTCTGTTTCTTTGCCATTCAACCGCCAGCGCCGGGAGGGGCGTCGTTTTTGAGATGCTCTTCATATTGGACCGTCTCAGTCTCGTCCGTGTCTATAGAAGCCGATGGCGATCTTGCCAAGCGAACGCCGGCGCCGCCGCCATCTTCCGGGATAAACAACGCGCCTGCATCTTCCAGGCTGCGCCTCATGGCCTGGAGAGTTTTCTCATCAGGGAGATGCGCTCCCGCCTCGAAACCGGCAATCGTCGCCTTGTCGATCTTCGAAGCTGAAGACAGGTCGTCCTCAGACCACGCGATGAGTGCCCGCGCGGCGCGGCACTGGGCTGGAGATAGATACAAATCACTACCTTGCATCGAAATTCGATTCTTGCTCTGGGTCAGCAATACAAAGATGTAACCGCAGCAGAAGAAAGCAAGCGAGGCTCACTGTCAGTCTATGCCGGTTGCGGTTGCGCGTCATTATGATGGACGAGCCGAAAGTCGCCGAAGCTTCCGCACCGACAATCGTCTCGGCTGGCATTGACCGCTATTGCGGCACCTGGAACAGGTGGCGGATTCGCATAAGCAACGAGGTCATCGAGCTGCCGTTCAACGTTGTGCCTTCGGTCACGAATGAATGCTGGCCGGTCTCTATGCGGCGGGACAGCGTGGCGGCGAGCTCCTCGGCGATGCCGGGCCGGTCGTGCAGCAGCGGTGTCAGACTGGTCTGCGCAATTTCGTAAATGACCACGAAGGTAAGGGCGCGCAGCCTTGCCGCTTCGCCGGCGCCGATCAGCAGTCCGCTCTCGCCGAAATAGTCGCCCGGTGCCAATCGTCCGACTTCGATTTCCTTTTGGCCCTCCTTCCGCGTCGCGATGACGGCGCCGCTGCGCACGATCATCAGCGAAGCCACCGTATCCCCCTGTTCAATCAGAATCGCATCCTTCTTGAAGGTCCGCCGCGTCATCGAGGCGGCCAGCGTTTCCTTCTCGTCCTCCGTCAACGAGGAAAACAGGGGGATGGCATCGAGGAGCTTCAGCGGCGTCGGACGATGCGGCCCTGCCATTTCTTCCGGCTGCATCCGGTCGGGCGGCGGGCCCGCGGCATCGATCGGCCGCGTCAGGGTGAGGCCGGCAGCCTTGATGTGGCGATAGACGAGATCGAATATCTCATTCTTCGCCGGCCCAGCGTGGCCAATATCCCTGACGCGAAAAGAAAGCTCAACCTCCACCGCATCGGCATTGAGCGATTTGACCTGTACGCCGGGCATTGGTTCCGTCAGGATAGAGCCGCTGCTCAAAAGCACGGTGCGCATGACCTCGACGATCGTCGATGGCCCCGCCGTCGGTACGACGCGGACCGTCAGCATGACACCGTGGCTGCGGTCGGGGCTGCTGAGGTTGGTCAGCCCCACCTTGGCAAGGAAGCTGTTGGGCAGGATGACGAGGTCGTTCGTGCCGTTCAGGAGATGCGTGGAACGCCAGTTGGTTTCGACGACACGCCCTTCGACGCCGTCGGTGAGGACGATCCAATCGCCGATTGTGTAAGGCCGGCCGAGATTGAGGGCGATGCCTGAAAAGACGTCGTTCAGCGTGCTCTGCAGCGCCAGGCCGAGGATGATGGCGAAGACGCCCGAGGTGGCGATCAGCGTCCCGACGGGAAAGCTGAAGACATAGGCTACCACCGAAAGGATCGCGCCGAGATAGATCAGGCCGATAACCAGATCCTGAACGAGGCGCCCCTCCCGCGGTTGACGTTCGAAGATCAAGAAGACACGAACGAAGCCGATCAAGGCCCAGGCGGCATTGATCCACCAGACCACCTTGGCAAGGCCGATGAAGACACGTTCGAAGGTGGACGACGATGTCGGGCTGACCTCATAGGGCACGATATCGTGATAGAGAAGCAGGATGGTCAGCGCCGCGAAGAAGAACACCTGACCGGCCAGCTTCCAGCTCGGGAAGCGGCGAAGGGCAATTCGGGTAACCATCGCGCCGACCACGGCCAGCATTCCGACCTGGACGATGGGATCGGAAAGCACGTCGGGCCAAGTGGGATTGTCAAGCATTGAAATCGACTCGCGAGAGAAGGCTGAGTGCGGCCAGAACCGCTATGGCAATGACCGGTCGAAGAACCTTCGTCGCTGTCATCGAATAGTCCTTGAGAAAATTCCATTCCTCGCGACGTCCGCCGGGCAGGCGACCGGAGGTCCGGAAAAGCAACATTGCCGTTCGTTCAAGCGATGTCAAACCGCCACCTAGCCATGGATTTCGCGTTGCGCCTTTCGGGTGATCAGGCGCTCAGCGAAGCTTGCCGATGCTGGCATACATGCCGGTCGTGCGGAATTCGGTCGGATTGGTGCCGTAGACGCGGCGGAAGACCTTCGAGAAATAGTTTGCGTCCTCGAAGCCGCACATGATGGCAACTTCCTTGACCGGCAGGAAGTCTGCCTTGGTCAAAAGCTTGACGGCGCGCTGCAGCCGCTGCTGCAGCACGTATTCCGCCGGCGGCATGCCTTCGCTCTCGGCGAAGCTGCGGGAGAAATGCGCGCGGCTGAGGCCGACGATGCCGGCGAGTTCGCTGACCGGCAGCGGTTTGTCGAGATTGGCGTTGATATGATCGATGACAGGCTGCATCAGGCTGAGCTCGGCGGCAAAGGCCGGCGAGCCGAAGACGTCGTCATAGAGCGCCATCGCGGCTTCATAGGCGATCGCCGAGGCCGCTCCCGCCGAGGTCGCGCCCTTGACGAGACGGAGGCTGCAATCGGCGAGATGATCGATGGTCGAGGGCTGCAGTTTCAAGACCGGACCGGCAGTGGAAAGTACCAGCTTGTGGATGCGCAGCGTTTCCTCGCCGTTCATCGAAATCCAGAAATACTCCCAACGGTCGCCCTTCTCCAGCCAGTAGCGGTGATTGTGCGGCACGAGCACGAGGAGCGTGTCGCCGCCCTGAAGGCGATAGTTGCGGTTCTGGTAGCGCAGCCGGCCGCTGCCGCTGATCGTGTGCTGCAGCACGGTGAACGGCGTCTGGCCGCGTCTGCGGCCGTCCCAATCATAGGTTTCGTTCTCGCGCACCTCGTAACCGGCGCTGGTCGGCATCGCGTGCAACCGCTGACGGCCGCGGGGTAGCGAGACCGTCCTCATCGACTGTCCGTTGGCGATTAAATCCTGCAGCACAAAATTACCCCTGAAAGCATAATCCTTCTCTGGTCGGCCTGCCGAATTCGGGCATAATCCCGCTCGACAAGAAGGAAGAGAGCACGGCCGATCGATCGGTCGGGAGGAAAACAGGCAGTTTTACGGCTTTTTCAACCACATGTGCCGGCATGCGGTCTGTTCCTCCATATCAATCTTTTCTCTAGCATTCGATTGGGTCGAGGTGAAGATCATGAGTTTCAAAATCGCTATCATCGGTGCGGGCAGCGTCGGTTTCACCAAGAAGCTGTTCACCGACATATTGTGCGTTCCTGAGTTTCGCGACATCGAATTCGCGCTCACCGATATCAGCGAACATAACCTCGAGATGATCAAGGCGATCCTCGACCGGGTCGTCGAGGCGAACAAGCTGCCGACCAAGGTGACGGCGACGACCGACCGCCGCAAGGCGCTGGAAGGCGCGCGTTACATCATCAGCTGCGTGCGGGTCGGCGGTCTCGAAGCCTATGCCGACGATATCAGGATCCCGCTGAAATACGGCATCGACCAGTGCGTCGGCGATACGATCTGCGCCGGCGGCATCCTTTATGGCCAGCGCAACATTCCCGTCATCCTCGACTTCTGCAAGGATATAAGAGAAGTCGCCGAGCCGGGCGCCAAGTTCCTCAACTACGCCAATCCGATGGCGATGAACACCTGGGCGGCGATCGAATATGGCAAGGTCGACACTGTCGGCCTCTGCCACGGCGTGCAGCACGGCGCCGAACAGATCGCCGAGGTGCTCGGCGCCACGTCGGTGCGCGAGCTCGATTACATCTGCTCCGGCATCAACCATCAGACCTGGTTCATCGACCTGCGCCTCAACGGCCGCAGGATCGGCAAGGACGAGCTGGTCGCCGCCTTCGAGGCGCATCCCGTCTATTCGCAGCAGGAGAAATTGCGCATCGACGTGCTGAAGCGGTTCGGCGTTTATTCCACCGAAAGCAACGGCCACCTGTCGGAATATCTGCCCTGGTACCGCAAGCGGCCGGAGGAAATCACCCGCTGGATCGACATGTCCGACTGGATCCATGGCGAGACCGGCGGCTACCTCCGGCACTCGACGGAAACCCGCAACTGGTTCGAGACGGAATTCCCGCAGTTCCTCGAATCCGCCTCCAGGCCGATCGATCCGGCCAGGCGCTCGAACGAACATGCCAGCCACATCCTGGAGGGACTGGAAACGAACCGGGTCTATCGCGGCCATTTCAACGTCAAGAACAATGGCGTCATCACCAACCTGCCATCCGATGCGATCATCGAATCGCCCGGCTTCGTCGATCGCTTCGGCATCAACATGGTCTCCGGCGTCACCTTGCCGGAAGCCTGTGCTGCCACCTGCATCGCCTCGATCAACGTCCAGCGCATGTCGGTGCACGCGGCCATCTCCGGCGATATCGACCTCCTGAAGCTTGCCGTGCTGCACGATCCGCTGGTTGGCGCCGTCTCGACGCCGGAGGAAGTCTGGCAGATGGTCGACGAGATGGTCGTTGCCCAGGCGCGCTGGCTGCCGCAATATGCCGATGCCGTGCCGACCGCCAAGGAGCGGCTGTCGAAATCCAAGGTGCAGACCCGTGACTGGGCGGGGGCTGCGCGCCGCAACGTCCGCTCGATCGAGGAACTGCGTGCGGAAAAGGCGGCGCTGAAACAGGCCGTCTGACTTTTTCGTGGAAGATGGGTCGTCATGGGTTTCCGGGAGGGAAATCCATGACATCAAACCCGCTTTCACATCGTGCGAGGAAAAGGAGCCCGCGTGACCGCGCTCCGAAACAGAGGGAGAAACGATGATGAATTTCCGCAAAACAAGCATTCTGGCCGGACTGGCGCTCGGCGTCTCAGTCATGGCGCTGAATGCCTATGCCTCCGAGGCGACCGTCCCGCCGGTGCCGCCGGAGTTCCCGGCCGAAGGCAAGATCAACTATGTCGCGCGCGACTCCATCCTGGAGTTCAAGGCGTTGCCCGAATATCACGAGCCCGACTGGGTCACCAAGAATTTCGTCTCCAGCGGCAAGCTGCCGGCGGTCAAGGACCGGCTGCCGAAGGAGCCGCTGGTCTTCAAGACGGGCAATATGCCCGACGGCATCGGCGTCTACGGCGATACGATGCGCCATGTCATCGGTGGCCGGCCGGAAGGCTGGAATTACGGCGCCGGCCAGACGCAGGGCTGGGGCGGCATCGATATCGGCCTGTCCGAATGCCTGACGCGCACCGCGCCGCTCTTCCAGGTGAAGGCCCAGGATACCGAGCCGCTGCCGAACCTTGCCAAGAGCTGGGACTGGTCGGAGGACGGCCATAAGCTGACCATGCACCTGATCGAAGGCGCGAAGTGGTCCGACGGCGCGCCGTTCAATGCCGACGACATCATGTTCTACTGGGAAGACGAGGTCATCGACCCGAACGTCTCGCCGCTCGGCGGCGGCGCTTCGCCTGAGGCCTTCGGTGTCGGCACGACGCTGAAGAAGATCGACGATTACACGGTCGAATGGACCTTCAAGGAAGCCTTCCCGAAGCAGTACCTCTACACGATGGCTTACCCGAACTTCTGCCCGGGTCCGTCGCACATCCTCAAACCGCAGCATCCGAAATATTCGAAGAACACCTACGACCAGTTCAAGAACGCCTTTCCGCCGGAGTTCATGAACATGCCTGTGATGGGCGCCTGGGTGCCGGTGGAATATCGCCCTGACGATATCATCGTCCTGCGCCGCAATCCCTATTACTGGAAGGTCGACGAAAAGGGCAACCAGCTGCCCTATCTCAATGAGCTGCACTACAAGCTCTCGACATGGGCCGACCGTGACGTTCAGGCGGTGGCCGGATCCGCGGATTTCTCCAACCTCGAGCAGCCGGAAAACTTCGTCGCCTCGCTGAAGCGCGCTGCGGAAAAGACCGCGCCCGCCCGCCTTGCCTTTGGCCCGCGCCTGATCGGCTATAACCTGCGGATGAACTTCTCCGCCAATGGCTGGGGCAACCCGGACGAGCGCGGCCAGGCGATCCGCGAGCTCAACCGCAACGAGGACTTCCGCAAGGCCGTTACCATGGCGCTGGATCGCAAGGCGATCGGTGACTCGCTGGTCAAGGGGCCGTTCACGGCGATCTATCCGGGCGGACTTTCCTCCGGCACCAGCTTCTACGATCGCAACTCCACCGTCTATTATCCCTTCGATCTCAAGGGCGCCAAGGCGGAACTCGCCAAAGCCGGCCTCAAGGACACTGACGGCAACGGCATCGTGAACTTCCCGGCCGGCACGGCGGGCGGCAAGGATGTCGAGATCGTCATGCTGATCAACAATCAGTACACGACCGACAAGAGTCTTGCCGAAGGTGTCGTCGGCCAGATGGAGAAGCTCGGCCTGAAGATCGTCATCAATGCGCTCGACGGCGCCAAGCGTGACGATGCCCATTATGCCGGCCGCTTCGACTGGCTGATCCAGCGCAACACGACGGAGCTGTCGTCGGTGGTGCAGAATACCGAGCAGCTTGCTCCTGTCGGTCCGCGCACCAGCTGGCATCACCGCGCCGGCAAGGATGACCAGCTCGATCTGATGCCGTTCGAAACGCAGCTTGTCGACGTCGTCAACAAGTTCAGGACGAGCCAGGACAATGACGAGCGCGTCGATCTGATGAAGCAGTATCAGAAGATCTCGACGGAGCACGTCAATACGGTCGGCCTGACGGAATATCCGGGCGCGCTGATCGTCAACAAGCGCTTCTCCAACGTGCCCCAGGGAACGCCGATTATGATGTTCAACTGGGCCGAAGATTCGGTGATCCGCGAACGCCTGTGGGTGGCTGCCGACAAGCAGGGCAAATATGAGCTGTTCCCCGAGCAGCTGCCCGGCAAGCCCGGCGACAAGGGCCCGATCAACTGAGGCCCATGGCCCGGAGATGAAGAGCTGAAGCGCGTCGCACCTGACGCGATGCGCTAGAGGGTTCCCTCCCAGCTGAAGTGAGTTCCGGGCCGCGCGTGCCGCGCGCGGCCTGATATGACCAACGAGCCGGCCGCGCTGACAAGGAGCGACTGGCGGCAGAGAGAAGCGAACCGTTAGATGTTACGATTCCTGCTCGTGCGCATAGCCTCCGCGATCCCCGTTCTCTTGATCCTGAGCGTGGTGACTTTCGCGATCATCCAGGCACCGCCCGGCGATTACGCCGATTATATAAGATCCCAGCTGATCAACCAGGGCGGCGCATCCTATGCCCAGGCCGAAGCGCAGGCGCAGGCCTACCGCATCGAGCACGGCCTCGACAAGCCGATGGTCGTCCAATACGTCAACTGGATCGGCGGCATCGTAACGCGCGGCGATTTCGGCTACAGCATGTTCTACAACAAGCCGGTTGCCGACGTCGTCGGCGAGCGCCTGCCGCGGACCTTGCTGTTGGCGCTCGTCTGCCACATCTTCGCTTCGGTGCTCGGCATCGGCTTCGGCATCTGGGCGGCAACGCGGCAATATAGCTGGATCGACAGCACGCTTTCGGCAGTCTCCTTCCTCGGTATGACGGTGCCGCGCTTCCTGATGGCGCTGATCATCGTCTATCTCCTGGTCTTCCAGTTCAACGTAACGGAGATCGGCAGCTTCTTCTCGCCGCAATATGGCGGAGCGCCCTGGTCCTGGGCGAAATTCGTCGACCTCGTCAGCCATGTCTGGCCTGTCGTGGCGATCGCCACCTTCGGCGGGCTCGCCTATAACATGCGCGTCATGCGCGGTAATCTGCTCGATACGCTGAATGCGCAGTATGTCGAGACGGCAAAGGCGAAGGGCCTGTCCGGTGGCGCGGTGGTGATGCGCCATGCGGTGCCGAACGCGCTGCATCCGCTGGTGATGTATCAGGGTGTCGTGCTGCCCTACATGCTGACCGGCGAGATCGAAACCGCGATCATCTTCGCGCTGCCGACCGTCGGCCCGGCGATCGTCGGCTCGATGGCGATCGGCGACGTCTATGTCACCGCCACCTTCATGATGGTGCTGTCGGCGACGCTGATCGTCGGCAATATCATCGCCGACATGCTGCTCGCCTTGCTCGATCCGCGCGTACGCCAGTTCGGAGGAGCCTGAAATGCTTGCTTTCGATTCGTCCGACACGCCTCCGACAACCGAACCAGCAGTCAAAAAGCCTTCGCATGGCAGTGAAAGCTATCTGGCACTCGTCTGGCGCCGGTTGCGGCGCTCCTGGACCGGCGTTGCCGGGCTGGTGCTCGTCGGGCTCTTGATTCTGATGGCGGTCTTTGCCGATTTCTTCGCACCGATGGACCCGAAGGCGACCGACGTCGGCTTCGCGCCGCCGCAGGTGATGAGCTTCCATTCCAAGGACGGAAATTTTGTCTTCCAGCCGCGTGTCTATGCGCTGTCGGATTCCGAGGAACTCGATCCCGTTACCTTTCAGCCGATCGTCGGTATGGACTACGACAATCCGCGGCTGCTCGGCTTCTTCGTTAAGGGTGCGGAATATAAGTTGCTCGGCCTGATCCCGGCCGACCGGCACTTCTTCGGCTCGGTTGACGGCCAGCCGGTTCATTTCCTCGGCACCGACAAGTTTGGCCGCGACGTGCTGTCGCGCGCCATCATCGGCTCGCGCATCTCGCTGATGATCGCGCTGACAGTGGTCTTCATCGTCACGCTGATCGGCACGACGGTCGGCATGGTTTCCGGCTATTTCGGCGGCACCTTCGATGTCTGGCTGCAGCGCTTCGTCGAACTGGTGCTCGCCTTCCCGCAGCTGCCGCTCTATCTCGCATTGACCTCGCTGATCCCGGTGACGGCGCCGACCAATGTCTTCCTCGCCTTCGTCATCGTCGTGATGTCGGCGCTCGGCTGGGCGCAGATGTCGCGCGAGGTGCGCGGCAAGACCCTGGCACTTGCCCGCATCGATTATGTCCGGGCGGCGATGGCGGTCGGCGCCACCGATCGGCGCATCATCATCCAGCATATCCTGCCGAACGTGCTGAGCCACGTCATCGTCGCGGTGACGCTGCACATACCGAGTGTCGTGCTCTTGGAATCCTTCCTCGGTTTCCTCGGCTTTGCCGTCAAGCCGCCGCTGATTTCCTGGGGGCTGATGCTGCAGGATACGGCGACCTATTCGGTAATCGGCTCCTATCCCTGGATTCTTTCTCCCGTCGGCTTCGTGCTCGTCACCGTCTTCGCCTTCAATGCGCTCGGCGACGGACTGCGCGACGCGGTCGATCCATATTGAGGTGATTGATATGGCTCTTGCACTGGTCAATTCCTTCGCCCCGCCCGTCCGCCACGATCATGACGGCCGCTCGGAAACCCCGATCATCGACGCCCGCAACGTGGCGGTGAATTTCAAGGTCGAGGACGGCATGGTCGAGGCTGTCAAGGACGTCTCCTTCCAGCTCTATCGCGGCGAGACCATCGCGATCGTCGGCGAATCCGGCTCCGGCAAGTCGGTGACGGCGCGCACGGTGATGGGGCTCCTGTCGAAGCGCGCCGTCGTCTCCGCCAAATCGACGGTGTCCTATGACGGCAGTAACATCCTGAAATTCTCCGAGCGGGCGCGCCGCAAGCTGCGCGGCGACCGCATCTCGATGATCTTCCAGGAGCCGATGAGTTCGCTGAACCCGATCTATACGATCGGCAGCCAGATCGTCGAGGCGATCCGCGTCCATCGCCGGATCAGCAAGCGGGATGCGGAAAAGCGCGCCCTCGAGCTGCTCGAACATGTGCAGATCCCCGACCCGGCTGCCAGGCTCCGGCAATATCCGCATCAGCTTTCCGGCGGCCAGCGCCAGCGCGTGATGATCGCCATGGCGCTCGCCAACGATCCCGACGTGTTGATCGCCGACGAGCCGACGACGGCGCTCGACGTCACCGTCCAGGCGCAGATCCTCAATCTGATCCGCAACCTGCAGAAAGAGCTGGGAATGGCGGTCATCCTCATCACCCATGATCTGACGGTGGTGCGGCAGTTCTCCGATTACGTCTATGTGATGCAGCATGGCGAGGTCCGCGAACACAACGTCACCGAGGCGCTCTTTGCCAATCCGCAGCACCCTTACACCCGACATCTGCTCGCCTCCGAGCCGCGCGGGCAAGCCAATCCGCTGCCGGAGGGCTCCGAGATCATCCTCGACGCCAAGGGCGTGCGTGTCGGCTTCATGCTGCGCCACGGCACCTTCCTGAAACCCGAGATGCGTGAGCTCGTCGCCGTCGATAGCCTCAGCCTGACGCTCCGTCGTCACGAGACGCTCGGCCTCGTCGGCGAATCAGGCTCCGGCAAGACCACCTTCGGCCAGGCGATCCTGCGGCTGAACACGCCGCAGGCCGGCGAGATCCATTTCGACCGTCAGCCGATCCACGGCCTTTCCAGGGCCGAGATGCGGCCGCTGCGGGCCCGCATGCAGGTGGTGTTCCAGGACCCGTTCTCCTCGCTCAATCCGCGCATGACGATTGGCCAGATCATCGAGGAAGGGCTCGTCGTCAACCGGCTGGGCGCTACGAGGGCCGAACGGCAGGACCGGGTGCGCGAGGCGCTTGTTGCCGCCGGCATGCCCGGCAATATCCTGTCGCGTTTCCCGCATGAATTTTCCGGCGGCCAGCGCCAGCGCATCGCCATCGCACGCGCCATCGCGCTGGAGCCGGAATTCATCCTGCTCGACGAGCCGACATCCGCACTCGACCTGTCCGTCCAGGCGCAGATCATCGAACTGCTGCGCAAGCTGCAGGACGAGCGCGGCTTGAGTTACCTCTTCATCTCCCACGATCTCAAGGTCGTCCGGGCGCTCTGCCATCGCGTCATCGTCATGCAGCATGGCAAGATCATGGAAGAGGGGCCCGTCGACGAAGTGCTCACCAATCCCAAGACCGCCTACACCGAACGGCTCGTCAAGGCCGCTTTCGAGGTAGCATGATTATCGAATGCCGGAGGCTATAATGGCAGGAAATCCCAAAATCACTTTCATCGGAGCAGGCTCCACCGTCTTCATGAAGAACATCATCGGCGACGTTTTGCAGCGTCCCGCACTCTCGGGTGCGACGATCGCGCTGATGGATCTCAACCCGCAGCGGCTTGAGGAAAGCGCCATCGTCGTCAACAAGCTGATCTCGACGCTCGGCGTCAAGGCCAAGGCCGAGACCTACTCCGACCAGCGCAAGGCGCTTTCAGGCGCCGATTTCGTCGTCGTCGCCTTCCAGATCGGCGGCTATGAGCCCTGCACCGTCACCGATTTCGAGGTGCCGAAGAAATACGGGCTGCGCCAGACGATCGCCGACACGCTCGGCGTCGGCGGCATCATGCGGGGCTTGCGCACCGTGCCGCATCTCTGGAAGGTCTGCGAGGACATGCTCGCCGTCTGCCCCGAGGCGATCATGCTGCAATATGTCAACCCGATGGCGATCAACACCTGGGCGATCTCGGAGAAATATCCGACCATCCGCCAGGTCGGCCTCTGCCATTCGGTGCAGGGCACGGCGATGGAGCTGGCGCACGATCTCGACATTCCCTACGAGGAAATCCGCTACCGCGCCGCCGGCATCAACCACATGGCCTTCTATCTCAAATTCGAGCATCGCCAGCCCGACGGCTCCTACCGCAACCTCTATCCCGATCTCTTGCGCGGCTACCGCGAGGGCAGGGCGCCGAAGCCCGGCTGGAATCCGCGCTGCCCCAACAAGGTGCGCTACGAGATGCTGACCAGGCTCGGCTATTTCGTCACCGAAAGCTCGGAGCATTTCGCCGAATACACGCCCTATTTCATCAAGGAAGGCCGTGAGGACCTGATCGAGAAATTCGGCATTCCGCTCGATGAATATCCGAAGCGCTGCATCGAGCAGATCGAGCGCTGGAAGGGCCAGGCCGAGGCCTATCGCTCGGCCGACAAGATCGACGTCAAGCCGTCGAAGGAATATGCCTCCTCGATCATCAACTCGGTCTGGACCGGCGAACCCTCGGTCATTTACGGCAATCTGCGCAACAATGGCTGCATCACCTCGCTGCCGGAAAATTGCGCCGCCGAAGTGCCCTGCCTCGTCGACGCCTCCGGCATCCAGCCGACCTTCATCGGCGAGCTGCCGCCACAACTGACGGCGCTGATGCGCACCAATATCAACGTGCAGGAACTGACGGTGCAGGCGCTGATGACCGAAAATCGCGAGCACATCTACCACGCCGCGATGATGGACCCGCATACGGCGGCCGAACTCGACCTCGACCAGATCTGGTCGCTGGTCGACGACCTGCTCGCCGCCCACGGCGACTGGCTGCCCGAATGGGCCCGCACATCGGGTAAAGTCAAGGCTGCCTGACCTCCTCTCCCTGGTCAGGCGTCAAAGAGCCCCGCGGTAGTGCAACAACCGCGGGGTTTTTGCGTTAGATGAGGCTTTGCGATCAGGGGGAACTCGAACTCTTTGCATCCCACGGACCGGCGCAGTGTGACGAATTTGGCTGCGGGCATGCGTGGGAGGAGAGGTATGAGGCTACTGTGAAAGTCGCACCACGTTTATGAACCTGAAGATCGGTATTTGTCTGTGGCCATAACCTGAAGGCCGCAGGTTCAAATCCTGCCCCGCAACCAACTTCCCTAATCTTACCCAGACCAGTTATCGCTGGCGGAGAAGCTCCGCTTTCCCTGGCAATGGTAACTCGTCGTTCGCAAAGCTCACCATAACCTGAAGGGTGAGCAACGCGAACGGTTCAAATCATCAGCCGCGTCGCTGCGACCTGCGGGCACCGCTCGTGAAGGGTAAAGCTCCAGGGGCGAGGCGCCTGCCCCGCCAATCCCGATTTTAGACTAGTATGCGTCTGCCCGTCCACTAAATTGGCGACGGCTATGAAGAGAGAGAGAGACCTGAAGAGCAGATCCTTCTCAAGTGCCTACATCGGAACCCGCCGAACATCGTGTTTCACTTCGTCGCCTCCCTGCCGATAATGTCGATTTCATCCTGAGCGAGGAGTAAAGCTCGTACTCTCGGGCATGACGCCACCAGATCACACAACACGACATATTCATTCGCGTCGAAGGGGGCAGACGAAAGCCCAAACCAGTTTGGATCAACCCTGCGTGGTGACCATACGAGCCGTTCCTCCAGAAGGTAGACGCCATATACGACGTCTACCGTCTCGTTGCCAGTTAGCCCGAGGTTCGTCCGAATACTGTAGGCCGTCAGAGCGGCGTTCAAAACGATCGCAACTTCGATCAGCGCGCTTCGATAACCCGGTTGGCGTATAACCTCAATTCCGTGCACCCGCTCAAGCCACGTCGCTGCAAGCTGGACGGTGACCAGTGTGCGGTCCACGATGCACCGCAAGTCCTTCATTGGCACTATGTTCATGTATTTCGCCGGCTGCAGATAGACATCGACTGCGGTAGAAACGGCGCCGCACCGGCTGTGGCCGAGAACCACGATAGTCCTTAGACTCTCTCCGAGATGACTGGTCGCATAGCTCAGGCTTCCCATTACGTCGTCGCCGATGCCGTTGCCGGCGGTCCTGACGACGAACAAATCGTTCGGTCCCTCGGAAAAGATCAACTCGACCGGAACACGCGCGTCGGCGCAACCAACAATAGCCGCGAACGGCTGCTGAACTGGTGCGGCGCTACGCCCCGGAAAGAGGCCGACATCATGTGGGTCGATATCGATACTCAACGTTGTGCCATTGGATGAGCCGAACTGGGCGAGGAGTTCGGCAAAAGCCCGATTTCCAGCCTCCAGCCGCAGACGGGCAGCCTCTGAATCCGGCGGCAGGGGCCGGTGTGCCGCATCAAACGCGAACCGATAGATCACTTCTGCCAGCAATTCAGAGTTTTCACGCGAATGGTCTTCGGTGGAGTCCATTGCCATGTCGACAATTCTCCTGCGCAGGGATCCGGCCACTTGGGGACCCAGGAGTGGATCGATACTGTTACTGCCTGAATGTCGAAACGGCTGTCGTCGTCGGCGAGACCAAACAGGCGGCTGCCGCCCGTCGCTGGCTAACAGTTGTAGACACCGGCTGCGCATCGCCGTGCGCTCCTGCGAGCAACGCCGGCGACGCTGACTGGTGTCAGCGGTCTCCCGACTCTAGCCTCTGCGCTAGGCACCAGGCTAAATCCGATTACGGGACCATCGCGAAATTCGATGCTTGACGCGCCAGCAACGACTGCCAGCAATGTGATAGCGATCCATCTGAGCATGCCCAATCCCCTTTTCCTTCCGCTCATTTCATGGAGAATATTTCCGGCAGTTCGTCAGCGTCCGGAAGGTCTTTCAAGTCCCGCTTTTTGGCGCCATCGGGCGCCTTGAAGTTGAAGTCGCCGGCCGCCGCGTCTGCTCCAGCCTTCCATGACCTGACGTCAATCGTATATTGCGGGAAGCCTTTTACCTTGGTGCTGGTAACAACATAGCGACAGGGGTAGGGGTTTTGGCCTTGGGCGATCCAGATCTGCCAATCAACCCCCTCCTTGGTGCGAAACGCCAGATGGTCGCATTCCTCCCCTCGTATTACGCCACTGCCGAGATCCTTCACGTCAACCACCTCGGACATGAGTGCGTCGTACGGGTGTGATATCAGCATGTCTCCGGCCGGCAGTGGTCGATTGAATTTGTCCCGCAAGGTGTCGATGAGGTTGTCAGTCGTTCCAGGCACTTCGGCCTGTGCGTAAAGGTTGGCGTCTTTCCCGAGGAACGACAATGTCTTCCCATCAAAAACGATCTCGACGTTGGCAAAGCCGCCTTGGCGTGTGACGTGCAACTTGTCGGGCCGATTGATCTTTACCGCTCCGGAGCTTGCTAGTGCGAGCTTCTGTTGCTGCTTGGTAACGACCTCCAGATTCGTGTCGTACTCAAATGATATCGTTTCTTGCGCAGCCATGTAGTCCGACATCGCCTTTAAGAGGCTCTTCGCCTCCTTCTCGTCCGCATGGACGGAAGTCGCGCACGTCACCGTCGCCATAACCACTACGGCGGCAAGCCGTCCGGCATTCTGGAAGAGGCTATCCGATTGAGATCGCATGGGTGATTCCTCCATTACCCTTGTAAGAAACCGCGCGCGGCTCAAGCAAACGCGCGGGAATTGATTGTCCTATAGTGCGCGCGGTAGGCCTTCCTTGGAGGGCCACACGCGGCTCACGCGTGAAAACCTGCACCTTGCAGAGATTTGGACTTCTCAAGCACAGCGGTCATGGGGCAGCTCTGCAGACGCGCGGCTGACTCCGGTTCTAGGTGCTACCAGGACGTTCCAAATAGCGTTGCAGAGCGGCATGCATGCTAAAAAAGAGGCGTTCGCGGCCGAGTTCGTCGGCGAAACCGGAGGCTCGAAGATAATCAAGCACATCCGGATTCAATCCTGCCAGCCAAACCGTTATCCCTTGGTCGGAAACGCGGCGTTCGCTCTCGATCATTGTCTGCAGCGCGGAATACTCGATGTCAAAGACCCCGCTCATATCGAGTGCGAGTACTTTCGGTTTATACTCTGCGACGAACGCCTGAATTTGATCCGCAACCTGTTGAACGTTTGCGAAAAAGAGCCGGCCCTCCGGGCGAAGTATCAATAGGCCGTTAAAAGTTTCGTCGTCGGGATGCTCCGAAGACAGCGGCCGGAGCACGTCGGTGTCGCGCTTGCGACCAAGGACGTAAACTTTCGGTTTTGCCGATTGGCTGGCCAGACCGATCAGCGAGAGGACGATGGCAACGACGATACCCTGGAGGGTGCCGAAAACCAGAACGCCGAGAAAGGCCGCCAGCGCCCAGCGAAACTCCATCCGGCGGACCTTGCGGATGGATGCAAACTCTGCCGGGGAAATGAGTCCGACCGAATAGATGATCACAATCGCGGCGAGGACGCCCTGCGGCAGCAAACCAAGCAGGGGAGCAAGGAACAGCATGGTGGCCGCCGAAGTCGCAGCGGTGACCAGGGAGGCTGTCTGGGATTGCCCGCCCACGGCGCGAACCACGGCCGTCTGCGAAGTGCCACCGCCTGCGGGCATTGAGCCGAAGAACGCGCCAGCCAGGTTCGCGGCGCCGGTCGCGACAAGCTCGCGATTGGGCTTGATCGGCGGCTCGGCCGGCTTGGCGAAGGCCCGACCCGCGGCAATCGTTTCGGTAAAGCTCATGAGAGCGATGCCGAGTGCTCCGGGCAGGAGTTGCTCGACCAGACCGGCACTGGGAGGCGTGAGTGACGGCAGTGATCGCGGGATGAAACCGACTGTCGCTATGCCCAATGCATTCAGGCCGACGACCCAGGAAATCAAGATGCCCGCACCGACAATCACGAGGGGGGCGGGAGAATGAGGCCAACGCCGTTCCATCAGTCCCAAGGCGATGAGCGCCGCGCCTGCGATCGTCAGCGTTAGCAGCGACGTTTCCGGCACATAGCGCACCAAGCTTACGACGTCGCGGAAAAAGCCGGCCTTTTCAATGTGTATCTCGAGCAGTTTCGGGATTTGATCGACCACGATCACGAGCCCGATGCCCGCCTTGAAACCGGTTAGCACGGGAGATGATATGAAATTCGCGACGAATCCGAGGCGAAGTACGGAGGCTGCAATGAGGAGGGCGCCGGTCAGTGCCGTGAGGGTTGCGAGGGCAGTGATCAGCTTAGCGGGATCGCCATCCGGAACGGCGATGCCAAGCTCGGTCCCCGCCAAGATGGCAAGAGTCGTCGTTGAACTGACACTCAACACGCGTGACGTGCCGAGTAATGCGTAGACAATCATTGGCACGAATGCCGTATAGAGGCCGACGCTTACTGGCACGCCGGCAACCGTGGCATAAGCCATCGCTTTGGGCAGAACAATTGCAGCGGCCGTCAGGCCAGCCACGATGTCGAGTCGAAGGAACGCTACGGGCGAGGCATCGCCTTTGTCTCCGCCGATTGTCATGTTCGTTTCGGGGGTCACGACTGCTGCTCCATTCGACAATTTGTCTCTCGCCTTGCATTTTGACAACTGTCGCCGCTTCGTCCCAGCGAAGACCTGAGGCAACGCTTCAGCAAAGGCGGTCCCAGCCATCTTCGATCCACTCAATACAACCGAATAAACGATCCTCCGCACCGTGCCCGAGAGGGGGTCGTCGGCCGTAGCACCAAGCCGAGGTTCTCCGACCGACATGTCACTGTCCACTCTAAGTCGCGGCTCAATATTTTATGTCCCTCGCGTCCTGTCGACCGGTTTGCTTGGTCTGGCGCTTGTCTTGTCGGCAGGCGGCGTTGCTCTTCTCGTCGGCGGCGCGACATGCTTGTTTTGTACTGCGCGCGCCCTGCCGCGTCTCTTGCTTGACGTCTCGTCCGGCGCGCCGCTGTTGTGCCTGCTCTGTGGACCACGATAGATCCGGCAGCGTTGCGAGGAACATTGAGGCTAGCAAAGTGACAAACAGAGGCCTTGATCCGACCACTGCCTTACCTCCCTCGAATGTCGATCAACCGATGGAGATCGAACCAGACTATTATGCATCAACCAGCGGCGTGGAGGGCGTATATTACGGTATCGAACACCAGACGAGTCGGAATAGCTCGTCAGATGTGGACCGGCGGCGGGCTGACCGTGCCGAGCATATAAGGGTGAGTTGCCCTCGAAATCGGAAAGCAACTCAAATTAGCAGCGACGCTTTGGCTGCGACGGGGTCGCGACAACAAGGTTTCGGCCTGGCGGCAAGGTAAGGTCGATACTTTTTGCGGCGGAGGCGGGCTAGTTGGAACCATCGACGACTATTGGCGGTTCGCCGAAATGCTACGTGCTGGAGGTGAGCTCGACGGCGAACGCATCCTTAGTCCCCGCACTTTGAAATTCGGGCGTTGCTTGATGTCAAAAAAGCGCTCCGTCCTGACCGCCCCACTACAAAGCGGGTTGTTCAGATCCCCTGAGATGCTCGCGAGATTTGGGTCGGAAGCGATGGAGATTTCTATCTGGGCGCCGTTTCGCGATGCCACCTGTGTGGTGTGAACGCCGCCCCCGGGAAAAGGACCGTCTTTGGCAAAACGCCGCCCGTGGTTACGCTAGTGGGTCGTTGCTGCTAACTTCCAAGAATTCCCAGAAGGACAAACGACGCCATCGAAGCGCGCAGTACCCTCTAGGGACTGGCGACTTGTTACGAAACCACGGCATCCATCAACCCTGTCGTGGGTGTCGATCTGTTCGATAACTCCGGCGCTCCCGGTCGACGGATTTGCCCACGCGAGAGCTTTCGTTCCGACAGTTCCGCGGCCGACCACCTCTGCAATTACAGCTTAATCGCTGACTGGGGCGGCGCCGGGTGAAACGGAGGGCGCGGCAGACACTTCGAGAGGTTCGGTGCGTGAGCAGGCGGCGAGAAAGGCCATGCACGTGCACGCGATGACGACAATTCGTTTCATGCAGAGAATGATGGATATGAAGAAGACTATTTCAACCCACCGCGCATCAACTTTGGGGGAGGGCAGCGCCGCCTTCCCTGGTCCGGGTCAGGGCAAAGGCGATCGACATCGTGCCATTGATCGATCTTGCTGAACAACGGCCGAGGTCGCCGCTTCCGCTCAGCCGGGCTTGAATCCGATCACCATCGAGTCCGGCCCCAGCAACGGCTCGACGCGCGTGGACACGAAACCGGCGTCGCGCATCCAGGCTTGGCAGTCGGCGCCGGTGTAGTCGAACCCTCCGCGGGTCTCGATCAGCATGTTCAAGCTCATCAGCAGGCCGAAGGCGTTGCTTCGGCGCTCATCGTCGATGACGGCGTCGTAGACGATCAGGGCCCCGCCGTTCGGCAGCGCGGCGAAGGCTTTTTCCAGCAGCATCCTCTTCTCGGCAAGATCCCAGTCGTGGAGGATATGCCCCATTATGATCACATCCGCATTCGGCATCGGGCTGTCGAAGAAATTGCCCTGTTGGAAGCGGATGCGGTCGGCAAGGCCGTGCCGGGCGACGAACTCGTCAAATATCGGCTGCACGGCGGGCAGGTCGAAGCCGAGACCCTGGAGATGCGGATGAGCTCGGGCGATCACCACCGGCACCATGCCTTGCGCCGCGCCCACATCGGCGAAGGTCGTGTATTTCGACCAGTCGAACTTGGCGGCGATCGCCTGCGCCGCACCGGCGCTGATCCCGCTCATCGCCTCGAGGAACCCGCGCAGTCGTGCCGGCTCCGCATATATCGCCGCGAAGAAGTCCTCGCTGTGCTTGGCTTCGTTCTGCGGTTCTCCCGTGTGCAGGGCTTCGGTAAGCGAACCCCAGAAACCGTATAGCCGTGCATTGGCCATTTCGAGGATGCCGCCGATATAGGATGGCTTGGCCTTGTCGAGGAAGAGATCCGTATCAGTGGCATTGCGATAGCGGCCGTCCTCGCGTTCGAGCAGCTTCAGGGCCACCAGGGTGTCGAGGAAGTCGCGGGCTGAGCGGGGATGCAGTTTCAGCCTGGCCTGCAGCTCGGGCAGGTCGGCCGAGCCGGCCGCGAGCTCGGTGAAGACGCCGAGCTCGACCGCGCTGAGCATGGCTTTGGAGGCCCAGAACCCCATGCCAAGCCGCATGATGTTGTCTGGCGTGGTTGCGCCCATCGCTCGTCTCCTCGTAGATCGTGTCGTCGAACGGCACCCGGGATTGGTGCGGTAACCGAAGTGGTCCGACGGCGCTGTGAAGCAGAACGTTCCGTCTCGTCGAGGCACCCCGCAAGAAAAATAGAGCGTTTTAAGTTGGGGCACAATTAATCAAGAATCACTAGCCAAGAGCCCGCGGCTGAGCGGTGATTCCGACACCTGACGTTCACTGCGAAGTAGGCTCGCAGATCGCCGGCAACGCCTCACAAAGTTCGCCGCCCTCTGGAGCAATGCATTGTCTAGATTGTTCCCAGGCGGTGTGTTTTGCGCCATTCTTCGTATTCTGTCCGGGCATCGTCATGCAGCGGATAGTAGCGCTGCAACGAGCCGCCCTCCATAAGTTTCGCTCGCGAGAACTCCTCCCAATCGTGATGCATTTGCGATTCTTCGATTACCTTCGGGGCCATTGCGACTGGAAGCACCACCACCCCGTCATCGTCGGCGACGATGATGTCTCCGGGGATCACGGTGACACCGCCGCAGGCAATCGGAACGTTGACGGCGTTGGGATAGATGCCAGTCTGCACATGATAGTTGGGCGTCCAGCCGCGCAGCCACAAAGGGAGATCGAGCTTCTCGACATTGGGCCGATCGCGCATGCACCCATCGATCACGATGCCGGCGCCGCCTCTGCCTTTGAAATAGGTCGACATCATATCGCCAAAGACGCCCGAGCTCATGTCACCGCGCGCGTCGACCACGACCACATCGCCCTCCTGCACGTGATAAAGCACATGGCGGTGCAACTGCGTCTCCGGATCTGCATATTCTCCCTCGGTGAAAAGGTCGGGCCGCTGCGGCAGGAATTGAAGCGTCAGCGCCGGGCCGACGATGGACTTCCCGCGGCTCTGCGATACCGGGCCGACCATATGCGGATTGCGGAAGCCCATATGGCCGAGCGTACCGGCAATGGTCGCGGCGCCGATCTCCTTCAGTGCGTCGATCATGTCTCTGGGCGGTCGCGGAATATCGGGCGTATGCGTCATCTTAGGCTCCGGTGGATGAAACTACCAGTTTGTAACAGAACCGTCGCGGCGCTTGAGGTGAGGCGCTTCCCAGAAACGAAAGCTCTCCGCCTTGATCGCTTCTTCGTTGACCTCGACCCCGAGCCCCGGCAGATCGCTGACCGGATAGTCCGGGCCGTCGAGCCGTGGTTGCACGGGAAAGAAATCGGAATTGTCGAAGCCGAGCTTCGCTTCGGGCGCCCTGGTCTCGAGCCATGCGAAATTCGGCACCGCGGCGGCGAGATGGATGGTCGCGGCCGTGCAGACTGGGCCGAGGGGATTGTGCGGCATCAGGTCCACATAGTGCGCCTCGCTCCAGCCCGCGACCTTCATCGCTTCGGTGAGCCCGCCCACATTGCAGATGTCGAGCCGGTTGAACTGATGGATGCCACGCTCGATATAGGGCAGGAATTGCCACTTGCTGGCAAATTCCTCGCCGATGGCGAAGGGGATGTCGGTCATGGTGCGCAGGGATTCGTAGGCCTCTGGTGTCTCGTCTCGTATTGGCTCCTCGAGGAAATCAAGCACGCCACGGTCGAGCTTGTTACAGAAGCTCGCCGCCTCGGCCACCGACAGCCGATGATGATAATCGATGCCGAGGACGACGTCGTCGCCCAGCGCCTCGCGCGCCTTGTTCAGCATCGCTGCGGTAACGCCGATCGACTCCCGCGGCTCAAAGATGTCCTTGCTGTTTTGCCCGATGGGGAAGAAGCGGATCGCCTGCCACCCTTGTGCGCGGAGTTCGCGGGCTCGTTCGATGGCAACCTCGCCCTCGGCCTCGTCGCCGGTCGAGGCGAAGGTCGGAATGCGGTCGCGCTGCTTGCCGCCCAGCAGTTCGTAGGCTGGAACCCCCAGCGCCTTGCCCTTGATGTCGTGAAGGGCGATGTCGATCGCGGAAATCGCCGCCTGCAGAACGCGCCCGCCTTCGAAATATTGGCTGCGATAAATTTCCTGCCAAATCCGACCAGTCTGCATCGCGTCACGGCCCATGAGAAATTCGCGATAGTGTTCGATCGCACCGGCGACGGCCTTTTCGCGACCGCTCAAGCCGCTCTCGCCCCAGCCGAAGATGCCGCTGTCGGTCTCGACCTTGACCAGCATCTGGTTGCGCGTTCCTACCCATACTGGGTAGGGCTTGATCGCCGTGATTTTAAGCTTCGTCATCCACGCCCTCGTTTCACCCGCATCCGCCTGCTCTCAGTTGGCCTTGAGGGCCATTTCCGTTTCGCCGTCAAACAGATGCATTCGCTCCTGATCGAACTCGAGCCAAATCTGTTCGTCGGGCGTGACCGCAATGGTCGGCGGCACGCTGACATTGACGATGGCGCCTGATAGGAACGCCTGCACGAAGGTGACATCACCGGTCGGCTCCACCGTGTAGGCTTTGGCAGGGACGCTCCCAGGCGTCGCACTCTTGTGCAGCTTGATCGTCGAGTGGCGCGCGCCGAGCACGACTTTCTTGGTGGATGACCTTGCAACTTTCTGGGCATTTTTTGGCGAAAGCTCGAGGCGCCATCCCTCCGCGCTGATCAACACATTGTCGCCGCTTGCCGTTGATGCCTCCAATGGGACTAGGCTCATGGCCGGGCTGCCGACGAAGCTGGCGACGAACATGTTCACCGGATTGGCAAAGACCTGCGCCGGAGTATCGTATTGCTGCAGATAGCCGCCGTTCATCACCGCCATCCTGTCGGCCATGGTGACCGCTTCGAGCTGATCGTGGGTCACATAGATGATCGTCGCCTTGAGATCCTGGTGGAAACGCTTGATCTCCGACCGCATCTGCACCCGCAGCTTTGCGTCGAGGTTGGAAAGCGGTTCATCCATCAGGAATACGGCCGGATCGCGAACGAGCGCACGGCCGAGCGCCACGCGCTGCTGTTGGCCGCCCGAAAGTTCGCGCGGCTTGCGCTCGAGGAGCTGCGTCATGTCGAGCACCCGCGCTGCTTCCCTGACCTTCTTGTCGATCTCGTCGCGTGGCAGTTTGCGCATCTGCAGCGGGAAAGCCAGGTTTTTGTACACGGATTTCTGCGGGTAGAGCGCGTAGTTCTGGAACACCATTGCGATGTCCCGGTCCTTGGGGTCGAGGTCGTTGACCACCCGCTCGCCGATGACGATGTCGCCGGATGTGATAGGGATGAGCCCCGCCACAAGATTGAGCGTGGTTGTCTTGCCGCAGCCTGAAGGACCGACGAGCGCAACGAATTCGCCGTCATTGACCGTCAGCGAAACATCGTTGACAGCTTTGAAGCTGCCATAGGTCTTGACCAGATCTTTGAGGACCACGTGGGCCACCGGCAACTCCCTAGTGCTTGACCGCGCCTTCGGTGAGGGCGCGTACGAAGTATCGTTGAAGGACAAGGAACAGGACGACGACCGGCACGCTCATCATGAAGCTGGCCGCCATAAGACCCGGAAAGTCCGTCGTGTTTTCCGAGAAGAAGCGCTGGATGCCGACCGGCAGAGTCAGCTGCTCGTTCTTGGAGAGGAAGGTGTAGGCGTAGATGTACTCATTCCATGCGCCGATGAAGGAATAGATCGCGGTGGCGATGATTCCCGGTGCCGAGAGCGGCATGACGATCAGGAGAAAGGCCTGGAACCGTGTTGCCCCGTCGATGCGCGCCGCTTGTTCGAGTTGCACCGGGATGTTGTCGTAGAAGCCCTTGAGGAGCCAGATTGCCAGCGGCAGGCCGAATGTGAGGTAGGTCAGGACAAGCGACCCGTGCGTGTTCACCAGCCCGATCGCGCGCATCAGGATGAAGAGCGGCACGAGGAAGATCACTGCCGGGAACATGTTGCGAAGCAAAACGGCAAAGAACAGAAAGTTCCGGCCCGGGAAGGTGAAGCGCGAAAACGCGTAGGCCGCAGGAACGGCCACGATCACCGAAAGGATGGTCGTGGCGGTGGAGACGAAAAGGCTGTTCCAGAAGAAGCGCAGGAAGTCCTGGCCGACGCTGTTTTGCGGATCGAGCAATTTCTGGTAGCTGGCGAGGGTGGGTTGGTCCGGCCACCATTGCGGCGGAAACTGCATGGCCGCGAAGCCGGATTTGATAGAGGTGATCAACATCCAGATCATCGGTAATGCAGTGTAAAGCAGCATGAACACAAGGAAGATGCGTCCACCCCACCGCCATCCGTCGATGCGGATACGGCGACGGGCCTGGCTTCGATGAGCAGTCTCGGCGATCGCGCTCATGCGCTCCCATCCTTCTGCTCATTCCCGCTCAGCGCGCGGACGTAGAAGTAGCCGAGCGACATCAGGATCAAGAACAGCAGCACCGAATAGGCCGATGCCACCCCCCAGCGCTGGCGGCCGAAGGCGAGTTCATAAATGTGGGTGATCCAGATGTGCGATGCGTTCGAGGGCCCGCCGCCGGTCATGATCCAGGGGATGATGAAAGAATTGAAGTTGGCGACTGCCAGCAGAAGGATCGTCACCGTCGAGACGTTTCTCAAGTGTGGAAAGGTGACGTGCCAGAAACGCTGCCATGCGTTGGCTCCGTCGACTTTTGCGGCGCGCAGCAACTGGTCGGGAACGGTCTGCAGGCCAGCCATCATCATGATCATGGCAAAGGGAAACTCTCGCCAGATATTGACGACGATCAACGAGGGCAGCACTGTGCTGACGCTGTCGATGAAATTCGGCGGCCGATCGGCCCATCCGAGGCCGACCAGCACCGCGCCGATGATCCCGAAGTCGGAATGGTAGATCCACTTCCAGATGTAGGAGGCGGCGACCGCGCTGATGACCCAGGGAATGATCAGGATGGCTCGCAGAATTCCGCGGCCGAGAAAGTCGCGATGGAGCGCCAGTGCGCAGGCAAATCCCAGGACAAATGAAATGAGAGTGGATCCCAGTGTCCAGATAAGAGTGTTCGAGGTGACCTTCCAGAACACCGGACTTGTGAGGATGGCGGTGTAGTTGTCGAAGCCGACGAAGATCTTGTCCCGGAGCTGCAGGCCAGGCGGTGTATTGAAAAACGACAGTTCGATCGTGTAGTAGATCGGGTAGGCAATGACGATGAGCATCACGGCGATCGCGGGAAGCACGTACGCATAGTCAGCGCGATGCTCCAAGATGTTTCGCAGCACGCCGGACCGATCCGGTTGCAGTCTTCGGTGAGCCTCGGCCTTGCCAGTCAAGATCGTCACGGTGCGGTGCCCTTATTCTTCGGAACAAACCGGCTGCAATCGAGGTGCAGCCGGTCAGATCGTCAGGATTGACTAGAGTCCGCCGTCCATCAGGTCTTTTACCTTCTTGGCTGCGTCGTCCGCTGCTTGGTCGACTGTCATCGCCCCGGTGAGGGCGTTCTGCAGCATGTCCGGGACGATGATATTCATGATCTCAGGCGACTGCGGCAGCGCCGGGAACGGGATGCCGTAGGGCAGCATCGAAGTCGTGACATCAAGGAACTTGATGTTATCAAGACGTTCCTTCATCCACTTGGTCTTGAAGCCGTTCAGGTTGCCCGGGTTCGAGCCGGCATAGGCCATCTTCAGCGACCATTCGGGGCTCGTCCACATGCAGATGATGGCCTTTGCGGCCGGCTCGTCTACCTTGCCGCCCTCGACATATTCCGGCTTCAGGATGTGGATGTTGGAGCCGCCGAACACGACGGCACGCTTGCCGTCGGGGCCAGTCGGAATGAGGCCGTAGCGCATGTTGTCGATGACGGTCTGGGCTTTGTCCTTATCGCTGCCCGTCGTCTTCTTTTGCAGGTCGAGCATGACGTTGTAGTCGGACGGGTGCGAGATCATCATGCCGAGCTGGCCAGCGAGGAAGAGCGGTTGGTTGTCGGCCTGCTGGTTGGTGAGCGCCGAGACCGGAACCGACTTGTCGCGAACGTACATGTCGTAGGAGGCTTGCAATGCGGCCTTGCTCTGCGGGCTATTGAGCTGGACCTCCTTATAGGTCGGATTGGCGGTCGCTTCGTCGAAGACGCCGCCGCCATAGGCCCACAGCTGCGGCATGAACCGGTACGGCGTATTGCCGGCATTCTTGCGAGCCACGAGGCCGTAGCCGGCAATGCCGAGCTTGTCGTGGATCTGCTTGGAATATTTGACGACGTCGTCCCAGGTTGCCGGAGCCTTGTCCGGATCGAGGCCTGCACGCTTGAAGATGTCGGCGTTCCAGATGAACGCCATCGTCTCGTTGTTGGTTGGAATGCCGTAGGTTTCCCCCTCCCAGGTCACAGCCTTCATGGCGCCCGGCCAGAAATCCTCGGTCGAATAGCCTACATCCTCGGGCTTGAGCGGCTGCAAATAGCCCTTCGAGGCGAACTCGGTGCCGCCGAGGATTTGCAGGCGGACCGCCATGGGCGCGGCATTGCCTAAAAGCGCGGTCCGGAACTTGTCCAGCAGGTCGTTATAGGTGAGGGCTTGTTCCTCAAGCTGGATGTTTGGGTAGGTCTTGCGGAAGGTCTCGAAGAAGTCCTTGTAATACTGGCGCAGGAGGTCGGGGTCGCCCTCGAATACGCCCTGATACCAGAATGTCAGGCGGCCCTTATAGTCGAGCGGGGTAACCTTGCCGCAATCGGCCGCCGTGTCGAACTCCTGCGTGCCGGCGATGGAGCGCACATATTGCGGTGACCACTGGCTCAAGTCGACCGGCGCACTGAGCGCAGACACGGACATCAACGATACCATCAAAGCAGTGGATACAGTGCCGCGTACGACGACACCGCCGAGCGAAAGACTCGTCATAGGTATTCTCCCAGGTTTTCTCCCAAGCCGCTCTGCATCGAGGCGAGCGGTCTTGCTCCCAGGCCGTGGGATTCTCCCACTTAATGTATCCCTTCGACCTTATCATACGTTTTCATGTCGAGGATTGTCTGTCAACTGAAGAAATCGTACATTGTTTTGGGAGTTTTTGCATGATATCCCGAAAATGTATGTATGGATTGGGGACAGTCTTGACTGAAACAAGCGAATTTAAAGCACAGCCCCCTGAGGGGATCGATGCTACAGGGGCCTCGAGCGAGGGCGCGTCTGTTTACCAACTGATCAGGGACGACATCATCGAAGGGCGGCTCGCGGCCAACGAGCGGCTCGTCATCACCGATCTCGCCCGGCGCCACGGCACCTCGACCAACCCCGTGCGAGAGGCTTTGCAGCTGTTGCGCGGGGAGGGCTTTGTCACTTTCTTTCCCAACCGCGGAGCGCGCGTCCGGCCCATCGATCAGGACTTTGTTCGGGATATCTACGAGATCGGCGTTTTGATCGAGCCGTCACTGACGCGCTGGTTCGTGAATATGGCGACGGTGGAGGACATTGCTGAACTCGAACGCATCCAAAGCCTCATTGAAGAGAACAACTTTGCCGACACGGTAAGGCATAGCGAACTGGACACCGCCTTTCATACCGTCATGTACCGGAAGCACTACAACCGCCATGCCGCCGAGCTTTGGTGGAAGCATCGCGAAGTGCTTCGAGCCGTGAGCCGCCGCTTCGATTTTACGCTTGCCCGGCGTGCGGCGATCCTGAGCGAGCATCGCGAGCTCATCGCGCATGTCAAAGCCGGAAGGGCGAACGAGGCAGCCGAACTTATTGCACGCCACGTCGAAGGCTCAGGCCGACACATCCTCGAACACATGCGTGCGCGTAACGCCGCTCGCGCCGGATGAATATCGTTACCCGGAACACTTCAGGTAAAGGCAATTGAGATGAAGATCACCAGCGTTCGGCCGTGGCTAATCAAGTCCGATTCTTCCTATTGGGGAGAGTTTCTGTTTGTCGAAGTGACGACCGACGAGGGGGTGAGCGGCTGGGGAGAGATCACCACCACGACAAGGCTCGCCAATCGCGCCCTCTGCACGATCTTGCGGCAGATCGGCGCCGCTTTGATGGGCGAGGACCCGGCGCGCATCGAGTATCTTTGGCACAAGATATTCCGCAGCTTCACCTACATGGGCAGTCGCGGCGCCGCCGTCGAATGCGTGAGCGCCATCGACATAGCCCTCTGGGACATCCGGGGCAAAGTCCTTGGCAAGCCGATTTACGAGCTGTTGGGCGGGCCGGTGCGCGATGAAATCGCGCTCTACACCCATCCCAACCAGGCCAAGTTTACCAGCAAAGAGGCGGTGGTCAGGGAAATTCGAGACATCGTCGAGTCCGGTCACACAGCGCTCAAGTTCGATCCTTTCCCCTACCAGGGCAGCACCGCCGATGGACAGGCTCGCGAACAGCGGGACGGCTACCTCGATGGCAGCATGACGCGCAAGGATGAGCGTGAGGCCGCCGAGCTCACCGCCCTGATCCGCGAAACGGCGGGCTCTGATGTCGACATCCTCATCGATGCGCATGGCCGGTTCGACGTTCCCACCGCCATTCGCCTTTGTCGGAGCCTCGAGGAAGCTGCCCAGATCGACTGGTTCGAGGAGCCCTGTCCGCCGGAGAGCCTCAATGCTCTCAGACAGGTCCGCGACAAGGTCAGCGCCCCTATCTCGTGGGGCGAACGCGGCCACACGAAGTGGGATTTCGTGCCGGTGCTCGAAAACAAGCTCGCCGACTACATCATGCCTGATGTCACCTGGACCGGCGGCATTACCGAGCTCAAGAAAATATCAGCCCTATGCGAAGCCTACTACATCCCGGTATCGCCGCATGACGCCGCAGGACCGATCAACGTAGTTGCCGGAGCGCAGGTGATGATGACCGTTCCCAACTTCTACAAGCTTGAAACGTCGGAGTGGAACCTCGGCAAATACGACCACCTCATCGACACACCGCTCGATGTTTCGAACGGCAGCCTAAAGCTTACACCGAGGCCCGGTCTCGGCGTTGAAATGAACCGCGACTACCTTGAAAGCCACGAGATAGATCTGGCCTAGCAACGCTCTACGCCGCCGCCGTGTGCGGCAACGATCCCGCCGACCGAAACGAGGATAAATCATGCCAGAGGCATATGCAGCCGACGAGGCGCTCAATCGGGTCAACACGCATTCCAAGCCTTCCGAGCTTCGCATAACCGACATGCGGGTAGCCGAAATTGTCGACGCGCCGTTCACCTCGGTGCTGCTGAAGATTTATACCAACCAGGGCATTGTCGGGCTTGGCGAGGTCCGCGACGGCGCCAGCGCCACCTACGCGCTGATGCTGAAGAGCCGGCTGCTGGGTGAGAACCCTTGCAACATCGATCGACTGTTTCGCCGGGTCAAGCAGTTCGGCGGGCATGGACGGCAAGGCGGCGGCGTATCGGCGGTTGAAATCGCCTTGTGGGATCTTGCCGGAAAAGCCTATGGCGTCCCCATCTACCAGATGCTCGGCGGACGATTTCGGGAGAAAGTGCGCGTCTACTGCGATACCGACGCCGCTGTGGCGAGCGGCACCGCAACCGGCAAGCGCCTCAAGCAGCGCATGGAGCTCGGCTTCACCTTCCTGAAGATGGACCTGGGGCTGATGCAGATCGCCGATGTGCCCGGTGCCGTCGTCTTTCCCGCCGGCTCACTGGAAGGATACCGCGACCGTCCCAGCCGCGGGCCGCTGAAGACCATTGAAGAGCGGCTTGTCCGCAATGCAGCCTACGATTTGCATAACGTCCAGCATCCGTTTACCGGACTCCACTTTTCCGACAAGGGCCTCGACCTGCTCGAGCAGTACATCGCCGAGGTGCGTGAGGTCATCGGTATGCAGGTTCCGCTTGCGATCGACCATATCGGCCATATCTCGATGCAGAACGGCATTCGCCTTGCCAGGCGAATTGAGAAATACGTGCCAGCCTGGCTCGAGGATGTGATCCCGTGGCAGTATACCGAGCAGTATCGACAGCTGCAGGACTCCACCACGGTGCCGATCTGCACCGGCGAGGACATATACCTCAAGGAGGGCTTCGAGCCCCTGCTCAAGAGCGGCGGCGTCTCCGTGATTCACCCGGATCTGCTCACCACTGGAGGCATCCTCGAGACCAAGAAGATCGGCGATATGGCGCAGGACCATGGTGTTCCCATGGCCATACACATGGCGGAAAGTCCGATCGCCGCAATGGCCGCCGCGCACGTCGCGACGGCAACCGAAAACTTCATGGCGCTCGAATACCACTCCGCCGATGTCGACTGGTGGGACGATATCGTTACCGGGCTTCCCAAGCCGCTGGTGAAGGACGGCTTTATCACTGTTCCGGACAAGCCGGGCCTGGGGATCGACGACGTCGTCGACGAGGTGATCTCGCAGCATCTGCAGCCGGGGGTCACCGGCATCTGGCAGCCTACGGATCATTGGGATGATGAGTATTCCTGGGATCGCACCTGGAGCTGAACGGACGGACCTATGAAGATCACCGACCTGCGCTGTGCCGTTATCGGCAAACACCCGATCGTCCGCATCGTCACGGACGAGGGCCTCTATGGCTTGGGCGAAGTCGAATTCACCAAGGCCTATCTCAAGCCCTGGGTGCTGCATTTCCGCGAGGCGCTGATCGGCGAGGACCCGACCGACGTCGAGAGAGTGATGCTGAAGATCCGCCAGCGCGGCTCCTTCAAGCCATACGGCGCGGCGGTGAGCGCGATCGAGCATGCGCTGTGGGATATTGCCGGCAAGGCCGCGGGCGTGCCGGCCTATAAGCTGCTCGGCGGCAAGGTGCGGGACAAGGTGCGGGTCTACAACGGCTCGGTCCGCCGGAAACGCTCCGGCGACCGGCCGGAGGATTACGCCGCTGACGTCAAATGGATGATGGAGCAGCCGCAGAACTTCTTCATGATCAAGCAAGGAATCTCCTTCCACTCCAACATGAAGGACACCATCGAGGGCTTCCACTACGGGGTGACGCAGAGGAAGGCCGGCTATCACGGTGCCATGGATCAGGGCGCAATCAGTGAGCGGGGTTTCAATCACATGCTCGACTGCGTGATCGCGATGAAGGAAGTGCTGGGCGATAAGGTCAGCCTGGCGCTCGACTGCGGCCCGGGCTGGATGCTGCCAGATGCGATCAGGTTCGCTCGCGCGGTCGAGAAGTACAATTTGATGTGGCTCGAGGACATGCTGACCGGCGACTACGTGCCGTGGGTCAATCCGCAGGCCTACCGGGAACTGACAACCTCCACTTCGACACCGATCCACACTGGTGAGCAGATCTACCTCCGGCACAATTTCAAGGAACTGATCGAGACGCAGGCAGTCCGCGTTATCGGCCCCGATCCAGCCGATATTGGCGGCATCGCCGAGCTCAAATGGGTCGCCGAGCATGCCTACATGCACTCGATCCTGATGGCACCGCACGGCACTGCCAACGGGCTGCTCGGTCTCGGCGCGCTGATCAATGTCTGCGCCACGTTGCCGGCAAATTATGTCGCCTTCGAATATCCGACTGCTTCGGACCCCTGGTGGGAGGATCTGGTCATCGGCTTGCCACCTGAGATCGTCAAGGACAGTATGGTGGATCTACTGGAAGCGCCGGGGCTGGGCCTCGATATCGACGCTGAAGCGGCAAGGAGATTTCTCCGGGAAGAGGATGCGGGCTTTTTCGACTGAACCTTGCTCCACCTGCCGTGCCTCCTGTCGGGCGCCAGGAAACAGGGCTTGCGCCAGTCCTTAAATGCCCGACCCGTCCAGTTCCTCGTCGTCCTCGCCTTCCCAGGGCGAGGGCATCGAGGTGCGATTGGCCGAGGGCATCGGCATCCAGCACTTCAACTCCGGCTCGGCATATTCGATGATGTGCCCGGGCGAGGAATCCGAGGCGCGCCAGCCTTCTCCACCGAACTGATCGCCATGCGACCAGTAGGCGAGATCGACTTCCGCCGGCCCCTGTTCGGACGCACGGATCGTCACCAGGATGCGGCTGCCGTCTCTCGGTGCGCTTGCCATCTGGCGCCAGCGGTCTTGCTCGTCCATCATGTTCCTCCTGCCTTGCTGCAGTGCAAGTGTTGCTTCGCCAACGAAAACGGTCAACTCAAACTTTGGGAAAACCATCGCCCGTTGATCGACAACCGCGGCTGCGTGACGGAGATGACCGAAGCCCAAGCGTTGGAGGCGGCCGAAGAGATGGGCATCCCCGTCGCCTGAGCGGCGTTGACGCTTCTTTATCGAAGCCAGAGGGAATGCATCCGAAGCGTAGGAATCCGATGTGCCGCGCAGCCCCGTGGAGCTGCGCGGCACTGTCCTCAGTTCTTCTCGCCGAGTTTTCGGTCAAGAAAGTCGTGAATGAGCGGCGCCATTACGTCCAACTTGTCCTCCAGCGCGAAATGGCCGGTATCGAGAAGATGCAGTTCGGCATCCGGGAGATCACGGAGATAGGGATGCGCGCCTTCGGCCGGGAAGATCTTGTCGTTCTTGCCCCACACGATCAGCGTCGGCGGCTTGTGATCGCGGAAGAAGGCCTGGAATTGCGGGTAAAGCGGCACATTGGTGCGATAGTCATAGAAGAGATCCAGCTGAATGTCCTTGTTGCCGGGTCGATCGAGCAGCGCCTGGTCATGAACCCAGTTGTCGGGGCTGATGCGGCTCAGATCGCTCATGCCGTCCGTGTACTGGAATTTCGTGGTCTCGAGGGTGACCAGGCCAGAGAGCCCGTCGCGGCTTTCCTTCGAGCCGTCAGCCCAATATTTTTTGATTGGGTCCCAGAATTCGCGAAGGCCCTCATCATAGGCGTTGCCGTTCTGTACGATGAGAGCCGTCACGCGATCCGGATGCTTCAAGGCGAGGCGATAACCCACCGGCGCACCATAATCCATGACGTACATCGCATATTTTCTTGCACCAAGCTGATCGAGCAAACCGTCAACAAGGTCGGCATAATGACCAAAGGTGTAGGCGAATTTGGTGTGGTCCGGAGCGTCACTCTGCCCGAAGCCAGGATAGTCCGGTGCGATGACCCGATAGCGATCGGCGAGAAGCGGCATCAGATTGCGGAACATATGCGAAGACGTCGGGAAGCCATGCAGCAGAACGACGACCGGGCCGTCCTTTGGGCCTGCTTCGCGGTAGAAGATGTTCACACCATCGACCGTTGCGGTCCGATAGTTGACCGTGATGGCAGCCCGCTGGACAATGGCGGCTTGGGCGGGCGTGGGCGATGCCGCAAAAGACATCGGGGCAAAGCTGACGGTTGCCAGCATCAGGGTCATGATCAGGCGTTTCATGGCGGTCTCCTTCGGGTTTGAGGCGGCAGCTGCGGCTGCCTTGGAGATCAACATAGCCTTCCACGAAAAAACGATAATCCGCTCAATGCGGAACTGATAATTACGGTGTGTGTAATAATCGGAGGTACGGCCCCTGCTTGATTCAGGAGCTGTGTCCCAACATTCCGGCCCGCAATGCTGAGATCTGGCGCTCAAGGCGGCTGGCGATTGCGGCGGTGGCGCTAGTTCAACAACCGGTTTTCGCGCAGGCGGGCCGTTGCCATATCCACGAAGGCCCGTACCTTGGCAGGCGCGTGCCGCCCTTCCGGATGAAGGATGTGGATGGGCATTGGCGGCTCTTCAAAGTCGCTGAGGACGATCTGCAGCTCCCCCGCCAGCAGCGCCGGGCCGATCTGGTAGTGCAGGACTCGGGTCAGTCCCCAACCTGCGCGGGCGGCTGTGATGACGGCGTCGTTGGTGTTGCATTGTAGAAGCGGGTCGATCGTCACCCGCTGATCGTTTGCAAAACGCCATTCCGGCGATGCCCAGGCGCTTGTGGAGGCCGCGATGCGATGGTTCTTGAGGTCGGCCGGCGTGATGGGAACGCCGTGCGTCTCGAGGTAGCTTGGAGAGCCGCAGATCACATGCCGAACAGTTCCGACCTTTATCGCCGAGAAGCCTGAATCCCGCAGGTGGCCGATACGAACGGCGACGTCGACCCCTTCTTCGACAATATTGACCGGGCGATCGATGAAGAGGGTCCGTGCGTGCATGGTCGGGAAGGTGTTCAGGAACTCGGTCACGATGGGCAGCACATACATCTGCCCGAACAATGCTGAAGCCGTGATCGCCAGCGTCCCCGTCGGAGTGGCGTAGGAGCCACCCGCCGCAGCCTCTGCTTCGGCGATATCCGCCAATATGCGGCGGCAATCCTCGAAATATCGTGTGCCTGCCTCCGTCATCTTGACGGAGCGTGTCGTGCGAACGAAGAGGCGGGCGCCAATCAGATCTTCAAGCGCCGCGACGGCGCGGGTGACAGCCGGTGCACTCATATGCATGTGGCGCGCGGCATCTGCAAAACTTCCGGTTTCTGCAACCCTGGCAAAAATCCGCATTGCCTGCCATCGATCCATTCGCCCCTCAAAGATTGCTTGTGTTGCTCTCACGTGACCATCGGCCAGATATGTATCAATCGAGAAAGAGATCGAGCAAGGCCATTTCGAGACTGATACCAATGACATGACTGGAAGCGTCACGAAAGGATGGCGGTGGCTATGCCGATCGCAACAGAGATGGGTCGATATAGGACGCCGCCAGTTTTTCGATGTCGGCACAGGTTTGCCCATCTATGCCGGCTTTCATGGCGCGCTCGCGGTGTTCGGCGTCGGGTGCGAGCGCCACGGCTATCGCCTTGGACAGTTGGAAGTCGAAGCTCGAGCCCTTGCGGGCCATATCGATTTCAGCCCCGGACATGCCGAGTGCCTTAGCGTCTTTTTCCTGCTGATGAGCGATATCGGGATCGCCACGTCCGGCGGTAAGCGCGAGCTCGATCGACAGCCGTGCGCGCGCATCGAGCTTGAACCCTGCCATGGTGGCGACCTCCTTGATCTGGACCTGGCGTTAGAAGCCGAAGTCACTCAAGCCGGGGTGATCGTCCGGCCGGCGGCCGAGTGGCCATCGGAACTTGCGCTCGGCCTCGGAGATCGGGTGCTCGTTGATGCTGGCATGGCGCGTCCGCATCAGGCCGTCCTCGGCGAATTCCCAGTTCTCGTTGCCATAGGCACGAAACCACTGACCGCTGTCATCGTGATACTCATAGGCATAGCGAACGGCGATGCGGTTGCCCTGGAAAGCCCACAGCTCCTTGATCAACCGGTAATCGAGCTCGCGGTTCCATTTGCGCCTGAGGAAAGCTTCGGCCTCGGCGCGATTGGTCGCGAATTCGACGCGGTTGCGCCAGCGCGTATCGAGTGTATAGGCGAGCGCCACCTTGGCGGCATCGCGGCTGTTCCAGCCATCTTCGGCAAGGCGGACCTTTTCGATGGCGCTCTGTTCATTGAAAGGGGGAAGTGGCGGACGAGACATGGTCGGTTCCTTTATGGGCTGGAATGGAGAGTGCGGCGGTGGTCGCCACGCGGCGACCACCGTCCGTTATTCATGTTGCAAGGACGATGAAGGTTGAAAAAGAGCAAGATGCTGTTGCGTCGGATGCATCAATGGGAGCCGTCAGAGTTCGAGCTGGATCTGGTTTTCCTCATCACTCTCCTGTTCGGCAGGAACCGAGCAGCACAGCAGCACTTCGCCTTCGCCAATCGCTGCCGTCGGCTCCTTGATGTAGGTCACCGCACCCTTGATGAGCTTGGTCCGGCATGTGCCGCAATTGCCTTCCCGACAACTGAATTCCGGGCTGAGGCCGCGCGCTTCCGCCAGCTCCAGCAATGTGCCAGCCTCGGGTGTCCAGCGGGCTTCCTTCAACGATCCCATGAAGGCGACCGGTACGGGCTGTGTGGATGGCGGTCGACGGGCTGGCGCGGCCACCCCGACGTCCAGCGTCCGCTTCAGGGATGACGGGCCGAAAGCCTCCGCGTGAATGCGCCCATCGGCAATATTGTAGTTGCGCAGGCCATCGTAGAGTGACTGCGTGAATTGCGGCGGGCCGCAGAGATAGAAGTCATAATCGTTGAATGGCAGATGGCGGGTGAGGAGTGACATATCGATCCGCCCGGTGGCGTCGTAGTCGGCGCCTTCTTCGGCGCCTGTGACATCGCTCAAGACCCGGATCAGCCTCACGGCGCCTCGCGCGGCGTCGACAAGCTCGGCGATTTCCCGGTCGAAGGGACGCTCCTGTCTGGAACGCGCCGCGTGAAAGAGAATGATCGGGCGAATGCGATGCTTGCGCAGCCCCTCGTAGACAACGTGGCGCAGCATGGCGAGCAGGGGCGTGATCCCCACGCCGCCGGCAAGCAGCACCGCCGGACGGGTCACGCGGACGTCAACGGTAAAGCCGCCGGCCGGCGCGCGCGCCTCGATCGTGTCGCCGACGCTGATATGATCGTGGAGATAGCCCGATACTGCGCCATCGCGCTTGACACTGATACGATAAAGGCCGTCCGAGGGTGCCACCGACAGGGTGTAGGTTCTGATGACAGGCTTGTCCGCGCCGGGAAGGCTGATGCGGATCGGCAGATGCTGGCCGGCGACATGGGGCAGCAAACCTGCCCCATCGCTCGGCTGAAGGTGAAACGAACGGATGGAAGCGCTTTCCTCCACGATCCTGGTCACGGTGAGCGGGCGCCAGCGGGTGGCGAGTTCGGCAGCGCGCAGCCGGTCGGCCGCCTGCGCCCAATCGCCGGTCATCAGCGAATTGGCGGACCAGCCCTCGTCGCGGAAGGACCAGCGCAGGGCCAACGCGTTCCTCCGGCGGACGATGCGGCGTGCCTTGAACGTCCACAGTCGCTCGGCGCCCTGGAAGGCAGCTATCTCCGGTGAATCGAGGATAAGCTCGGCGTCGCCGGTCATCTGCAGCATGTCGCCGCTGGTATAATCAACGAAGACAAGCCCGGCCTTGCCGTTCAACAGGATGTTGCCGAGCGTTGCGAAAAAGAGGTTGCCGTCGAAGTCCGGGATCGTCATTGACCCGTCGTCGGCAACGCGAACGAAGCCGGCCTTGCCGCCGCGATGCGACACGTCGACCTGACGGCGATCTTCGCGATCGGCATAAGAGGCGACGAAGAATGCATCCGCTGCCGCGATCATGGCGCGCGCAGCATCATCGAGGTCAGGCAGGTCTTCAACGGTGCCGGCAAAATCTTCGCCGGGATTTCGAACGAATTCGAAATCCCGGAGCTGAATGTAGCGCGGGCAGTTTCCAAAACTTTGGTCGACATCGACACGGAAGCCATCGGGCAAATTGGAGACGAAGCCGTTCATGCGGTTGCGCCGCCTTGTGTGCATCTCGATGCCAAGCAGGCCAATGGGCAGGCCCTCCGCCAAACCCTCGCTTGCCGGGTCTCTGGCATCTCTCCTGGCCGCAATATCCAGGGTCGTCGGCGATGGAGAGGACATGAAGCCCGGACGCCCTTCAAGGAAGGTCGCCCAGACGTCGCCGCGGCTATCGACGCTGCCGAGCACGATGAACGGCAGCTGAGCGTAGAAGTCGCGGTGCTGGTCCGGCATGTAATCGCGAATGACACGTTGGCCGACGGCCGCCATGCGTTCGGCGACGCCCACCTTCTGCTGAATATAGGTCTCGCCTTCATGCCAGACCGGCAGCGTCTTCAAGGTCTCATTCATGTCCGTCTCTCCTCGAAAATGAAGATCGGGCGCATGCAGCCGCACGCCCGTGTGCTGGCGTCAGGCGGCTAGGCCAACCGGTGTTTGAACGAACGGGACGAAGCCCGGCAGCGCTTCGATACGACGAAGGAACGCGTTGACGGCGGGGTAGGTGGAGAGATCGACGTTGCCTTCCGGTGCACGGGCCACATAGCTGTAGATCGCCACGTCAGCGATCGTCGGCCCATTGCCGACGAGCCAGTTGTGATCGGTAAGCTGGCTTTCGAGGTTGCGGAGCAGGGCATGGGCGCGAGCGATAACCTCTTCGGGATTATACTTGGCGCCGAAGACGGTGATCAGCCGTGCCGCTGCCGGACCATAAGCCACTTCACCGGCGGCAACCGACAGCCAGCGCTGGACGGCGGCGGAGCCTTTGGCGTCTTCGGGAAGCCAGTCCGTGCGGGTCGCTTTCTTTGCGAGGTAGACCAGGATGGCGTTGGAGTCGGCGATCACGACGTCACCATCCTCGAGCACCGGCACCTGGCCGAACGGGTTGAGCTTGAGAAATTCGGGCTTCTTGTGTGCGCCGGACTTCAGGTCGACTTCGACCAGCTCGTGAGGCAGGCCAAGCAGCGAGACGAACAGACGTGCCCGATGCGAGTGACCCGAAAGAGGGTGATGATAAAGTTTCATGATGCGCTCCTGCGAACTCTTCCGGCCGGGTCCATTCCCGATCCGCATGCCGAAGGTGCGATAGGCGGCCGTCAATGAGAACGGCCGCGTTGCGCAGTTCATAATTACAGATGACGCAATAATTCCGAAAAGCTGCCGGCGGGATCGACGCGACCTGACGTAAACTGCAGGGCCACGACTTCCTATTGATTATGACCCCCGAGCTTCGGAGCCCTTTGCGTTGTGTGATCCAGGCGTGCTGCGTGCGTTAAGAACTTTGTTCAGCGGCGCGGCCATTGCATTTCGATCGCGCAACGAAATGATGTCTTGCCTGGATAACGTCTTCACCATCAGGACGCTTTGTCGGATTCTGCCGCCTGGAACAAGATTTCACGGGTGACAGAAATGTACGACGACATCATGATAGCCGAATGGATTGAAGCTACGCTCACGGCGCAGGCCATGCTGCCGGACGGAAATAATCTGGCAGAGCATCCCCAGGGTCCGAGCCGTAGCCCTAGCGAGCGTTTTCTGACCGACAACGATTATTTTGAACGCCTACGAAACACGTATGAGCAACTGCTAGCGCACTAAAGCGCCAGCCGTAGCTCCGTAACTGACAATATACGCGAGATCGATGATCGCTGGCGCCGCCGCCGCAGCAGTCTGCTGCCGCGAAGTCCCGGGTCGATCACGCCGGATACTTTTTCATCTCTTCCCAATTTTCCCACGTGCTTGCCAAAAAACCACAATTGCCTCACTTAGTTCACACATCCGCCCTCGGCATTAAGAATTGGATCAAGACTGAATGCGCATAGCCTATGTTTTTCTCGGTGCATTTCTTGCACTCGCCCCGTCCGCCTATGCCGAGGTCGCAGCGCCGCCGGTTTTGAAGCCGTTGACGCGGCAGGCGCAGGCGGCTGAGCTCAGCGCGCAATTTCTCTCGCGATACAGCTACAAGCCGGTTCCGCTCGACGATGCCTTGTCGGGCAGGGTGATGGATCAGTTCGTCAAATCGCTTGATCCCGACCGCATGCTCTTCCTGCAGGCCGACGTCGACAAGTTCATGTCCGACCGCAGCGAGATCGACGACGCCATCGAACGACAGGACCTGAAGATCCCGTTTGCGATCTTCAACGCCTATCAACAGCGCGTCGTCGACCGCATGACCTATGCGCGCAGCTTGCTCAAGCAGGGCTTCGATTTCAGCGGCAAGGAAGATTATGCGGTGCTGCGCGACAAGGCACCCTGGCCGCAGTCGGAAGCCGAGAGCAACGATCTCTGGCGCAAGCGCGTCAAGAACGACTGGCTGCGGCTGAAGCTCGGCGGCAAGGACGACGCGGCGATTCGCGAAACCCTCGACAAACGCTATGAAAACACGCTCGAGCGCGCTTACAAGTTCAAGAGCGACGACGTCTTCCAGTCGTTCATGGATGCCTATTCGAACTCGATCGACCCGCATACGGATTATTTCGGCGCGGCGGCTTCCGCCGACTTCAATGTCTCGATGAAGCTTTCGCTGTTCGGCATCGGCGCGGTGCTGCAGGAGCGCGACGATTACACGACGATCCGCGAACTCGTGCCCGGCGGGCCGGCGCAACTCTCCGGCAAGCTCGCCGTCGGCGACCGCATCACCGGCGTCGGCCAGGGCAAGGACGGGCCGATCAAGGAAGTGGTGGGTACACGCCTCGATGAAGTCGTGCAGATGATCCGCGGCAAGAAAGGTTCGGTGGTGCGGCTCGACATCCTGCCGGCCGATGCCGGCGCCGATGGCGTGCATCGTGTCGTCAACCTGGTGCGCGACAAGATCAGCCTCGACAAGCAGGCGGCCAGGAAAGCCGTGCTGTCGGTGAAGGCGGGCGAGACCACGCGCAAGATCGGCATCATCACCCTGCCGGTCTTCTATGAGGATTTCGAAGCCAAGAACAAGGGCGACAAGGACTACAAGAGCGCCAGTCGCGATGTCGCCAAGCTTCTTGAGGAACTGAACCAGGAAAAGGTCGACGGCGTTCTCATCGATCTGCGCAACAATGGCGGCGGTTCGCTTGACGAGGCGATCGATCTCACCGGCCTCTTCATCGGCAAGGGGCCGGTCGTTCAGCAGCGCGCCGGCAACGGCAAGATCGAGGTCAAGAGCGCCGACCTGACAACGCCGGCCTGGACAGGTCCCTTGGGGGTTCTGATCAACCGCGGCTCGGCCTCGGCTTCGGAGATCTTTGCCGCGGCGATCCAGGATTACGGCCGCGGCGTGATCATCGGCGAGCCCAGTTTCGGCAAGGGCACGGTTCAGACGGTCGTCGATCTCGACCAGGTGGTTCACAACAGCAAACCCGAATTCGGAGAGCTGAAGGTGACGATCGCCCAGTTTTTCCGGATCAACGGCGGCACGACGCAGCTGCGCGGTGTCACCCCCGATATCAGCCTGCCCGCATTGTCCGATCCCGCGAGCTTCGGCGAGACCAGTTATGACAATGCCCTGCCGTGGGCGGAGATCAAGCCGGCGAAATATGCGCCGGAAGGCGATGTTACGGCATTGCTGCCGGCCTTGCAGAGCCGCCATGATGCGCGGGTCAAGGGCGATCAGGATTTCCAGCGTCTGCTGCAGGACATCGCCGATCTGAAGGCGCAGCGCGAGAAGGGCGTCGTTTCCCTGAACGAAGCCGAGCGCCGCAAGGAAGCGGCGGCCCGGGAGGCGCGGTTCAAGGCGCGGGCCGAAGCCGGTGATGGCGAAGATCTTGCCGGCGACGACGGCCTGCAGGCGGACGAGCGCAGCCTGAGCGCCGATATCGCCATGGAAAACGCCCGCAAGAAGGCGAAGGACGTCCTGCTCGACGAAGCCGCCGCCATTGTCGGGGACGAGGCGGATTTGCAGGGCGGCGCTGTAGAGGCCGCCACGAAGCCGTCGGGAAAGGCGGAGCAGAAATAGGCGTAACCGGCGCCGATAACCGTATTATGTCGCTTGGAATGCCCTAACGCTTTGATGATGCGAGATGTCCGTTTAACGACAGTTCGATCGACTCAACGTCGCGGCGGTATCGGTTGCCTCATACTGTTTTCTATTCCAGTATTCTGACGGGCCGGTCCCACTGGATGAGGACGACGCAGCCGGTTTCGCTCCAGACCGAATGCTCGGTGCCGGGGGCGTTGACGATGTAGCTGCCGCGGCCGTAGTCGCCTGCTTCATCCGATTGCACTCCGTCGAGCACGAGAATGGTTTCCAGCCCCTCATGCCGATGGCGGGGAACGCCGGCGCCGGCTTCATATTTCAGGAGCGCTACTCCTGGCTGATCGTCCTCAAAGGGTCGGATCCAGTGGATCGTCACCTGATCGCGGAAGGGTCCGAACTCCAGATCCCTCCAACCGCCCGAGGTCAGCAATTCGCGGGTGGTTTCAGGCATGGGCGATGCTTTCCAAAATGGCGTCGACATGGGCCGTCCAGCCGACGATTGCACCCTGGGCGCGGATCATGGCGATGGCTGCGGCCTTGAACTCCGGAAAATAGCTTTCCGTAGCCTGCTCGGCGAGCAGGCATTCATAGCCGCGGTCGTTCGCCTCGCGCATGGTGGTCTGCACGCAGACTTCGGTCGTCACACCTGCGAAAACCAGCTGTTTGATACCCTTCTGCTGCAGCACTTCGTCGAGCTCGGTCGCATAGAAGGCGCCCTTGCCCGGTTTTTCGATGACGACCTCGCCTTTGATCGGAGCAAGCTCCGGCAGAATTGCTGTGCCGGGCTCGCCGGAGATCAAAATGCGGCCCATGGGGCCTTCGTCGCCGATCCTGAGTGTGGGATTGCCGCGGTCGCGTTTGGCCGGCGGCAGATCCGAAAGATCCGGCCTATGGCATTCCATCGTGTGAATGACCGGCAGCCCGGCATAACGAAAGCCCTGGATGAGTCGTTTGACATCGGGCACGATCCTGGTGATGCGACTGACGTCGTTGCCGAGGCTTGCGCCGAAGCCGCCGGGCTCGGCGAAGTCTCGCTGCATGTCGATGACAATAAGCGCGAGCTGGTCGTGCTTCACCGGAAAGGCGAAGGGTTCTGCCTTGATCTCAGCCATCAGTGATGCCCCGCCATGTGGGCGCCGATCATGCCGATATCGGCTGAGCGGGCCGGCGTTTCGTAGACCAGCTTGCCTTCCGAAATCACCATGATGCGATCGGACATCTCGAGCAGCTCGTCGAGGTCCTCGGAGAGCAGCAACACGGCCGCGCCCGAATTTCGCGCCTTCATGATGCGGGCGCGGATTTCGGCGACGGCGGAGAAATCGAGGCCGAAACACGGGTTCGAGACGATCAGCAGATCCACCTTGCCTGTGAGTTCGCGGGCAAGCACGGCGCGCTGCACATTGCCGCCGGAAAGTGCCGCGATCGGCGAGGCAGACGAGGCTGTCTTCACCTTAAAGTCGGAAATCAGCGCCGCGGCGCGCTTCCTCATCTTGCCCTTGTTCAGCCAGACCGCGTCCTTGCCGTCGGTCTTGAGATCGAAGGTCCGAAAGGCGAGATTTTCGCTGACCGTCATGCGCGGCGCGCAGGCGTTCTGCAGCGGCTCCTCGGGAATAAAACGGACATTGTTCTTGCGCGTCTCCGGCCGTGACGCGCGGTAGGCGTCGCCGTTGACGATAACGCGGCCGGTCTCCGTCGGGCGCTGGCCGGCGAGGATTTCGGTCAATTCCTTTTGGCCATTGCCTGATATTCCGGCGATTCCGACGATCTCGCCGGAGCGGACCATGAGTTCGTCGATTTCGATGGTCTTGTGCCCCGAGCGGTCGGCCGCCTTGACCTGCTCGAGCTTGAGGACCGGCTTGGCGCCCTGCGGGGTGGGAACGCGGCTGTCGAGCTCGGCGAGCTTGACGTCGCCGATCATCATCGTCGCCATCTCGGCCGTGGAGAGTTCGCCGACCATGCCTGTGCCGACCAGCTTGCCGCGCCGCAGGATCGAGACGGCATCGGCAAATTTCGTCACCTCGTGGAACTTGTGGGAGATCATCAGCACGGTCAGTTCGCCTCGCTCCGTCATCCCGCGCACGAGGCCGAGCATCTCGTCGGCTTCCGCGGGCGTCAGCACCGAGGTCGGCTCGTCGAGGACGAGAAAGGAGCGGCCGAGATAGAGCTGCTTGACGATTTCGAGCTTCTGCTTCTCGCCGGCGGCCAGTTCGCTCACCGGCCGGTCGAGCGGGATCTGGAAGGGCATGCGCTCCATGAAGGCGGCGAGATCCTCCCGCTCCTTCGCCCAGTTGAGGATGGCAGGGACTTCAGCGCGGCTGATGACGAGGTTTTCGGCACCCGTCAGCGAGGGGACCAGCGTGAAGTGCTGATAGACCATGCCGAGCCCATAGGTCGCCGCATCCCTGGGCGAGGCAATCGCCACTTCGCGACCATCAACGGAGAGCGAACCCGATGTTGCATGATAGAAACCCATGATGCATTTGACGAGCGTCGACTTGCCGGCGCCGTTCTCGCCGAGCAGGGCATGGAAGCTGCCGGCGGGGACCTTGATCGAGACATGGTCAAGCGCGGTGAAGCTGCCGAAGCGCATCGTCATATCCATGGTGTCGATGCCGACGGCCTTGCCGGCCTGCGGAAGGGGCGTGTCGCGGATTGTGCTCATGGCTGCTGGCTCACGAACGTTTCGGAATTGGAGACGGAGCCGAAGACGCCGCCCTGCATCTTCACCATCTTGATGGCGGCGAGATGATTGCCGTAATCGGTCGCCCCGCAGCAGTCTTCCAGCAGCAGGCATTCGAAGCCGCGGTCGTTCGCCTCGCGCATCGTCGTGGAAACGCAGACGTCGGTCGTGATCCCGGTCAGGATGATGTTCTCGACGCGCTTCTGGTTGAGGATCAGCTCCAGGTCGGTGGCGCAAAACGAGCCCTTGCCGGGCTTGTCGATGATCGTCTCGCCTTCGATCGGGTAGAGTTCCGGGATGATGTCCCAGCCGGGTTCGCCGCGTGTGAGGATGCGCCCGCACGGGCCTGGATCGCCGATGCCTGCGCCGATGCGTTGTGAGCGCCAGCGCTTGTTGGCCGGCAGATCGGCGAGATCAGGGCGATGGCCCTCGCGGGTGTGGATGATGTGATAGCCCTTGGCGCGCATGGCGGCCAAAACCCGTCTGATCGGCTCGATGGGCGCCTGAACCAGCGACAGGTCGTAACCCATGTGGTCGACATAGCCGCCCTTGCCGCAGAAATCGGTCTGCATGTCGATGATGATGAGGGCCGTATTGTCCGGGCGCAGGGCGCCGTTATAGGGCCAGGGATAGGGATCAGCGTCGATATAATGTCCTTTGGTCTCGACCATGGCGTCCATCGTCTTCTTCTCCTATTCACCCGCAAGTTTGAATGTTTTGATGCCGCGGTTGGACATCAGATGCTCCCTCCTCACTTCGTCAGCGAGAGCGCGCCCGGCGCACCGGCAAGCGAGCGTGTCGGTGAGGAGGTCGCGATCATGATGACGAGGGTGAGCACGTAGGGCGCGGCGTAGAAGAGGTAGTAGCCCTGGGTCACGCCGATCGATTGCAACGCCGGCCCAAGTGCGCCGGCGCCGCCGAAGAGCAGGGCGGCGAGGAAGCACCCGATCGGGTTCCAGCGGGCGAAGATGACGAGTGCGACGGCCATCAGGCCTTGGCCTGAAGAAATGCCCTCGTTCCACGATCCCGGATAGTAAAGCGAGAGATAGGCGCCGCCGATGGCCGCCAGCGACCCGCCGACGGCGGTGGCCAGCAGGCGCACCCGATCCGGTTTGATGCCCATGGCGCGCGCCGCATCGGTGCTGTCGCCGACGACGCGCAGGATGAGGCCCAGCCGCGTATTGCCGAAGGCCCACCAGAGGGTGAAGGCCAGCAAGGCGCCGAGGATGAAGAGCACGTTGATGTTCAGCGCTGCCTGAATCTGCGGCAGGCTCGACCAGAAACCGAAGGGAATCGACGGCAGATGCGGCGCTGCAGGCTGAATGAAGGACTTGCCGAGGAAGAAGGCGAGGCCCAGGCCGAACTGCATCATAGCGATGCCGATTGCGATGTCGTTCACCTTCGGCCACTTGCAGATCCAGCCGTGAACGAGACCGAAGATGGCGCCGGTCGCCATGGCCGCGAGCACGCCGAGCCAGGGCGAATTGGTCATGACGGCGACGGCGTAGGCTGTCATCGCACCGAAGACGAGCGTACCTTCCAGGCCGAGATTGATGCGGCCGGAGCGCTCGGTAATCGTCTCGCCGAGGCTGACGAAGATGAAGGGGGTTGATACGCGGATGGCGCCCGCCAGGATCGCGAGCGGCACGCCCCAGATGCCGATGCCTGTCTCTTCCATCATGGGCTCCTTTTCCAGAGGTCGGGATTGAAGATCTTGAAGCGCCCGTAGAAGGTCTCGCAGAAGAGGATGACGATGAAGAGTGTGCCCTGCAGCACCAGCACCGTGGCATCAGGCAGGCCCATGCGGCGCTGGATGAGGCCGCCGGAAGCATCGATGCCCCCGAGCAGGATCGCAACAGGGATGATCGCCAGCGGATTGTGGCGGGCGAGGAAGGCGACGAGGATGCCGGTAAAGCCATAGCCCGCGGCGAGCGAGGCATTGGCGCTACCCTGGACGGCCACGACCTCGATCATGCCGGCAAGACCTGCGAAGCTGCCGGCGATCGCGGTGAAGCCGGCGATCAGCCTTCCGACCGGCAAACCTTGGATCTGGGCGGCGCGCACATTGCCGCCGGCGATGCGGGCGGCGAAACCGAAGCTCGTCACCTCGATCAGGATCCAGGAGAGGATGCAGGCGAGGACGCCGATCACAAGGCCCCAATGCACATCCATGCCAGGAATGTTGCCGAGCATGTATTCGGGCGGCAGCGGCTTGGTCGAGGGCTTGTTGAGACTGGCCGGATCGCGGAGCGGCCCCTCGACGAACTGATTCATCAGGGCGATGGCGATATAGGAAAGCAGCAAGGAGGAAATGGTCTCGTTGACGCCGCGGTAATGGCGCAGGAAGCCGGCAAGGCCGATCCAGATGCCGCCGACGACCATGGCGGCAATCGCCATCAGAACAAGAGCGGGAAACACGGGGGCCGCGCCGACAAGCGGCATGGCCATGGCTGCGGCGGCAACGCCGCCCAGCACGACCGCTCCTTCCCCGCCGATGATGACGAGGCCGAGGCGGGCGGGCAGGGCGACGCAGAGTGCCGTCAGGAGAAGGGGTGCGGCACGGCTTAAGCTGTTCTGCACCGAAAACCAGCTGCCGAAGCCGCCGGTATACATGAGCTGGAAGAGCATGGCCGGCGATTTGCCGATCGCCAGGATGAAGAGGGAGAAGAGCCCGAGCCCGATCAGGATGGCCGCAAGGCCGATGACCACAGGTTCGGCCCTGCGCGCGGTCCATTCGAGCAGGGGACGCAGCGCGGCTGGTTCACCGGACGCGACTGATATTGCGGGATCATTGGCCTGAACGGTCATGGCGCTTCTCCCTCACGCGGTCTACGCGGTGGACCCGACGACACCCTCGACCAGATAGTTCATGCTTTCGAGCTCGATCGCGTCTTCCGCGTAGCTCTTGTCGGCCGTCACGACGGTGTTGCCCTTGTTATCCTTCAGCGGCCCCTTGAAGACCGAGAAGCCGCCCTTCATCATGTCGGCATGCGTTGCCTCGAATGCCTTGCGGCCCGCCTCGGAAACGCCGGGGCCGAGCGCGCTCATCTTGACGAAACCATCCTTCAGGCCACCACGCACGAAGTTGCCGAGCTTTTCGCCGGCCTGCGCCTTCTTGACGAAATCGCTATAGACATTGCCCCAGGCCCATTCAGCGCCCGTGAGGTATTTCTCGGGCGCAAGCGGGCTCTGATTGGCGTGGTAGCCGCAGACGAAGGCGCCGCGGCCGGCGGCGGTTTCGACGACCACCTTCGGACTGTCGACATGGCAGGTGATGACGTCCGCGCCCTGATCGACCAGAGCGTTGGTGGCTTCCGCCTCCTTGACCGCAAGCGACCATTCGCCGGTGAAGATCACCTGGCAGGTGATGGTCGGATCGACTGCGCGTGCGCCGAGCAGGAAGGCGTTGATGTTCTGCAGCACCTGTGGGATCGGCTTGGCCGCGACGAAGCCGATCTTCTTGCTCTTCGTCGCATGGCCGGCAGCGATGCCATTCAGATACTGCCCCTGGAAAATATAACCGAAATAGGAGCCGGTATTGGCCGGGTGCTTGCCCTCCTGCCATAACCCGCCGCAATGGCGGAACTGGATATCGGGATATTTGGCGGCCATCGCCAGCATATGCGGATCGAAATAGCCGAAGGAGGTCGGGAAGAGCAGGGTGGCGCCATCGAGATTGATCATCGATTCCATCGTCTTCTGAACGTCGACCGTCTCGGGCACGTTCTCTTCTTCGACGACGGTCATCCCAGGCAACGCCTTGACGGCCGCAGCACCCTCGGCATGCGCCTGATTGTAGCCATAGTCATCCTTGGGACCGACATAGACGAAGCCGACGGTGAGAGCCGTCTGCGCAAATGCGCGCGACGAGAGGAGACCGGGCGCCGCGCCGACGAGGGTGGCGGCAGCGGAAGCCTGAAGGAAGTGGCGGCGTTTCATGGAAAGGAGTCTGGTCATCGGAATGCTCCCCTGACGGCGGTTCTGCCGTTTTCAAAATTGGTTACAGAAAAGTGTATGCAATGGTCATGCCAGATTTTATCGCATTGATTTTATGATCGAAATTCTTCTTTCGCCGACTAACGTCGGAGAAGTGCATGCAATTTCATCTCGAAATTGGATGAAAAATATGCAGGGCCTATAAAATCGTCCGATGTCCGTACCGTTGGACTTCAAGAGCTGACTAAGCCGGCAGGGCAAAATGCATTTTTTCCAGTTACATCAATAATATATACTGCTGTTTGACTTTGCCGGCTTGAGCGGGCATGTGTATGCAACCTCAACAATGCAGAATCGGTCCTTGAAGCAAGTCAGGCGCAGAGAAATCATCAGGGCAGGGACGACCGTCGAGCAGATGGTGCGGGCGATTGCCGACATGATCGTGACCGGGCAGATGCTGCCGGGCGAGAAGCTTGATGAAGTCTCGCTTGCTGCTCGTTTTGAAGTGTCGCGCACTCCGGTGCGCGAGGCGCTCCGTGAACTCGGGGCGATGGGGCTTGTCGACCGCGAGCCGAACCGCAGCGCCGTCGTCACCACGGTGACCGAAACCTATCTTCATTCCATGTTCGAGGCGATGGCGGAACTCGAAGCGATCTGCGCCAGGCTCTCGGCCGAACGTATGACAGTCGACGAGCGGCGCACGCTGGAGTTGGAGCATAAGGCCTCAATGAGGCTCGTGCATGCCGGCGCGCAAGAGGAATATTCGGCGCATAACACGGAATTCCACACCCGCCTTTACCGCGGGGCGCATAATGATCATATCTTTGAAATGGTGACGCAGACACGCGCACGGCTCGCCCCATTTCGACGGGCGCAGTTTCGGCTGCCCGGTCGCTTGGCAAAGTCCTACGAGGAACACGGTCGGATCGTGATGGCAGTCATGCGAGCGGACGGCATCGCTGCCGCACAGGCAGCCTATTCCCATGTGGAGATGGTCAGCGATGCGAGCGCGGTGTTTGCAACAACCGAGGAGCCGAGCGCGCGCGGCACCTGAAGTCTTGCAGGGGCATCTGCGACTAGGCTCAAGCCATGGCGGCCGCAACTGCGGCAGCCGCCCTTTGTCCGCAACGCAGCGAACTTCTTGTTTACGATCGTCCTCAGGCGTCGACGCAAATATGACAGGTCCTATATCGTCTCGGTCTCACCTCGTCCGGTAATCCTGTGGTGGCCGAGCCGCCTTGAGGCGCTTCGTGCCTCAAGGCCAGCAAGTATCGCCAGCAGGATTTTTTTGAGACAATGCTTCATGCTCTTGTCATTTGATCTGCGACGTAGGCGCGCCAGCCTCCCAATTCGGTGATTTCGCGCGCGCCTTCGATGGCGTGAGCCTCGCAGAGAAAACCGGAAATTTGGGAACCGTCATCGAGCGCTACCTTGCCGATTCCGAGCGGGGCCGGGATGTTCTGCACAAAGCGCCCGAAAGTTTCCGGAGTGACCTTCCAAACCTCGACTTCGAGGCCCTTGCCGTCGAAACCGGGTTCGCGGACCAGGCCTGGCTTCGGCGGGACGGTACCGGGCAGAACGAAGAGGCGATAATCCGGTGCAGTACGGCAGGATTTGATGCGCCTGCCGCCCGGTCGCGTCAGTTCATGGTTGAGAGGCATGCCGGTCAAATGTGCCCCGACGACGACGATCGGCACCAAGCCGTCATCGGCCGGCGCCACGCGGCTCGCCTCGGGAATCGCCGACAGACGGTCCATGCCCATTCCCGCGTTCGCCGCCCGGTGCATGGCGTCGGCGAAGGAGGCCACTGCGTCATCGGTGAAGGCGGGGCCGATCAGAGTCACGCCGGCGGGGAGATGACCGTCGGCGTCGAAGCCGGCTGGAACGGCAATCGCCGCGCAATCGAGCAGATTGACGAAATTGGTGTAACGGCCGAAATGGCCGTTTTTCACAATCGGATCCGCCATCATTTCTTCGACCGTGTAGGTCGTCGGCGAAGTCGGCAGCATCAGGATATCAGCCTTTTCCCATTCCTTCCCGGTCTTCTGTCGCAGCGCTTCGAGCTTGTACCGGCCTTCGAAGGCGGCGACCGCGTCATAGGCTTTCGCGCCCTCGATGATGGTGCGAACCGTCGGGTCGAAGTCGGCGGCATTGGTGGCAAGAAAATCCTTCACCGCCGCCAGCCGTTCGGCGACCCAGGGGCCGTTATAGAGCAGTTCGGCTGCCTGCCGGAACGGCGCGTAGTCGAAGGCAACGATGGTGGCGCCGAGGGCGCGTGCTCGTTCGATTGCGGCGTCATAGAGAGCCTCGACGTGGCTGTTGCCGAAGAATTCCCGCTCGGCTCCGTCGAGCACACCGATCCGCAACCCGGAGGTGGGCAAGCTGGCTGGAACGGCCTTGCGCGAGAACGGATCGGCGGCATCGTAGCCCTCCATCACCTTGCGGATCGCGACGCCGTCGCCGACCGTTGCAGCAAAGACGGTGACGACATCGACGCTGCGGCAGGCAGGCACGACGCCGACATTCGGCACCAGTCCCGGCGTCGGTTTGATGCCGACCAGATTGTTGAAGGCCGCGGGCACACGCCCGGAGCCGGCCGTGTCCGTGCCGAGCGCGAAGCTCGCCAGGCCCGAGGCGACGGCAACCGCCGAGCCGGAGCTCGAGCCGCCCGACACATAGTCCTCGTCGAAGACCGAGCGCGGCGCTCCATAGGGCGAACGCGTGCCGTTGAGGCCGGTGGCAAACTGGTCGAGATTGGTCTTGCCGATGACGATTGCGCCTGCGGCCCGCAGCCGCGCAACGACGGTAGCGTCCGTCTCCGGCCGGTAGGAAAAGGCAGGGCAGGCAGCTGTCGTCGGCAGGCCCGTCACGTCGATATTGTCCTTTACCGCGAAGGGAATGCCCCAGAGCGGCAGGCTGTTCGGCTCAGGCGCCCGTTCCATCAGAGCGCGTGCTTCGGCGCGCAGCGCTTCGTCAGGCGTCGGGGTGATGAAGATAGCGGGATCCGTCGCGTCATTGCGACGGGCAATGACGATCTCGATAATATCGAGCGGGCTTTTGCCTGCCTCATAGGCTGCGCGAAGGCTGGTCAGATCAAGAATGGTCGGCAGCATGGGTCAGCACTCCTCCAGAACAACAATGATATCGCCCGCTTTGACGTTTCGTCCGGGCCCGGCGCGCAGGTCGCGGACACGGCCTGGCGCATGTGCGGTGACGTTGATTTCCATTTTCATGGATTCGATGATGGCAAGCGTGTCGCCGGTCGCGACCGGTGCGCCCGGCTCGACCAGCAGTTTCCAGATATTGCCGGGCACGGCGCTGGCGACACCGAAGCAGCCTTGGGGAATGTCCCCATCCGGGCTTTCGCCGGCGCCTTCGTCGGTAACGAAGCTGTCGAGACCCGCCGCCTTCCAGCGCTGGCGTTCGGCGTCGAAGGCGGCCTGCTGGCGCATCTTGAAGGTCGCAATCGAGGCGGCATTTGCCTGCAATTCCTGCTCATAGGCGGCGTAGGAAAATTCCGTCTCCTCGATCTTGACGGGATAACCGCCATGCGGAAAGGCGCTGCGGGCCTCCGCCAATTCCTGATGGCTGGCCGGAAAGAAGCGGATCTGATCGAAGAAATCGAGCAGCCACGGCTTGCCCCTGGCAAAGACCGGCGTCTGCCGCCAGGTGTTCCACACCTGGATTGTGCGACCGAACAGCTGATAGCCGCCAGGACCTTCCATGCCGTAGATGCACATATAGGCCCCGCCGATGCCGACGGCATTTTCCGGCGTCCATGTACGGGCCGGATTGTACTTCGTCGTCACCAGCCGGTGGCGCGGATCGACGGGGGTCGCCACCGGCGCGCCGAGATAGACGTCGCCGAGACCGAGCACAAGATAGCTGGCGTCGAAGACGATGTCGCGCACGGCCTGTTCGTCGGCCAGCCCGTTGATGCGGCGGATGAACTCGATGTTGTCAGGGCACCAGGGCGCATTCGGCCGTACGAGTTCCTGATATTTGCGCATGGCAAGTTCCGCATCCGGATCGTTCCAGGAAAGCGGCAGATGCACGATGCGGCTCGGCACGGTGACGTCCTGGGCCGCCGGCAGACTTGCTTCGATTTCGGCCAGCAGGCCAAGCAGGCGTTTGCGGGTCAGCGTCGTGCCGTCATAATGGATCTGTAGCGAACGGATGCCGGGTGTGAGATCGACGATGCCGGGCAGACGGGCCTGCGAAACGGCCTGCATCAGCAGGTGCACTCTCAGCCGCAGAGCGATATCGAGCGTCATCGGTCCGTACTCAACCAGCAGATTGTCATCGCCCTGGCGGCGATAGACGACGGAGACAGGCCCGTCGTCACTCTTGCCGATCACAGGTGAGCCCATTTCTTCCTTCGCCCGATGCACGACCGGGCCGGCAATCGGATCATCCGATCGCGTGACGGGATGAAAGCGGATGCGATCGCCCGGCTTGAACTGGCCCATTTTCCACTGTTCGTCGCGCGCAATGACCGCCGGGCAGACGAAGCCGCCGAGGCTCGGGCCGTCAGGCCCGAGAATGATCGGCATGTCGCCGGTGAAATCGATCGCGCCGATTGCATAGGCATTGTCATGCAGGTTCGAGGGATGGAGACCAGCCTCGCCGCCATCGCTGCGCGCCCATTTCGGTGCCGGGCCGATGAGACGAACGCCGGTGCGGGCGCTGTTGAAATGCACCTCGTAATTTGTCGAGAACAGCGTCTCGATATCGCCGTGCTGGAAGAAATCAGGCGCGCCATGTGGACCATAGACAACGCCGACATCCCACTCGCGCGTCAGTTCCGCAGGCTCGGTCGCCGGCTTTGCGGCATCGGCGGTCGCCTGACGGGCAAGATGCAGCACATGGCCGGTCTTCAACGTCCCGGTGGCGTTGCCGCCGAACTGCCCGAGCCCGAAGGTGGCGCGTGAGCCGAGCACGACCGGAGCGGCAAAACCGCCCGCCACGGCGAGGTAAGCCCGCTGCCCCGGTCCATCGATGCTGCCGACGACGAGGATCTGGCCGGCGCGGATGGTGACGGCCTCGCCATGCGGCAATTTCACGCCGTCGACGCTCATCGCCATCCCGGCGCCGGCAAGGGCAACTGTCGTATCGGTATGGAATTTCAGCATCGGACCGGAGACCGTCAGCTCCAGCGCCGCAACCATGTCGCCATTGCCGACGAGGCGGTTGGCATGGCGGAAGGAACGTTCGTCCATCGGCCCGCTCGGCGGCACGCCGACATGCCAGAGACCAAGCCGGCCCGGCAGTTCCTGGATGCTCGATTGCGCGCCCGGCGCGATCACCTCGATGACATCGGCTACGAAGGAAAAATCGCGCAGCGCCGTCGTCGCCACCTTGCCGCTCGCCAGAAGTTCGGAGCCGGCGATGGCCCTGAGATAGTCGAGATTGGTTTCGATGCCCGATATCGATGTTTCCGTAAGTGCCGCCTTCAGCTTTTCGATCGCAGCCGGGCGATCCTCGGCTGACACAATCACCTTGGCGAGCATCGGATCGTAGAAGGGTGTGACCTCCGTGCCGGTCTCGATCCAGCCGTCGATGCGCGCGTCCCTGGGGAACGCCACTTCCGTCAGGAGGCCGGCGCTCGGGCGGAAATCGGCATGCGGCATTTCTGCATAGATGCGCACTTCAATCGCCGCTCCCTTCGGCTGCAGGGCCTCGGCGCTCGAGAGCACGTCCTCGCCCGCCGCCTGACGGATCATCCATTCGACCAGATCTATCCCGAAGACGGCTTCGGTGACGGGATGTTCGACCTGCAGGCGGGTATTGACCTCAAGGAAGTAGAATTCCTCGCGCAGGGGATCGTAGATGAATTCCACGGTGCCGGCGGACTCATAGGAGACGGCAGCACCAAGGTCGATGGCGGCCTTGTGCAGGCGGGCGCGGGTCGCGGCAGAAAGTCCGGGGGCCGGGGTCTCCTCGACCACCTTCTGGTTTCGCCGCTGCAGCGAGCAGTCGCGCTCGCCGAGCGCGATGACCTTGCCTTGGCCGTTGCCGAAGATCTGCACTTCGACGTGCCGTGCCTCTGCCACGAAACGCTCGATATAGACGCGCGCATCGCCGAAGCTTGCCCGTGCGGTGCGCTGCACGCTTTCGAAGGATGCCTTCAGGCTTTCGGCATCGGCGCAGAGCTGCATGCCGATGCCGCCGCCGCCGGCCGTGCTTTTCAGCATGACGGGATAGCCGATCGTTTCTGCCGCAGCGAGCGCTTCATCGGCGCTCGACAGCAGGCCGGTGCCAGGCAGCAGCGGCACGCCGCTCGTCCTCGCGAGTTCCCGCGCCGTATGCTTCAGCCCGAAGGCAGAGAGGTGCTCGGGCCGTGGCCCGATGAAGGCGATGCCTTCGGCGGCGAGGCGCTCGGCAAAACCGATGTTTTCCGACAGGAAGCCGTAGCCGGGATGAACGGCCTCGGCCCCCGTCGCCTTGCAGGCGGCAATGACGGCATCGACATTGAGGTAGCTTTCGCCGGCGGGCGCCGGCCCGAGGCGCACCGCTTCATCCGCCATCAACGCAGGCTTGGCGAAGCGGTCGGCATCGGAATAGACGGCGACAGAGGCAATACCCATCCGTCGCAGCGTCTTGATGACCCGGATGGCGATTTCGCCCCGGTTGGCGATCAGGACTTTCTTGAACATGCTCAGTCCTCGCCGTCCCAGATCAGCACCCGGATCGGCGTCGGATCGAAGCCATTGCAGGGATTGTTGATCTGCGGGCAGTTGGAGATGACGCAGAGCACGTCCATCTCCGCGACGAGTTCGACATAGTCGCCGGGTGCGGAAATGCCGTCGACGATCGTCATCTCGCCATTCGGCTTGATCGGCACGTTCATGAAGAAATTGATGTTCGGCACGATGTCGCGTTTGCCCATGCCGTGTTTCGAAACTTCGAGCACAAAGTTGTCGCGGCAGGCATGCAGGTATTTCGTGCCATGACCGAAGCGCACCGTATTGCTCTCGCAGGAGCAGGCGCCGGCGGAGGTGTCATGGCGGCCGCAGCTGTCGGCCGTCATGGTCAGCATGACATTGCCTTCGTTCGACATGATCTTGGTGCCGATGCCGATATAGGCAGCACGCTGCATGCGCATCGTATCCTGATTGGAATAGCGCTCGGAGAAATCATCGGCACGGTAGAAGAGCGTGTCGATCGCCTGCTGGCCAAGACTGTCTTCGATGCGGATCGTCTGGCCCTTGCGCACAAGGCCGGACCACGGAGCTTCGGCCGGAATGAAATGATCCTGCGCGACATTCTGCAGGGTGCGGGCAGGGGAGGTCTGAATGAAATCGGACATCGTCATCTCCTCAGGCCTGCATCAGGGTGTTGTTTTCGAAACCGCGCGCGGCTTCGGCCGTCGCCGTGCGGCAGAGATCGTCAGCAGCAGGGATTGCCGCCTTGTAGCGCGTGATGACGACAGGCTTCGGCTGATAGGTGGGATCAGGATCGAGCGGATGCGGGCAGGTGGAAAAGCCGACCAGCATGTCCATCTCGGCACGCAGTTCGACATAGTCGCCGCTGTTGGAGCGTTTGCCTTGCCAGCCGAACCCACCACTCTCGGCCAGGCGGACGGGCGCGAAAAGATTGAGGGTGCCGGGAATATCGCGCCTGTCGAGGCCGAGCTTGACGGCGACGAGGATCAGATTGTCACGGGTATTGCGCGTCTTCTCACTCGGATATTTCGCGGCATTCGAGGCGGCCGTCGAGCCGCCCATCAGACAGTCATGGGCGCCGGAACTATCCTCGATCATCGAGAACATGACGCGGCCCATATCGGAAAAAATCACCCGCCCCTTGCCGAGTGCCGTCGTCCACTGGACCTTGGCGGTATCGACGAGATTGATCCGCTCGCTCGTATCGCCGGCATTCCAGGCAATGAGCGCCACCGTGGAATTTCCCTCTGCCTGATCAATGCGGATCGCCTCGCCGCGCAAGAGCTTCGTCGACCAGTACCAGCCGCCGGGAATGGTCTCCTGGTGGATGACGGCGGCGGCATCGATTGCCGGCGCCGGCAGCGGGCTGGGGCCGGGCAGGACCTTGGGCGCGAATTCCAGCCCCTTCTTCTGGTGCTCCTCGTAACGCGCGCGATTGGAGGCAATTTCTTCGGGGGCGCGTCTCACATGCATCATAGCGTCTCTCCTGATGATGCCAGGTCGTCCCGGCCATGCCCCAGGGAAGCGACCGGGCCGTCCCGGTCAGGGCTGAAGATCGATGGCTGGCCGGCAAGGCGCGGCGGCCAGATGGCAATATCCTTGGTGATGGTGGCGCCGTAGCGCTCCCTTTCCTCAGGCCGGTCGCGGCGGCGTTCGAAGGCGACGACGCGGTTGGCCAGCGTGAAAGCCTCGCGCATGTCATGCGTGACCATGACGACGGTCATCTGCGTTTCATGCCAGAGCCGCTTCATCAGCGTGTGGATCTCGGCGCGGATGCCGGGATCGAGCGCGCCGAAGGGTTCATCGAGCAGCAGCACTTTCGGCTTCATGATGAGCGCCTGGGCGAGCGCCAGTCGCTGCTGCATGCCGCCGGAAAGCTGGGCCGGATATTTGTTCTCCGAACCGGCGAGCCCGACTTCGGCAATCAGTTGGCGTGCTTCCTCGATGGCGCTGCGGCGTGCGGCGCCGAAGAGCCTGGCCTTGTAGCGCGCGGCGGAAAATTCCCTGCCGAGCAGCACGTTGGCGAGCACCGTCAGGTGTGGAAAGACGGAATAACGCTGGAAGACGACCCCGCGATCCGGTCCCGGCTCCGCCGGCAGAGCTTCGCCGTCGAGCAGGATCTTGCCCTTCGTCGGTTGCTCCTGGCCGAGCAGCATGCGCAGGAAAGTGGTCTTGCCGCAGCCTGATGGGCCGACAAGCGCAACGAAGGCACGCGAAGCGACTGTCAGTGACACATCCTCGAGGACGATCTGGTCGCCATATTCCTTCCAGACCCTTTCGATCTTCAACTCGCTCATGCCTGCTTCTCCAGTTCGGACCAGGGGAAGACGGCGATGCGCAAGCGATCGAGCAGGGCGTTCATGACCACCGCAAGCAGGGTGATCCAGACGACATAGGGAAAGATGACATCCATCGAGAGATAGCGGCGGACGAGGAAGATGCGGTAGCCGAGACCGGAGTCCGACGAGATCGCCTCGGCCGCGATCAGGAACAGCCAGGCCGGGCCGAGCTGCAGTCGGAGGCAAGTGATCAACCGCGGCAGGATTTGCGGCAGCACGACACGCAGACCGATCTGCCAGGAGGAGCCGCCGAGCGTCTCGGCCTTGACGATCTGTTCGCGCGGCAATTCCAGCGCCTTCAGCGCCAGATCGCGGATCATCGTCGGCGCGACGCCGATGACGATAAGGGCGATTTTTGACGTCTCTCCGAGACCCATGACGATGAACAGGATCGGCAGCAGCGCCAGTGGTGGCACCATGGAGATGACGGCGACGAAGGGGGAAAGCAGCGCTCTGAGATAGGGCAGCATGCCGATCAGCATGCCGATGATGAGCGCTGTCGCCGTCGAGATGCCGAGGCCGGAGAGCAGGCGGATGAGGCTCGCGCCCGTGTCCGACCAGAGCAGAAACTCGCCGGTGCGCGGGTCGGCGACGAAGGCCAGACGGTTGATCGCATCGGCAAAGCCGGCAAGGCTCGGCAGAAGCTTGTCGTTGGCGTTATCAGCCAGTCGCGCGGCCGAGCCGAAGGCATAGGCAAGGGCGAGCAGCACGAAGGGCAGCATCGTCAAGGCGAACTGGGCGCCCCGGCTCGGCCTCGTGTTGATCCAACGCATGGGAAATGCTCCGCTGATGAAGGGGAGGGAGCGCGGGCAGACCGCGCCCCATTGCGATCAGAGCGAACCGTCGGCGGCGGCCTTCATATAGGCATCGGTGAAGCGCAGCTTCACATTGCCGGCGTCGCCCAGCACCTTGCCGTCAGGCATTTCGATGCCGATGACGTCGGCGGACGGCGCGCCGTTGCCGAGCAGACCCTTCTCGAAGAGGAAGTTGCGCACCAGATCCATGGTCTTCGGCAGGCTGGGCGAAGCGGTGAAGGCAACGGCATCAGCCGGCTTGTCGAAGAGCTTGGTGGCGGCAAGCTGGGCTTCGAAGCCGGAAAGATCGGTGCCCGAAGCCGAGCCCATGGCCTCGCGGGCGGCCTTACCCTCGGCGGTGTCGGCGCGCAGCAGTACGGCCGTCTCGTACCAGATGCCGGCAAGCGCCTTGCCGAAGTTCGGATTGTCCTTCAGCACGCCGCTATTGGCGACCATCAGGTCGATGATTTCGCCCGGCACTTGCGAGCTGTCGAAAACCTTCTTGGCCGAGGGATCTTCGAGGATGGTGGAGACCAGCGGGTTCCAGGTGACGACGGCGGTGACGTCAGGCGTCTTATAGGCCGCGACCATGTCGGCGTCGGAGGTGTTGACGACCTTCACGTCGCGTTCCGTCAGCTTGATGCTTTCGAGCGCGCGGGCGAGCAGATAGTGCGATACGGAGAATTCGACGAGATTGACGTTCTGGCCCTTGATATCGGCAAGGCTCGCCTTGTCCTTCAGGATCACGGCGTCATTGCCGTTGGAAAAGTCGCCGACGATCACGGCGGTCGTATCGACGCCGCCGGCGGCCGGGATCGACAGCCCATCCATATTGGTCAGCGTCACTGCATCGAAGGCGCCGGCCGTGTACTGGTTCATCGATTCCACATAGTCGTTGAATTGGGTGACCTCGATCTTGATGCCGTATTTGTCGGCCCATTTCTTGACGATGCCGTGGTCGGCCGCGTAGCCCCAGGGCATCCAGCCGACATAGATGGACCAGGCCACCTTGAATTCCGTCTTCTGTTCCGCCTCTGCGACGGAAGCAAGGCCAAGCATCAGCGATAGCGCCAGCGCTGTGGTGGAAACAATCTTCGAAAAAGTCTGCATTGAAATTCCCCTTCTGCTTTTCTTCAAAAGGGATCGGCAAAGACCATCGTGCCACCAATCCCTTGGCTTACGAGGTCTCCCGGGCTTTTGTCCCGCCGTGCACCCGGCGGGATTTCTCCTCCGCCGGTGGTGGCTCTCGGACCAGTCGCGCTTCAGAAAAGTGCCGGAACCCTAGCCACCAACTCAGCACATTCTTTGCAAGAGGTGTGCCAGCTTACAAATCTTTGATTTTTCTAGCGCCCGTTCCTTGGTTGCCTGTTACTGTGTACACTTTGCGGCATTTGCTAAATTTTTGAGCAGCGATCGGCGCAGCCATCCAATCGACCTCGTCCTTTCGATCGACCGGCACATCCGGTGCGCCGGCACCGTACCTATGGATCCTTGACGACACATTTTTTGGAAGCCCTCCAATTGCCTTGGAAGTAACCAAACTTGCTTTTTTACAGTCGCAGGAATACTTTTATTTGGTCGGTCAATAAATCGTCCAACCAGTACTGTGTGCGGTGGAGCTATGCCCGAGTTTCACGGAAAGAACCGCCTTGCGGCTATATTGCTGATCTTCCTGACGGCATTGGTCTTTCTCGGGCTTGACCAGCCCGCTGCCGCCGCATCCGCTGAACAGGATGGCCGGCGGGTTGCCTTGATCGTCGGCAACTCCGTTTATAAGACGCTGCCCTCATTGCCCAATCCTGCAAACGACGTCCAGGAAGTCGCAAACACGCTGCGCAGGGCCGGCTTCGACGTGACGATCGGCATCAATGTCGACCGCATCGGACTTGAGAATACGGTGCGCAGCTTCCTGCGCTCGGCGAACAATGCCGAGGCCGGTCTCATCTATTATTCCGGCCACGGCATCCAGGTCGGCGGACAGAATTTCCTCGTGCCGGTCGATGCGACGCTGGAAACGCCCTATGACGTCGAGACGCAGACCATGCCGCTCGACCTGATCCTGAACCATCTCAAGCAGAATTCGCGCGTGCAGCTGATCTTCCTCGATGCCTGCCGCAACAACCCGTTCAATGCGCAGAAATTCTGGATGGCGGAAAAGCTGGAGCCGGTCGGCGCGACGCGCGGGCTGGCGCGCATCGACAGCGATCTCGGCAGCCTGATCGCCTTCTCGACCGAGCCGGGCCAGGTGGCGCTCGATGGCGAGGGGGCGCTCAGCCCCTATTCCGAATCCTTCATCAAGCGCGCCAGCGAGCCGAACAAGGAAATCCGTCAGGTCCTGACCGATGTGCGCCGCGATGTGATCGCCATGACCAATGGCAAGCAGGTCCCATGGGAAAACTCCTCGCTGATGGACAGCTTCTATTTCATCCCCGCCCCACCGCCGCCGAGCGTCGAGCCGATGCAGCAGGTGAGCGTACCGGAAGGCGCCTCCGCGACCCAGCTGCCGATCGCTCCGCCGCATGACGAAACCGGCGCGGCGCTGCTCGTCACGCTCAACCAGCTGCCCCAGACCGGCAAGCTCAGTTTCGACGGCAAGCCGGTGGAGCAGGGCGCCAAGCTGCCGGCCGCGGCGCTGACGGCGCTGAGCTATGATTCATCGGGCGTTGCCGCCGGAACGATCGGCCTGATCGGCTATACGGTCAGCGATCCCTATGGCCAGGCGACGCAGGGCGTCGTCGCCATCACCGTCTCGGCCGATGCCGGCGCCAAGCTCGCCCAGCTCGAACAGGATAAGCAAGCGCGGCTTGCCGATGCCGGCGCCTATCTGAAGGCGCTGCCGCGCGACGTCGATGCGACGATCGGCGTCGGTCCCATCGAAGCCCGTCTGCCTGAAGTACCGGTATCGGCCGCGGACATGACCTTCAAGGTCGCCGCCCTCCCCGACAAGGGCACGCTGCGGGCCGGCGACCGGGTGATCGGGCCCGGCCACGTGCTTGAGGCAGCCGATATTCCGGCGCTATCCTACGAGCCGCAGATCGGCACCGAAAACCAGCCTTTCGCCCTGACGCTGCAAGCCGCCAACGACGACCTGCCGCCCGCCACCGTCACCTTCAAGCCGACGCTTGACGCCTGCGATACCGCCGCCGCCGCACCGCTCGACCTGCAGGGCGTCACCGCCGGCAAGCTGCCGAATGAAATCGATCCAGCCATCGCGGTGCCAGCCTGCACGGACGCAATAAAGACCTATCCTCAGGTGGCGCGCTTCGTCTACCAGCTCGGCCGCGCCCAGCTTGCCAACCGCGACACCAAGACGGCCTTCGGGACGATCAAAAAGGCGATGGATGCCGGGCATATCCGGGCGATCTACGAACTGTCGAGCCTTTACGAGTTCGGTGCCTCCGTTCCGCGCGACGCCGCCAAGGCAAGCCAGATCGCCAAGGACGGAGCGGCCAAGGGCGATCCCTTTGCCCTGCACAGCTACGGCAAGGCGCTCTACTACGGCCGCGGCACCAAGGCCGATCAGCAGCTTGGCTTGCGCCTGATGCTGCAGGCCGCCGATCTCGGCCATACCTATGCAATGAATGAACTCGGCTATATCTTCCTGAACGGCGTCAACGTTCCGGCCGATCCGGAGCGCGGCATCCGCTTCTACGAGGCCGGTGTCCAGCGCAACGACATCTATTCGCTGAACAATCTTGCGCTGGTCTACCGTTTCGGAAAAGGCGCCCCGGAAGATCTGCCGAAAGCGCTCGAGCTTTTCACCCGGGCGTCGGAGGGCGGCCAGCCCTATGCTCCGACCAATCTCGGGCGCATGTACCGGGACGGCGTCGGCGTTGCCGCGGACAAGACCGAAGCGGTGAAGTGGCTGGAGATGGGCGCCGAACGCGGCGACTATTGGGGCGCGCTCGACCGCGCGATACTGGCCAGGGAAGACGGTACCGACGACAGCCTTGAAACTGCGGCGCGTTATTTCGCGCTGGCCACAGCCATCAACATGCCGGGCAGCGGCGATCCGAAGAACCAGGCAAAGGCGGCACTCAAGACCTTGCCCAATGATGCAAAGAAGAAAGCGGAAGAGACCCTTGCCGCCGAGCTGACCGCTCAGGAGAAAAAGGCGCTTCCGAAAACCAAGTCGCTCGATGACAGGCTCGTTCAGCTCGCAAAGGCGACATGGGTCAAGCGAAATCCGAGGTACGATCTCTTCTAAAACGGCGATCCGGGGGCGCCCCACATGACCAGAAAGCTCATCATTCGTGTTCTGCTTTGCTCGACTTTCCTCGCCGGTTCAGGCGCAATCCTGCAGAGCTGTATCTTCGATCCTGGCGCCAAGACGCTGTTTGCCAGTGAAGAGCCGGCGAGAGCCGTCACCCCTGCGAAGCAAACCACGCCCGCCGCTAAGAAAAGAGTGGTCGCAAATACCAGTCAATCGGCTTTCGCCCGCTCTGAGAATAGTTCCGGCGGCAATTCCAGCTCTGGCGGTGGCGGCATGGGCGGCGGCTCCAGTTCCAGCAGCTCTTCCAGTTCGTCCAGCTCGAGCAGTTCATCGAGCTCTTCCGGTAGCCCTTCCTGGTCCGACCGCCGCCTGAAGACCGATATCCGTCGGCTCGGCACCTCGGCTGAGGGCATCCCGATCTATGCCTTCCGCTACATCTGGGGCGGCCCGCTCTTCGTCGGCACGATGGCGCAGGATCTATTGGCGATCCGGCCTGAAGCTGTCATCGCGACAAGGTCGGGCTACTACATGGTCGACTACGACAAGCTCGATATTGCGATGACCTCGCTGCCGGAGGATATGCCGTCCCTGACGGCTGCAGCAGCAATGGCGCTTGCGGCGCGGGCGGCACGGATAGGCTCTCCGGTCTCCGTCCAGCCGGCAATCTGATCGAGAAAGCTGAGCGCGTGCCGATATCGCAGGACAGGGATATCGTGGCCGGCAGCCCTCTCGTCAGTCAGGCTGCGACCCTTGCCGGCGTTCTCGTCGGCATCGCGCTGTCGGACTATCTGCAGCTTGAGCCCGGCATGGCGATGGCGCTTGCCGTCATCTGCCTTCTCCTGGCGTGGATGCTTGTCGAAGGCATACCGGCCGCGCGTCAAGCCTGGGCATCACGGGAAAGACGCAACGAGGCTCCTGCCATCTTCTGGCGGCGCATCGGAACCAAGCTCGTCGGCCTCGCCGCGCTCCTCGGCGCGGTCGTCATTGCCTGTGCGGTCTTTCCGTTTTTCACGCAGTCGTCGGCGGTCCAATGGGTTGTCGAAGCCAGCCATACGACCATTCCCCTTTCCATCGTGCTGGCGATTGCCACAATTCTCTACGTCGCGGTCACCGATCTGATCGCCAAGCAGCCCGATGATTATCTCCATCAGGCCGGACGGGCGGTGCTGATGCAGGATTTTCGCGAAGAGGACGTGCTCTTCGCATTGCGCCTGCTCGCGATCAAATGCTTCTTTCTCGTGCTGATGTTTTCAAGCGGCATGGCCGCTCTTTCCGATCTGGCCGACAAGCCGGCCTGGGCCTTTCCTCCACTGTCAGCGGCCTGGTTCGAAGGCTGGACGCGGCTTGTCTTTCTCCTCGATGTCATCCTTGCAGCCGGCGGCTACATCGCCACCCTTAAGCTTTTCGGCTGGCATGTCAGGGCGACGGAGACGACGGCACTCGGCTGGCTCGTCTGCCTCATCTGTTACGAGCCGTTCTTTCCTGCGATCTCGCAGGCCTTCGTGCCTTATGGCGACGGGCCGGGCTGGGAGAGCGTCATCCGGGAGGGGTCGACAGTCTTCATCCTCTGGAGTGCCGCGATGCTGTTCTGCGCCCTGATCTATGTCTGGGCGACCATCGCCTTCGGGCCGCGTTTCTCCAACCTCACCCATCGCGGCATCATCACCTCAGGCCCCTACCGCTTCATCAAACATCCGGCCTATGTCTCAAAGAACATCGCCTGGTGGCTGTTTGCGGCCCCGAGCTTTATCGCAAGCGGGTTTGCGGAAGGACTTGCCCGGGCCGGCATGCTGGCGATCGTCACTCTCATCTACATCATGCGCGCCCGCGCCGAAGAACGCATGCTGAGCCTGGATCCAGCCTATCGGGACTATGCCGAGCGCGTCGCAGCGCACGGTCTTCTGGCGATGGCGAAGCGGCGTCTGGCGCCGACCGCGCCGCGTGTTTGAAAATCGCGCAAAGACTTTGACCAGGCGAATTCGACCGGAACGCATCCCTAATCTCCGTCATCCCGGGCCTTGAGCCGAGGACCCATGCCACGGCTGCCGGTGGGTCCGGTATGGATGCTCGGCTCAAGGTCTGGGATGACGGAGAACGGAGTGACGGAAGAGGCAAATCACGGCGCGGACACCCGCGTCAGGAAGGAAGTCCGCCCCATCAAACAATAACGTGCGGCCAGTGACGCTCCCGCGTTCAGCCATCCAGCCCCTTGAAGCGCACCGGCTGATAGCCGCGCAGCAGCAGGATTCCGAGTGAATAGGTGTTGCGGCAGACGCGGCCCTTGCAGGCATTGGGCGTTGCCTCCATCACCTCCACCTTGCGGTCGTCGGTGAAGCGCATGAACAGCATCACATGCGAACCCGGGCGGTTCAGCGCGTCGCCCGGCTGCAGCGACCAGGGATCGACAAGCCGCCTGGTAATGCTCGGGATCGCCCGGGTCGAGACATGCATCTTCAGACCCCAGGCTTCGCTGACGAAGCCGGAGCAGTCGACGCCGAGAATATTGGTTTGCGGCGCGCTCTTGGTGCAGACATTGCCGGCCGTCTGGCCGTCGACGACACCCTCGGTGAAGTCCTCGAGCGGCGTCTTGCAGCCCCAGCAATAGGGCACGCCCTTCACCGTCTGGCCGCGTTTGCCGAACAGGTAGAACGGCCGGCGCAGCCGGTTCATGTTGTCGCAAGCCGGCCCCGGATCCTTGCCGTAGGCCGCCGGCGTCACCAGCCAGTTCAGCGTCTCGAAGCCGATCGCCCGCTCGATGACGTCGCCGCGCGATTTCGGCAGGATGGCGACCTTCGGCCCCTTTCCGGGCTTGGCCGCCATCGATGGCTTTGCCGGCCTGGCGACGGCGAGCTTGCGGCCGGGTTCGCGCCCCTCGAGTTTCAGCACCTGCGCCCGGCTCTCCCCGGAGCGCAGAAAAAGCACGTCGCCGCGCGGGCCGATCGCCACGAACCGCCTGGAGAAGACCGTGCCGGGTTCGATCGGCAGGTCGTAGACGCGCTCCAGCACGCCGTTCGGCGTGAAGCGCACCACCAGCATGCCGGTCCGTTCCGGCCGGTCGGCGGGCACGAGTTCGACCAGCGCATAGGGCCTGCCCGTCGTGTCGATGTCGAGCAGTTCGACGGTGCCGATCCGGTTTTCCCCGGTGAGCTGAAGCGAGAGGAAATTCTCCTCCGAGCTCGCGCGCCGCAGCAGGATTTCCGCCTTGTCGTTTGCCGCCGAAACTTCTGCAACGATATCGCCGAGGCCGCGGCTCGGCACGTATTGAACAACCGGCGGGCGGGCTTGCGGCCGGCTGGTGCTGCGGCCGATCTCGTCGATGATGCTGTTCAGCGGACCGGGCGGCACCGAGCCCATCGAGGCGAAGACCGAGCGGGTGTAGTCGTCGGCATCGCCGCCGTCGATGGCGCGCAGGGTCTGCGAGCGGCCATCGGCGCCGGGGGAGCGCTCGAGCGGCACGATGCCGTCAGACCAGAGGTAGAGTTCGTTATGAACGACGGCGAGATCCTCCGGCGCCGCATTTTCGGGCAGCGGCAGGATCTCCGGATCGGCCTGCGAGCGTTCGCCGTCGACGGCGAGCACGCGGCCATTGTTCTGGTCGAGGATGTAGACGGTGCCGTCGTCGCCGACGGTGATCGCCGCCGGTCCGGATGCCTCGACCTCCTCATTGGCGGAGATGATGCCGACCGAACGGGCGCCGTCGCCGCTCGGAAGCTCGATCATCACCGTATCTTTTGCGAGCACAGGCCAGGCGATTGCGATCGCCGCGGCCATGAGAATATGCGAGCTGAAACTGCGCATTGCCGTGAACCCCGGAACAGGATCATCTTGGCCCTGGGGGCCTCGGTCTGAAGCCTGTTCACAATTAAAGAGTGAGAGAATGATGTCGCCCGAAAACCGTTCACAACTTTCGGCATCATGCCCCAAGTCCTTAAAATGTTAGGATAGAAGCGGCTCGTCAGCAAGGCGTTGCTTTCCAAACGATTTGGAGATCGGCGTCGACAATAGTACAACTTCATCGTCTTGGAGTTTTACTGGCAGGGAAGCCGATGCTGGACTGGAACGGTGACGAAGTGGCGCTCGACGTCAGCCTGCTGGAGCAGGTGCGCGCGGCAAGGATCGGCTTTTCCGATCGGGTCTGCGCCGCCTCGGCCAGCAAGGACGAAAAACATCTGGCGCAGTTGCGCTCCGAGCCGACCTATCTGATGGCCGAGTTTCTTTATTCGATGAAGGTGTTCGGCATCAACACGGCTGAAGATGTCGAGCGCTTCGCCGATCTGCACAATGATTACGTGGTGTCGCTCACCCGCGATCCGGCGAAGCTGCAACGCCTCGGGCTTTCGCAGGAGCGGGCGCTCGCTTCGATGTTCACCGCCGACACCAAGCCGCGGCTGATCCAGAACTGGGCTGAAAAATCAGGCGCCATCGATCAGTCCAATCTCGCCCGTTTCCTGGTCGCCGTCATGTCGAGCGAGACCTGCCGCAAGACGCTGATCGATTTCGAGACAGCCGGCTTCATGCAGCGCAGGCGCTCGCCCTATGGCACGATGGTGGTCTGGTCGACCGGCAGGATCGAGGAAATCTTCGGCGAAATGCTGCGCAATCTCCGCCTCGCCCTGCAGCAGCTGAAGATCCTCTGACCTCTCTCCAGCCGATTTCACCCCTCCCAATCGATTGGCGCCGAGCGCCGTTGCCTTCCATTCGGGCTCTCCCTATTGTCGTTCTGGAGCAATTCCAGCAAAAGTGTGCAGCGGTTGCGTTATGGCGCCCCTTGGACGGATGTGACGACGATGAAGAAATCCCGGCTCATAAGCGTGTCGATCGGCCTGCTGCTTTCGCTTGGGATGGCCGGCATCGGCTATGCCGGATCGGTCGAGGATGCGCTGGCGGCGCGAAACCCCGCGCTTGCGGCGCTGCGCCGGCACGATGAAAAGGCTTTTGCCGCCGCCGTTGCTGTTATCGCCGACCATGAACGCGCCGAGGGGCTGACGCCGGGCCAGGGCAAGCTGCCGGAGACGACCTCGCCCGGCCGCGACATGGGCTCGGGCTCCGGCAAGGAATTCACATCGGACAATCCGGATATTCTCTGGCTCTACAATTCCTCGCCGGAGGGAATGAGCGACCTGATCTCGATTCTGAAATCCGCCGGCCAGAAGCCGAAGAACTAACCGTCTTTCTCCAATCCAGTCCGACTATAAACGGACGGCGGATATTGCCGGCCGTGGGTCTTGCCGCGCCTCTGCCTTCGCGCAATCTTTCCGGCTCCAAATAATTTGTAACCCTCCCTCAAGCAAGACAGCCAAAGCCATCCCAATTTCACCGGTCGGTGCTATTCTCATCTTCAGCACAGTGTGAGATTGTTTCGAAGGGGGAGGTTCCGATGCTCAGCCGCAAAGCCATCCTGGCCGCAGCCACATGTCTTTCGCTTTTCTCGCCGATCCCCGAGGTCGGGGCGCAGAACGAACGCACGCTGACGGAAGCGCCGGCTCAGAGCGGGCCTGTCAGCATCACCTTCGATCGCGCCGAGGCGAGATATGCCGTCGGCGAAGTCGTCGGCCTCTTCATCCAGTCGAGCGAGAACGCCTATGTCACGGTGCTGAACGTTTCGCCGAACGGCTCCGTCACCAAGCTCTTCCCGAACAAGTACCAGACCGATGCCCTCGTTGCCGCCGGCAAGCGCGTGCAGGTGCCGGATCCGGCGAGCGGCGCCAGGCTGCAGGTTTCGGGCCCGGTCGGGCAGGAGCAGATCAAGGTCTTCTATTCCTCCAAGCCGCTGACCATCTTCGCCGATCTCGGCGGCAGCGGCAGCGGCATGTTCCGCTCCATCGACGGCGGCATGGAGGCCGTCTCCCGCAGCCTCGAAGAAGCCCGCAGCCTCGGCACCAAGATCAGCAGCAAGACGCTGACGCTGACCACTGTCGACAGCACGGCCGCCCTGCCGCCTTCCGTCGTTCCGCCCGTCGCCGCCGTTCCCGCCGCAAAACCCGCGCCGGTCGAGCAGGCGGCAAAGCCGCCGGTTGCGCCGAAACCGCCGGCTGCCCCGAAGCCGAAACCGGTTGTCAAACCTGAAGTCGCCAAGAAGCCCGAGGCGATCGAAAAGCCGAAGCCCGCGCCCAAACCGGTCGAACAGGCCGTGACGCAGCCGCCGAAGAAATACAAGATCGTCACCAACCTGGCGCCCGGCCAGCAGCTTGCCGCCGATGAGCTGCAGCTGATCGGCCCCGCCGACACCACCGCCTCCACCCGGCCCAGCCAATATAAACAACCGAGCCAATATCAGCAGCCGTCCCAGTCTGCCCAGACCAAGATGCCGAAACTGCCGATGCCGCAGATCAAGATGCCGCAATTCAAGCTTCCCGGCGGTTTCAGCATCAAGATGCCGCCGATGAGCTTTGGCCGGTCGGCCGAACCCGGCCAGTCCGGCGAGGAGATCGAGGTCGCCAATGCCGATAGCCCGGCCTGCAACGCCCTGCTCGACAAGCTGAACACCGCCGTTGCCGCCAAGGATATCACGGCTGCCGCCTCCGAGGCTGATGCCATTGCCGTCAGCGCCGAATGCGGACAGTTCCAGATCAACGCCCAACGCCGCGTCGCAGCCCTGAGGCTCGCCGCCGCCCAGGAAATGATGGCCGCCGACAAGCCGGTCGCCGAGTATGAACCGCTGCTCGTCGCCGCCGACAGCCCGCAGGTGCTCTGGCAGGCCTCCGCCACGCTCGGCGAGATCTATTTCTCCGCCCGCCGCTTCGCCGATGCCGCCGCCGATTACCAACAGGCGATCGAGATCATCAAGAACGAGACCCGCACGCCGAAGGCGCCGCCGGCCGAGACCATCTCCGATCTCATCCAGCGCGCCGCCCAGGCCCGCATTCTGGCCGCCAATCCCACCAGCGACAACCCGCAGGGCAGTTTCGTGCCGGCCGAGAAGGATCACCGCAGCGGCGTGCTCGGCGGCATCTATTCAGAAAATGTGCGCGGCATCGTGCCGGTCTCCATCCCGGTGCCGATCACCTTCGATTTCGACAAGTCGACCTTCACCTCGATTGGCACCGAGGCTGCCCAGGAATTGCTGCAAGCGCTGAAGGAGCAGAAGCCCGGCCGCGTCATCCTGATCGGCCATACCGATCGCAAAGGCGGCGACGATTACAATAAGAAGCTCTCCGAGCGCCGCGCCCAGGCCGTTGCCGATTTCCTGAAGAAAAACGGCATCGACGCCACGATCGACGCGGAAGGCCGCGGCGCCTCCGAACCGGTTGACGTGACCGCCACCGCCAACCTCACCGAAGACGATATCGACGCGCTCAACCGCCGCGTCGAATGGCGCCGCGAATAGAGGGGCGAGGGGGAACCGGCCATGTCCACATTCGCTCCCATGGCCGCCGCACTCGCCCTTCTTGTTCTGGCGGGCACGAACAGCCTCGCCAGGACGATCGAAGCTCCCGAGCGCGGCACGGTCAGAGCCGTTCTGATCGGCATCGATCTCTATCGCAATGTCCCGCCGCTGCACGGCGCCGTCGCCGATGCCGAGGATCTTTCCCTGTCGCTGCGCTCGCTCGGGGTCGAGGACATGACGCTCTTGAAGAACGGCGCGGCCGACCGCCAGGGCATCTTCGATGCGATCGGCGCCGTCACGCAAAGGGCAGGCGAGGGCGATCTCGTCGTGCTCGGCATCGCCGGCCACGGATCGAGCGAGCCGGAGCGCGTCAAGGGCTCGAAACCCAGCGGCCGCGACGAGGTCTATGTGCTGGCCGGCTTCGATACGAGGCTGCCGGGATCGCGCGAGCGCATCTTCGGCGACGAATTCAAGGTGCTGATCCACAAGCTGGAGGAAAAAGGCGCCGAGGTGCTGTTTATCGCCGACACCTGCCATGCCGGCGGCCTCACTCGCGATGTCGACCCGCGCGGCGCCGAGATCACCTGGCGCCAGGCGCCGTCCTATACGATCGAGGAGGATGACCTGGCGCCGATTTCGACCACGGCCGATGCCCTCTCCACCGGCTTCGATTACAAGCGGTTGACCTTTCTTGCCGCCGTCGACGACCATACCAAATCGCCGGAAATATCGATTCCCGGCATAGCTCAGAAGCGCGGGGCGCTGAGTTATGCCACCGCCCGCGCCTTCGAAGGGGCGGCCGACCGCAACGGCGACGGCACTGTGACCCGCCGCGAGCTGTTCGAATATGTGCGCCAGTCGGTCTATCAGTTCACCGACCAGCGGCAGAACATCTTCACGCAAAGCCCGCCCGGGGCGGATCTCGACCGCGCCGTCGTCTATGCCTATGACAAAGCCGGCCCGGCGGAAGGGCAGAAATCGAATGTGCCGCCCCCCCCGCCCGAACCCGCCCCGATCACCCTTGCCGCCCTCGGTTCGGAGCCGGTGCTGGAGGCTGTCGCTCCCGCCGTCACGCCGTTCAAGCTGACGGACGATGCCAATGCCGAACTCGTCTTCGATCCGCAAAAGCGCGAGGCGATCGCCGGCGGCGATGTCGTCGCCTCCGAAGTCGGCGCCGGCGACATGCCCTTCGTCGTCGACCGGATGGCCGCGCTCGACACGCTGAAGCGGCTGTCGGAGATCAACCCGCAAACCGTGCGGGTGACACCATCCGACAAGGTTCATCGCGACGGCGAGCGCGTCGGCGTCACGGTGTCCGAGCTTGCCGGGCGCAAGCTCGTGCTGTTCGACGTCACCGGCGATGGCACGGTGCAGTTTCTCTATCCCGGCGACAGGGAAGCCGATGCCGAGATGTCTGCGACCTTCGATCTCGATCTTTCCGTCGTCGCTCCCTTCGGCACGGACCTGCTCGTCGCGGTCACCTCCGATCAGGCGATGCCTGGTTTGGTGGAATTCCTGAAACAGAACGACCGGCGCCGCACCGCCGGCAACATCGCCAGACAGCTCGGCGAGCTTCTGCCCGAGGGCGCGCGCGTCGGATTTACGGTCCTCTATACCTCCGCCGGAGCCAGGCTATGAGCACGTCGATCAGCAAGGTCTTCAACATTGCGGCCGTCCTTCTGCTGCTGGCCGCGCCGACGTTTGCGCAGCAGGATACCGATTTTGCCGGTGAGGATGGCGGGCGGGTGATCGGCGGCCAGGCGGCGAAGAAGGGCGAATGGCCCTGGCAGGTGAAGATCCTGGCGCCCGATCCCGAGCAGCGCGGCCGCTTCGGCGGCCATTGCGGCGGCTCGCTGATTTCGCCGCGCTGGATCCTGACCGCCGCCCATTGCGTCACCAGCGGCCGTTCCGGCAAGCAGGATCTCTTCGCCCGCGACCTCCTGATCGTCGAGGGAAAGCAGAAGATCGACAAGGTGATCTCGGTTGACGGCCCTGATAAGCCGGGGCTGTCCGTCGAGGACGTGATCATTCACGAGGATTTCGACCGCAAGGTCTTCGCCAACGACATCGCCCTCATCAAGCTTGCCGAACCTGCCGTCTCGAAGCCGGCAATCCTCGCCTCCGCCGCCGACGAGGCCGTGGAAAGCCCCGGCCACACCGCCGTCGTCACCGGCTGGGGTTACACCAAGGCCGATCACGGCTGGGATGACAAATACCTGCCGACCGAACTGCAGGAGGTCGAGCTGCCGCTCGTCTCGCGCGAGGATTGCCGCGCCGCCTATCGCGAGAGCTCGATGCGCATGAACCCGATCGACGAGCGCAATGTCTGCGCCGGTTATGCCGAGGGCGGCAAGGATGCCTGCCAGGGCGACAGCGGCGGGCCGCTGGTCGCGCAGCGCCCCGACAAGCGCTGGATCCAGCTCGGCATCGTCAGCTGGGGCGCCGGCTGCGCCGAGGCCGAACATTACGGGGTCTATACCCGCGTCGCCGCCTTCCGCGACTGGATCGCCGCCAGGACGGACGGTGACGTGCCGAATGCGCCCGACACTTCGGCTGCTGCCGCCGAGGATCAGGTGGCGGCAATCGACACCAAGCGCCGGCCTGCTGCAAGCGAGACGACGGCCGGCACCAAGCAGAAGCAGACGCCGGCTGCACAGCTCGAGGCCAACCTTGCAATTACGACGCCGCCCGGCAGCACGACCGCGCCTGCGGAAACGACGGAGACTCCAGCATCGCCTTCGCCCGAAGGCAGCCAGCCCGAGGTTCAGGCGCCGGCCGCCGAGCTGCCCATGGCTGTGCGTTCTCCCGGCGACCGCGCGCTTCTGATCGGCATCGACGACTATGAGATGCGCGAGGCGAAGCTGACCGGCTCGGTCGACGATGTGAAGGCGATGCAGCTCTTCCTCGTCAAGACGGTCGGCTACCGTCCGGAACAGATCCACACGCTCACCAATCGCAAGGCCACCCGCGCTGCGATCCTTGCCGAAATCGACGACTGGCTGGTGCGTCAGTCTGAGGCCGGCAGCCGCGTCTTCCTCTATTTCAGCGGCCAGGGCTCCGAGGAAATGGGCGCCGAGGCGACGACGAGCCCGACGCTGGTCGCCGCCGATGCCAGGCTGGTGCGCGAGGGGGCCAAGGTGACCGTCACCAATCAGATCCGCGAGACCGAAATCGCCGCCCGGCTGAACAGCCTCAGGGACCGCCGCGTCACGCTGCTGATCGATGCCTGCCATGTCGGCCCCGGCAGCCGCAGCGCGGTGGCCGCGCCCGCCGGCGGCACGGTGCGCTGCCTCGGGCCCGCTCTGGCGTCGCTGCAGCCGCCGAACCGCTCCGGCAAGGAGGCGAAATTCTCCTTCGGCGGCGAAACGGCGATGGTCTGGTCGGCGGTCAATGCCGGGCAATGGGCGCTGGTCGATACCGAGGCCAAACCGCCGCTCGGCGTCTTCACCCGCCGCTTCATCGAAGGCGTGCAGGAAGGGGTGGCGCGCGCTTCCGACAAGCCTGACGTCAGCAACGCCGCCCTGCTTGATTATGTCAGGCGCAAATCGGACGAATATTGCCGGGCCCATTCCGAGGACTGCCGCTTCACGCCGGTGCCGCAATTCTACGGCCTCCCGGATGCGCTTGGCCGCGACGTCGTCACCGGAGAGGAGGCGAAGACCCCGGTCGCCGCCGTCGAAAACACGCTGAAGACCGACAATGAGGCGGGCGTGGCCGTCGACGTGCTGCCCGGCACCTCGGTCAGCATCGGCGACAAGGTGGCGATGCGCGTCTCCACCAAGAAATCAGGCTACCTGATCCTCGTCGATATCGACGCCGCCGGCAAGCTGACGCAGCTCTATCCCAACAAGCGCTCGATGGGCCTGAAGCCGACGGCGAAGGGCGGCGACAACCGGCTCGATCCGGCCCGGCCGGTGGTCGTGCCGGATGCCCGCAATCCCTATATCGGTTTCGAATATGTGGTGGAGGGGCCGGCCGGCGTCGGCATGGTCGTCGCCATTCTCAGCGACAAGCCGATCGAAGTGCTCGACCTGCCTGACGTGCCGACACCGCTCGTCGGCCAGCGCGCCGCCTTCAACTATGTCTACGACCTCGCCCGCAGCCTCAGGATCGTCGGCGACGACGAGACCGGCGTCCAGGGCAAATGGTCGTTCGATTCCAAATTCTATCGCATCCGCTGAAAGGGAGGCGAATGATGTCGAGATCCATTCTGCTGGCGGGCCTTTCCGCTTCCCTGATGGCGCTGGCGCCCGCCCATGCGGGCGATGCCACCGACACCAGGGCGGTCCTTGCCGCCCAGGCCGGGCTTGCCGTCGACCTGATCGACCGCACGCTGGCGAAAGAGGGGGCGGCCAACATCATGGTGTCGCCGGCAAGCCTTGCCGCCGCGCTGGGTCTCGCGAGCCTCGGCGCCTCGGATGCGGGCAAGGCGGCCATCGCACGGGGGCTGGGTTTCGGCGATGCGGTCAAGGGGCCGGAGAAGGTGCTCGACGAGATGAACCCGAAGACGCCGCCGGCGGCGGATGCGCCGCTGGCCTCAGGTGTTGCGATCGTCTTCGACGACAAGCTGGCGCTCCTCCCCGATGCCCTCCCCATGCTGGCCGGTCACCGTATCAAGCCGTCGATCGAGGATCTCGATCAGCCCCAATCCGTCGAGCACATCAACGGCTGGGTCAGGCAGGCGACGCGCGACGCCATTCCGGCGATCCTGGAAACGCCGCCCGGCGGCGGCTTCATCAGCCTCGGCGCGCTCTCCTTCAAGGCGCGCTGGAAAACCGCCTTCGAGGCTCAGAGCCCGGCCGCCCCGTTTCGGCGGCCGGACGGCTCGACGGTCTCGGTGCCGATGATGCATCTTGCCGGCGACGGCCAGAAATTCCGCGTCGACGATCGTTTCGCAGCCGTCGACCTCGCCTATTCTGGTGAAACCTACCGCATGGTGGTGATCGCGGCGCGCTCGGAAAAGGGTGTCGGCGGTTCCGATCTCAAAACCCTTGCCTCCTGGCTCCAGGGCGAGAAATTCGAAGCCGCCAAGGGGGAAATCTTCCTGCCCCGCTTTTCCCTCAATGACGGGCGTGATTTGATGCCGACACTCCATGCCATGGGCCTTTCGCCTGATAAGGCGAGCGATGCGGCTTTTCCCAGGTTCACCACGGAAAACATCAGCTTGTCGCGCGTTCTGCAGAAGACGATGATCAAGGTCGATGAGAATGGCACGGAAGCGGCGGCGGCAACGGCCGTGGTCACCGAGCGCAGCATCGATCCGAAACTGGTGCGGGTGAGCGCCGACGCCCGTTTCGCCTTCGCGCTTCGCGATACGAAGACCGGCCTGTTTCTCGCCGCCGGCCTGATCGGCGATCCGCTTCTGGCGGGTGAATGACATGCGCTTTGATGAAGACAAAATGGCAGGGGGACACGTGCATGAGAAGTGATCTGATCGCCCGCTACACGATCGGCGAGCCGGTCTATGAAAACGAGTTCATCGTCTATCCGGCTCAGGACAAGCGGATGGATCGTTCGGTCTTCATCGTCGCGCCCGATGTGGCGCTGAAACTGGACAAGGCCCGCTTCGAGCGGGTCTGGACCTCGGTCAACGAGGCCAAATCGCTGACGGCGCGGCGCTTCGTCGAGATCGAGGATCTGATCCCGCCATCGCCGGAAGACGACAACTTCTATATCGTCGAGAAGCGGCCGTCGAAGACGCTGCACCAGTATCTCGAGGAAACCGAGATGGTCGCCTATGACCGCGCCATCGAGATCGGCCGCCATATCCTCGAAGGGCTGGCGACGCTGCACGGGGCCGGTTACGCCCACAATGCCCTGACCGACCAGTGCATCTACGTGTCGGAGGATTATTCCGGCCTCTCGGTCCGGATCGGCAACCTGCACCTGATCTCCAGGATCGGCGAGCACATCATCCCGCCCTATGCGCCGGAATTCGGCGCGCCGGAGATCTATGCCAGCGGCACATTCTCGGCCTCCGCCGCACTCGACATCTATGCGATGGGCATGATCGCCTACAAGCTCTTCCTGCCGCGGCAGACCTATGCCAGCGTCTTCGACAGCGTCATGGTCTGGGAGGACGAGCACCAGCGCGAGCAGAGCTGGAAGAACATCCATCTCGACCCCTCCAACATCTTCCCGCGCCTCGACGTGCTGATCCCCGGATTTCCCGAGGGCCTGGCCAGCCTGATCGAGAGAATGCTGAGCCGCGATCCGGCCCAGCGACCGCGCATGGGCGCCGATGCGCTCGGCGAATTCAGCCGCGTCACCACGGGCATCCAGCCGATGGCCTGGGACCCGCGCGGCGGCATGCCGCAACAGCCGGAAGCGCCGAAGCGGAAGAAATGGACGCTGGCGCATTTCTCGATGATCGGTGCTCTGCTCCTGATCTGCATCGGTGTCGGCGTCGTCACGATCCCGAAGCTGCTGCGCCCCGATCCCAAGCTCGTCGCCGATGTCGGCACCTGGAAGAAGGAGGCCGAAAGCCGCAGGGACAAAGCCGTCGCCGCCAAGGCGCCGGAACGCCCCTCCGGCGACGAAGCGAAGCTCTCCTATGATGCCGGCGCCGCCGCACTGACCGAGGCTAATGCCGCCCTCAAGGATGAGGACTACAAGAAGGCGCTTCCGGGCTACCAGAAGGCCGCCATCAGCCTTGGCAAATCGCTGATCTCAATCTCGAAAGAAAACGCTGAAAAGGCCAAATCGGCCGCTGCCGCCGCCGGCGGCGACAAGGCCCCGAGTTTTGCCGAGGCCGACAGCAAGATGAAGGCCGCCGCCGACAGCGCCGCCGCCCAGCAGATGCATGGCGCGGTCGACAACTATGAAGCAGCGAAAACGGCTTACGACGATCTCGCCAAGGGGCTGACCGCGCTGTCGGCAGCCGAAAAGGACGCCACGGCAAAACGCGAAACCGTCACCCGCATCGGCGCCGGCGACAGCCCCGACGTCGCCAAGGCGAGCGGCCTGATGACCGAGGCCAAGGCCAAGGCCGAGCAATGGCAGCTGCCGGCCGCGACCTCCGGCTACGGCGACGCCGCCAAGCTCTTCGCCGCACTGATATCGGATGTGATGGCGGCCAAGGACGAGGCGACGGCGCTGAGGCAGAAAGTCACCGATCTCCACGCCTCGCTGACGACGCGCGCCGGCCCCACTGATCCGACACTTGCCGCGCTGGCGCCGAAGCTCACCGAGGCCGATGGCCGCTACACCGCCGAGGCCTACAAGCTCGCCATCGCAGCCTATCAGCCGATCCTGGCCGATCTCCAAGCGCTCTCGGCGCGCGGCTTCTGCCCGGTTGCACCCAATGTCGCCTTCGAGACCATCCCTGCCGGCAGCTATCCGCTCGACAACGTCCGGCTGATGACCTCGTCGCTGAAGGAGCTCGGCGGCATGCTCGGCGTCGCCAATGGCGCCGTGAAGGTCGAAAAGTCCTTCTGCATGCAGGCCAAGGCGGTCACCCGCGCCGAGATGGCCGAGTATTACACCGCCAACTCAGACCCGGCCTCCGCCCAGGCCTATGCCGGCAATCCCGAGCAGCCGGCCGACGACGTGCCGCTCGCCGAGGCACAGAACTATACCGCCTGGCTGTCGAAACAGCTGAACGCCCCCGTCCACCTGCCGTCGGCGACCGAATGGATGGCGAGCGCCGTCAAGCTGACGACGGAAAAACTGCCCGACAACGGCGACATCATCCTGCAATGGAGCGCCACCCCCTGCGAAGCCGGCGGCAACGTCGCCTTCATGGCCCAGGAGGGCTCCACTTTCGTCGTCTGCTCGGATGCTTCGGCCGGCGGGATTTTTCGGGTGAGCGCTGAGTTGCGGTGAGGCGAAGGGGCGGAACCGCAAAGCGAAACGTGCGCGGCTGAGGCAGTGCCGCCAGCTGGCGAAAAGCCGAAATTGGTCCAACAGTGCAACGCTTGGCACCGCAACGCAGGGCGCTCTGAAAAGGTTTGAACGTCCTTTTTCTTCGTCATTCGGAGCACTCCCGTTTAAGCAGCGTCCGCCCAAAAATTTCAATTCCAAATTTCTAAATACGCGCGTACATTGAACTGGGGACTGCAGTATCCGTGCGTTGAGGGTCGGGGATAATGTGCTGGAATACATCATCAGCATTCACGCCTGTCGGGTTTGCTTTGCGAGGTCCGAAATCTCGCAGGATCGTGTGGACATTGGGCGACGCGGCGCGCCTCCTGATGAACGATTGGCCGTGCGACGACGGCGAGGAATATATGGCTGCCGTCAAAGCCTGCGTCGACGCCATCACCGGCAAAATTGCCCCAGAACAATTCCGCGAAGTGCTTCTGCGTGCTGCCGACGAGGCGGGCATCCGTACTCTATCGCTGGTTCCGCAGGGAATGAGTGAGCGACTGCCGGGCGTTTCCCCGACGATGCGAATATAGGCTTTCCTTTAGGCGAGTATCCGCTTTCGTCAGGTTTGCGTGAAGGAACGACCGATTTGGGGCCGATGGCCGACCGTCCGCTGCTTCGACAGCCGACACGAAATGCGGACATCAGGGTTCTTACTGCCAAGGTTTTGAATCGGCCCATCGCGGCCATCAGGACGAAGCGTACGGATTAAGCTTCTTCCTCAGGAACCAAGAGCACGCAGATGTCGTCGGCGGGCGTTAAGATCGTAGTCATCCGCTTCGCCCGCGTGATGCTCACTCTGAAATTCTGTCTCGCCTCAGCACCTGCATGCTGACGGGAATTGCTTCTGACGATGCGGTCAGTGTTGCTTACAATCTCACCACCACGTATTCGGCGCGGGAAACCTTCGTAGATAATTACCTCGTCGAACTGCTTTCCTTTCGCCTTGTGCATGTTCATGACAGATATGCCGCGTTCCGGCTTGGCGCGATTTGAGAAATGCTCTTGAATGAAAGCAGCTCGGACAATGGCGAGGGCATTCCTGTAGGAGCCGTTCGCACGTCGGTCCTCCGATAACGCCTGCCGAAGTTGGCTTCCGCGGCCAAGAAGCCGCACATTGCGGGTCTCGGTGCCAATCTCCTTCAAGCGCTGACATGCTCCATTTTCAAGAACATCTCTGATCGCTCTCCAGTCGCTTTCCGGATCACCGTTCAGAACCAGCGCGCGGCATGCGTTATAGACTTCCATCATCGCGACCATAATGCTGGTTGCCATTGGCGGAAGCCCACGCTCGGCCCGCTCTTTCATCTTTTCGTTGGCGCTGAAGATAGCTGACGCCTGACGGATGCTCGTAATTGAGGCCTCGCTGCCGTTCTTGCCCCGAAAGTATTCGGCGACCAGACTGATGAATTCGTCTCGATGAGATCCACCGTCTCCGGGCTGCATAAGAAATGCGATCACTTCGGCGCCCAGGATGACAGCATCAAGCTCGACAACCGCCTCGTGTGGAATGGCTGGCATCTGACCAGTTGGTGTCCTGAAGCCGTCTGACACGAGCCTCGTCAGCTTCTTTGTGGGCACAAGGACCGCCATCGACCAAGCAGGATCACCGCTCGCCTGAAGTCTGCCCCGAGCAGCCAGTACAGTCGACTTGAGCTTTATCATCGCGGTCGCTTCGGCGGAGGCGAAGGTACCGAAGTCGATGCCCTCATACGAGCCCTTACTGAAACTGCCTCGGAGAATGTCATTGCCGAACAGTGCAATGTCCGTACCTTTGCTGCGGTGGTTGTCGCCGGCAAGGTCGAACGTCGTCGGATTGAAGGCCTCGATGAAATGGTCGAGCCGCTCCGGATCAGCGCCTATGAAGTCGAAGATTCTCTGCTCAGGGTCGGCGAGGGCAATCAGGGTCGAAAACTCGCCCAGGGCTTTGACTACCCGCCACTGCTCGGCGTTCGTGTCCTGGAACTCATCGAGCACGATGAATGGATATTTCGCTGACACAAGCTGCCGGAGCTTTTTGCTTCCCTCGAGTAGTGCTGCGACCGTCGGAGCGAAAAGGTCGAAGCAGACGCGTCCTTCATCGCGTGCCACTCTTTCCAGCTCTGCGGCGATCCGCGCCCGCCGCTCCGTCTTTTCCCCGTCCGAAAGGCCGCTCAACGCCTTGTATTGCGACGTTATGTCGGACACGACTGCTGCTTCCCCCGGTGGCGGCAGCACCGTGAGGCGACGCGGCCAGCCTCGAAGATAACCGTGCGTCTTGAGCAGACCCCAGAAGAACGAATGGTAGGTGTCGACCTCGATGGCCCGGCGCTGCTCAGCAGTCAGTGTTTCTTCTTCCGCGATCGCCCCGAGAACGCGCGCCACGGTGGCCCTCGCGAAGCTGAGAAAAAGAACGCGCTGTGTTGACCTCAAGCCGGCGGTCATCTCCGCCGCTTTCAGGATCGAGACCGTCGTTTTGCCAGAACCTGGTCCGCCCCTAACGAGCAGATAGCCGTCGGTTCCCAGGATGTCCTTTTGGCCGTCCGTCAGTTCAAGCGGCATCCAAGCCACCGAGTTCACCGGGATCACCTTCCTCTTCCGGCTCCGAGGGTGCGCACCGATCCTTCAGATCCTTGCACGCGTCCTTCAGGAACTGGGGCAACTCCGCTTCACTGCATTGAGCGAGGAAGTCGGCGGCACTCCATCCGCCCTTGTTCCAGGTGAAAAGATCCATCAGGGCCGCAGCGATGTTCGATTTCGGATTGCCTCCATACTTCATCGTGAGATGTTGGGGCCACTCGACGATGTCAGCGAAACGCTCCATTGCCGCAGTCGTGGTGTCAGCGAGCACCATCGCCTCGAAACCATGCTGGTCGTGCATGTAGAGCTTCTCTACCTGTGCCTCGATCGCTGCCTGGATCTCCGGGATTTGGTGATCGCAGGCTCCGAAGATTCGCTTTCCAAGGTCGCCGAAGAGCTTCGCCATCGGCGCGACTTGCGAGTCGCTTCCCGCGTCGAAGACGCTGATCCCGAGAGCTTCCAGCGATTGGTAGGACTGTGAATCGAGTTCGGCCAGCCTGCGGGCGACCGCGGGGAAGGAACTGGCCTCCGTCGCGCCTTCCACGACGAGTACTCGTCCGGAAAGCAGGCACTCACAGAAACGTTGACGGAAGTCCTGTCGATAGCGCTTGGGCTTGAGGCTGTCAGGAAGCTGTACTGTCGACTTATTCAGAACGCCGTCTGCAGCACGTGACAGGATCAACGTCTCGTCGAGGCCGAACTCCTCCAGCACGTAGGGAGAGTGAGAAGTCACGATCGACTGCGCCGAAAGCTGGCGTAGTTCGTGAACGATCCTCTTTTGCGCGTATGGCGGTATCGCGGTTTCGACTTCCTCCATCGCGAAGATGACGTTTTGCTTGTCCTCCGCGATCTGCGACAGCAGCGCTAGCACCAGCATGTTGATCGTTCCCGTACCTTGTCGGAAGAACGGCGCGGCATGGTCTCCTTCGCCCGTCGCGATGAAGGCCGTGATTACCTTCCGCAGATGTTCGCGCGTCAGGTTCGAAATGCGCAGGTGAGGGTTCGTGCCCCATTCCTTCGGAACGTATTTCTTCATCGCCTTCGCGACGCTCTCCAGCACTCCGCTGAGCCCGAGCGCCGGATCCGTCGCGACGTCGAGTGACTTCAGCCCCTGAAGGGTGTCCTCCCACATCCTGGGCCTGATCTCCTTCAGCCGCAGGATGATGTCGAGAAGGCTTCCGCGTTCAAGACTGAGCGCACGGGATCCGGTTCTAAGCGTTCGCAGATAAAGGAAGCCGCACTTCTGCTTGTCTCGCTTCCCGAAAGCCGACGGCGCTTCATCCTCGGCCAGACTGCGTGTGTAGTAGGTTTTCCCGGTGAAATCGTCTTCCGCTTCGTCATACCATCCGCGGAAGGTTACACGAATTGCCGGGATCGACGGCGAATCATCAAGTTCATCGGCGCTGCCGTTGAAGAGAGCTCCGGTGGCTTCGTTCCACCATTCGATATTGGAACTGAAGTGATCCTGCTGTTCTTCCGATAGTCCCGTTATGGTGAGCTCGATTTCGATTATCGGATTTTCTGCGTTGGCCGCAGTAGGGGCATCACCCGCTGGTTCGGGCGCCGCTTCAGTGGCAGCATCTACTGCGTCGCCCTCGGGAAGGGCGTTAGCACTCGCCAAATATCGACCGAGATGGAAATCGTGTTCATCGATTGGCGGTAGCCTGTTGAGGCGATCAGGCCCAAGGCACAAATCGATCGCCTCCAGAACTGTGGACTTGCCAACATTGTTGTCGCCAATGAGAACGGCGTGGGCAGGCAGAAGAAGCTCGGCAGTCTTGATGCCTCGAAAATTGCTTATCTTTACTCTTGCGATTCGCATGTCGGCCCCGAAAAAGGAAATGCGCTACGGAGCACTCTGTAAGGAGTTCCACTATAAAGTGCAATTGTGATGTGCCCTTTCGCAGTCTCAACGTGGCCTACCGGGGCAGAATAGAAGTGCCGCACCGGATTTCTTTTAGACATAGAAATATTTTTGCTGTCCGCTGGGACGTCTGCTTCTGAGGTTTCGAGGGATCGGCTCAACGGCCGACTTGGAGGCGCTTTGCTGATAGGCCGCTTCCGACCCATAGCGGCCGCAAATGGCTTTGAGGGCAACATTCCTTATAGTCGCTCCCAGTGTCGGCAATAGAGCGCCGATCGCACTCCGCGAGGTGAACGAATATGTTGAAACTTCCGCCACCGATATGGGCCCTTCTCTTCTTGATCCTCACAGCGGGCGCCAGCTACTTGGCCGGGTGGCCCGCCGTACCTTGGGTACATAGCCTCTTCGTCGGGATCGGGCTCATCGCGGTGAGTTTCATTGCACCAGTTTGGGCCTTGATACTGTTCCGACGTGAGGGCACCCAGGTCAATCCCACCTCGGAAACCAACAACAAGCTGGTCACAGGCGGACCTTTTCAGTTCACGCGGAATCCCATGTATCTGGGCCTCGTCGTCCTCAGCCTCGGTGTGGCTGTGGCGACGGGCGCTATTCTTATGTTCGCCGCCCCCCTCTTGGTGTTTGCTACCGCCAATTGGGTCCACATCCCCTTCGAGGAAGCCAAGATGCGCCGCCAGTTCGGCCCGGCTTTCGACGACTACGCGCGGAACGTGAGACGGTGGCTTTAGAGCCTCGCTTGTTTCGGCTGCGTGACAAAGCAGGTACTATGGTTTGGCGTCCGGAATGGCTGCTTGCCGCCCATACAGGAGGTGGCTCAGGCGTCCAGCGGAACGTCGGCTTTGGACATTCCGCTCGACTTATCTTAAGGGCCGGAATGGGGACGCAAAGCAGTCTTTCTCTTCGGTAAAGGAAGAAGTCTGCTCGTTGCCGAATCCAAAAGTGGCTTTCCATAGGCCCGCGCGCGGTCGAGATGCGGCTGCCCTAGGCCGGTAAGCACGGGAGCCGGGTGCCGGCTCCCTTTCCAATACCATGGCCGGCTTACCGCAGCCGGAGCCTTTGACGCTGCGGTCGTCTCTCAGCCCTCGGATTTCAGCTTGCCGCCGACCCCCCAGGAATCCTTGGCAATCTCCGTGATCAGGATTTCCAGCGATTCCGGCGGGCAGGCCAGGGTTTCGACGGCGGCCTTGGTTGCTTCGCGCACGAAGGCGCGTTTCTGCTCGTCGGTGCGGCCGGGATGCATCTGCAGGTGAAGAATGGGCATGTTTTTCCTTCGTTTTTGGCAATGTCCTTCGCCTTGCGGCGGGCATCACGACTATGTTGTAAATGCTGAGGTTGATAAATAAGCTGCCGGTATCGTCATTCGAAACCTGTGAGTAGGCAATCATGGACAAGCTGGCCGGCATGGCGATGTTCGTCAGGGTCATCGACAATGGCAGTTTCGCGGCCGCCGGGGAGATCGCGCGGGTGTCGCCGGCCATGGTAGCCAAGCACATCAAGACGATCGAGACCCGGCTCGGGGCCAAGCTCATCCATCGCACCACGCGGCGCCATCAGCTAACGGAGGTCGGCCAGCTCTATTACGAGCGCTGCAAGCGCGCGCTTGCCGAAGTGGCGCTGGCCGAGGCTTCGGCAAGCGAGCTGCAATCGGCGCCGCGCGGCCGGCTTCGGCTGGTGGCGCCCGTCAGCTTCGGCACACAAGTCCTGGTGCCGGCGCTGATCGAGTACCAGAATGCCTATCCCGACGTCAGCATCGAGCTGTCGCTCGACAACAATGTCCATGATCTCGTCGGCGAGGGGTTCGAGCTCGGCATCCACATCGGCCCGCTATCGGACAGCAGCCTCGTCGCCCGCGCACTCACGCCCTATCGGCGCATTCTCGCCGCCTCGCCGGGTTATCTTGCCCGCCATGGCCGGCCGGCCTTGCCGGAGGATCTGACGACCCATCTCTGCCTCGGCCATTCCTATTGGCGCATGCGTGACCGCTGGCACCTGGTCGGGCCGGGCGGCGAAATGCGCGATGTGCCGGTCTCCGGAAAATTTTCCACCAATCAGGGCGCAGCACTGCGCATGGCCGCGCTCAGCGGCGCGGGAATCGTGCTTCAGCCGGAACTGCTGCTCGCCGCCGATATCGCCGAAGGGCGGCTTGAGCAGGTGCTGCCGGAATGGTCCTACAGGCCTGTGCCGATGTACCTCATCTATGCCCCAAACCGGCGTCCGACAGCGATGCTGCGGACGGTGATCGATTTCCTGGTGGAACGATTCGGCTAAGCCGATCGATGTCGACATAGTGACGGGCGTGCCGGCTCATCCTCCGTCCGGTGAGACTCTTCTCACCGGATCAAAGCCCGTGATAAGAGCGCTCATGGGCATCAAGAACTATTTGATCGAAGGCAGTTCGGGCACTGGAAAAACCTCTGTCGCTTCCGAACTGGAGCGGCGGGGCTACCATGTTGTCCATGGCGACCGCGTCCTGGCATATGTGGGCGACCCCGAGACAGGCCAGGCACTCGCGGGACCACCTGAAGGCGCCGATCGCCTTGTCTGGGGATACGCGCATTGGATCTGGCCTGCCGAAAAGGTCCGGGCCATTGCTGCCGACACCACCCACCCTGTCACTTTCTTCTGTGGCGGCTCGCGCAATTTCCACAAGTTCTTGCACCTGTTCGATAAGGTTTTCGTGCTCGACATCGACGTTGAGACTTTGAACCGGCGATTGGATGGGCGGCCCGATGAGCCTGGCTTCGAGCCGGCCGAGCGGGCTCTGGTGCTCCGTTACCATAAGACCCGGGAGTATCTTCCCGTCGGCATCAATATCGACACGGCGGGCAGCATTACGGGTGTCGTCGACGATATCCTCGCTCAGCTCACCTAAAGTCCTGAAGCTGAATCGGATGCGAAGCGCTCGATCATTGTTCGAAGTGCGCTAAGCCGCGTGAAAGCTGATCAGCTGGATTTCCGTTCGTAGGCACCGGCAGCCGCCGCGGTGCATGACCTCGAGTGGCCGGTCTTCGGCGGGGAAAGTTCGGGGACGCTTGCGCTACCTGCGCGAGCAGGTTATACACTGAACCATATGGTTCAGTATGAAAGTCCTCCTCTCGATCTCTCATTCGCGGCGCTGTCGGATGCGACCCGCCGCGGGATCATCGATCAGCTTGGGCGAGGGGACGCGTCGATCACCAGTCTCGCGGACAAGTTCCAGATGACGCTGACCGGCATGAAGAAGCATGTCCAGGTTCTCGAGCGGGCGGGGCTCGTCGTCACGCAGAAGGTCGGACGGGTGAGAACCTGCAAGCTCGGGAAACGCGGCCTCAAGGCAGAGGCCGAGTGGATCGAGGCGCATCGCAGGCTGTTCGAGGCCCGCTTCGAAGCATTGGACGAAATCATCAGCGAAATGAAACGGGAGGAAAGCGATGACTGAGCAAGTTGAGAGGGCAGGTGGCGCGCAGAACCGCACGTCGGTCGAGCGCAGAGGGGATCGCGAACTCGTGGTAACCAGGATATTCGATGCGCCGCCGAGCACGGTTTACAGGGCGTGGAGCCGGCCCGAGTTGTTCCAGCGCTGGTGGGTGCCGAAATCGGTGCCCGGCATTTCGCTGGTATCATGCGAAATGGACGTCCGCACCGGCGGCAAATATCGGCTGGAATTCGGCGCCGGCGGTTCGGATACCATGGCCTTCTATGGCAAGTATCTCGAGGTGGCGCCGAACGAGCGCATCGTCTGGACCAATGATGAGGGCGAAGAGGGCGCAATCACCACCGTGACCTTCGAAGACCAGGGCGGGAAGACACTTGTGGTTTTCCACGAAGTCTATCCGACCAGGGAGGCGCTTGAGGAAGCACTGCAGGGCTCGGCTGTCGCATTGCCGGAGCAGTTGGAACAGCTCGACGAATTGCTTTCCAGCCTGACCGAGTAGCGCACGGCCTTCAGGCCGCCTTTGCCGCCATCCACGCACATCTGGAACGCAACTCGTCCTGTTTCATTACCGCGGAGGCGGTAAGCAAGGGGAGTTATGGCAATGCTGATCCAGGGAATCTACGCCGCGCTCGCAACGGCAGACATGGATAAAGCGGAGAAGTTTTACACGCAGCTGTTTGACCGGGAGCCCGATGATCGTCCGATGGAGGCGTTGATCCAATGGCGCAACGTCGCCGGAGCGAACATTCAAATCTTCCTCGACAAGGAGAATGCTGGTTTCGGCAGGCTGACCATTGTGGTGCCGAAAATGGATGAAGCCCGCAGAGCGCTCGAAGAGATTGGGGTGACGCTCACAGGTGAATCCGAGGGTGACTACGGAAGGATTGCCCAGATCGCGGACCCGGACGGCAATCGCATCACCCTTGCGGAGCCGCCCTCCCGTCCATTCGATACGCAGCGAAGATAGCGCCGCTGCTTGACGCTCTGGTTTGCGCGCGCCTAACGGCAATGGAACCTTCGGCAGCGCCGAAGTGTTGTGCTCGGCATGATTGCGGGAGGCATGACCGATGTACATCATTGTTGGCGGGACGGGGCGCGTTGGCTCAGCAGTGGCGAAGACGCTGCTCGACGGGGGCGAAGCCGTCACCATCGTCACCCGAAACCCTGAGAAGGCGGGCGCATGGCGACAGCGGGGCGCAGAAGTGGCGATCGCCGACGTCCACGACGTCACCTCGCTGCGGACCGTGTTCCGCCGCGGGAAGCGGGCCTTCCTGCTGAACCCGAACGCTGACATCGCGAGCGATACGGACCGGGAGGAGCGCGAGACCGTGCGCTGCCTGCTCGAGGCGATCGAAGGGTCCGGGCTGGAGAAGGTGGTGGCGCAATCAACCATGGGCGCGCAGCCGGGCGAGCAATGCGGCGATCTCAATGTCCTTTACGAACTGGAGACGGGGCTGAGAGGCCAGCCGATTCCCGCCAGTGTCATCCGCGCAGCCTATTACTACAGCAACTGGGACACGATGGTGGAACCCGTCACGAAGGACGGGGTGCTGTCGACCATGCTCCCGGCCGATCTGAAGCTCCCGATGGTCGCGCCCGAGGATCTGGGAAGTGTGGCTGCACAACTCCTGCGGGAGCCGATCGACCGGATCGGCATATACCCCGTCGAAGGGCCGGAACGATACTCTCCCAATGACGTTGCCGCAGCCTTCGCCGCCGCCCTCGGCCGGGCCGTTCGCGTCGAGGTGATCCCGCGCGAAACCTGGGAAGACGCATACCGCAATTTGGGCTTCTCCGACGCGGCGGCCCACTCATATGCCAGGATGACGGCGCTCACCGCCGATGGCCCCGAATATCCCGAGGACTCAATTCGCGGATCGATCTCGCTCCAGACATACATAGATGGGCTCGTTCGGGACTCGTCCTGACGCGCCTTCGTATGGGACTTGTGCCGGGGCAGGCGCCTCGTCTTCAGGTGGCGACCTCCATGGGATCGCTGAAGCCGCCACGGCGTTTTCATCAACCGCGTTCGACCAGTTTGCGGATAGCGGTCTCAAAGGTCGTTGTGCCCTTGCGCGATCGGGCCTCGCCATCTTCGAACTCGATCCAGCCTTCGTTGAAGCCGTCAAGCATGCGCATACGGGGTCGGGGGTTCTGCATGCCCTGGTTCAAAAACAGCGCTTCCCATGTCTCCCTTGCCACCGGCTCGGCACGGACCCTCTTGCCGAGCACGGCAGAGAAGGCCTCCGCCATCTGCAGCGGCGTGATGCGGAGCGGACCCTCAAGCTCGACGATGCGTTTACCGGTCCAGTCCTCCTGCAGCATTTCAGCCGCAGTTGCGCCGACATCGCGCACGGAAACCATTGGCACCGGTTTGGTGACCGGCTGCAGAAAGCTTGGCATGATGCCGCTCTCCCTTGCCGGCGCGATGTCCCAGGCTGAATTCTCCATGAACCAGCAGGCGCGCAAGAACGCTACCGGCATCGGGAGTGTCGACATTGCCCGCTCGACGAGGCCGAGCTGGCTCAGCAGATTCTCCTGCTTTGCCTGCGCGCCGATCGTCGACAGGCAGACCACCTTCTTCGGTGACGCCTTTGTGAGCGCCGTCTTGAGCACTTCTATGATTGCTTTCACCTCCGGGAAACCCGGCGCAGGATCGAAGCTTGGCGGCAGAAGCAGGAAGACGCCCTCGGCGCCTTCGAAGGCTTGGGCGAGACCCGCCGCGTCCGTCATGTCGGCAATGGCGACTTCCGCACCTCGATCCCGCCAGGCGCCTGCTTTTTCCGCGTTGCGCAGGACTGCACGGACAGCAAGACCCTGATCTATCAGTTTCGCGCCGACCACGGCGCCGACCTGACCTGTTATTCCAGTGACAGCAAACATTATCGGACTCCTTTTGTCAGCGGCTTTCGCCGCGCCGAGTGAATGATGCGCCAAAGTCGCCTTTGACTGAATTGCCCTTTTGTCAGATAACTCATGACAAAATATCAGGAACCGAATGATGTTCGACGGACGATTGCTGAATGGGGTCAGCGTGCTGGCCGCCGTCGTTGAGAGCGGCAGTTTCGTGAGGGCAGGCGAGGCGCTGGGGCTGACAGCTTCCGGGGTCAGCCGGGCGGTGGCGCGACTTGAGAGCCGTATCGGCGTGCGGCTGCTCGAGCGGACGACCCGTTCCCTGAGGCTCACCGATGACGGCACGCGTTTCTACGAGCAGGTCGTGCCGTTACTCGGTGGCATCGAAGAAGCCGCTGCCTATGCGGCCGGGACGACGCAGACGGTGCGTGGGAGGCTGCGGATCAATGTCGATCCCTATTTTTCGCGGCTGATCCTCGCGCCGAAGCTCGGCACCTTTCTCGACCGCTATCCCGATCTTCAGCTCGAGGTGGTTACAAGGAACGAGATCGGCGATCTTGTCGCCGACGGCATGGATGTGGCGGTGCGCTTCGGCGAAATCCCGGCCAAGAGCTCGCTAATTGCCCGGCAACTCTTTCGCACGAGGGTGATCACGGTTGCCGCGCCGTCCTATCTCGCACGGCATGGCACGCCGACGCTGCCTGCCGACCTGACCGATCATACCTGCATCCAGTATGAGGACCCCTTGACGGGCAGGCCTTTCGAATGGGAGTTGCGGCGCGGAAAGAAGGTGGTGCCGATCCAAACGCATGGGCGCATCCTCGTCAATGATGCCGGTACGGCCCTTGCCACCTGTCTCGCCGGGATCGGGATTGCCCAGGTCTTCTCGCTCGGAATGAAGCCCTATCTTGACAGTGGCCAGTTGGTCGCTCTCTATCCGGATTGGCCCGATGAGACCTTTCCGTTGCACTGCTTCTACACCTCCCGCCATCATGTGCCGGCCAAGGTTCGCGCCTTTATTGATTTTTGCTTCGAAATCGTCAGCTAGATGCCGCTGCGAGGATCGGCTCGGAGGCTTTTACCGGGCATCTTCAGCGGCTTCCAAAAGCGCCATAAGTCGCATTACAATGCCGGCGATGTGGCCTTGCCTCAGGCGACGGACCAGCCACCGTCCACCAGCAGGTTCGCGCCGGTGATCAGGCTCGCAGCCGGCGATGCCAGGAAGACGACGGCGCCCACGACATCATCGGTTTCACCGATCCGGCCGAGGGGAATGTGATCGAGCGTCGCTTGGCGATTGGCGGCGTCGGATAGAAAGGGTGCCGTGCCATCCGTATGGATGAAGGTCGGCGAGACGGTGTTGACGGTGATATTGTAGCGTGCCCACTCGGCCGCAAGGCAGCGCGAGAGGTGATTGATGGCCGCCTTGCTCATGCAATAGATGGCCTCGCCGCGCAGGGCCACGGTGCCGGCCTGTGAGCTGATGCTGATGATCCGGCCGCCATTCTGCTTGATCATCTGGCGCCCGACCGCCTGGGTCATCAGGAAGGTGCCCTTGACGTTGACATCGAGGATCTCGTCGAGGTCCTTCTCCTCGACGAGCTCGGCGAGATTGCCGGGAGCCACGCCGACATTGTTGACGAGGACGTCGATCCGATCAAACGTCGTCAACGCCGCGTCGACGGCTTGTGCGATATGGGCTTTGTTGGGAATTTCCAGTTCAACAGCGAGGACTTTTCGTCCCGTGCCCTCGAGCTCGGCGACCAGGTCCGCCGAGGCTGCGACGTCACGGACCCCCAAGACAATATCGGAGCCTGCCGCGGCACAGGCAAGCGCGCAAGCTCGCCCGATGCCACGGCTCGCGCCTGTTACCAAAGTCACTTTGCCCTCAAGGCTGAAGTCCGGCGCGTTCCTCTGCATCATGGTGCCTCCCTTGATGAAATCAATTTATGCCAGAGTCGGCGCGGCTGCCAGATACTCTGCGCATGTGCAGCGGCCTCCCCGCCGGACCGCAGCGCCGGGGTTCAAGAGAGCCTCATCATGAGTTGCCCCGCAGGGGGCCTCGAAGGACGAGGCGGGTGCTCAGCCATTGTTACCTGCAAGAAGCAGCGTTGCGGCATTCGGTAGCAAACGCCACCATCGGTTCTCGAGGACAATCCGACCCGTCAATTCAGGCCGGCACGGGTAAGTCCTTCGATCAGACGCGCCCGATCCTCGGCGCGGACGAAAGAAGATGTTGCTCCGACCGCGTCCCGTGAGATATCAGGAACCAGCGATTTAAGCCGTCCGAGCAAGTCCATGGCAGCCTCCCGGTTGTCGAGAAGTCCGGCACAGGCCGTGCCAATGATCAGCGGAACCGCATGGCCGGACCGCAATCGATGCGCCTCCCGTGCGTAACTCAATCCAAGTTCGTAATTCGCGCCCTGGAAATGAGCCATGGCGTAGTAAAACTGAAAGTCGCCGAGAAAGGCCTCGCGCGGGCTCAGTCTGAGGGCGTAGTCGATGCAACGAATGGCGTCCGCCGCGCGGCCCCCGTTGGCATGCGCAAGTCCCAACTGGCCGTGTGCAAACGCGGAGTTGGGGTTGATCGCGACAGCCTGGCTGATCGCTGCCACCGCCAGGACATTGTCGCGCGTCCCAAAGGCTATCATCGCCTGCGCAAGGTAAGTCCACGGTTCCTTATCGTCCGCGGCCATGGCTTGTTGAACGACATCCCTGGCAAGGCCCAAGGCATATCCCATGTCCTCCCACCCCTGGAACGCGCGCCACATGGTAATCCAACCTTTCATGGCGAGCGCCTGGGCATAGCCGGGGGCCAGTTCGATTGCCCGATCGAGCAGCGGGAGCATCTTCCTGCTGCTCTCCTCAGATAGTTGGGAACACAGGAACACCGCCCGCACGACACATTCCCAGGCATCAAGGCCATGATGCGGCTTGGGGCTTTCGCGAGCATGCTCCGCCGCCAGGAGTTCCGGCCCGATGCGGCCGACGACGCTTGCGGTAATTTCGTCCTGAATGGCGAAGATGTCGCCGAGGTCGCCGTCGTACCTCTCGGCCCAGAGATGGACGTCGGAGGCCGCATCGATGAGCTGCGCGGTCACCCTCATCCGGCTGCCGGACTTGCGGACACTCCCCTCGAGAACATAGCGGACCCCGAGTTCGTGCCCGATTGCGCGCACATCCACGGGCTTTCCCTTGTAGGTGAACATCGTGTTGCGGGCGATCACGAAGAAGCCCTTGAGCTTGGATAGCGCGGTGGTGATGTCCTCGGTCAGCCCATCGCTGAAGAAGTCCTGCTCCGGTTCGGCGCTCAGGGCGTTGAACGGCAGCACGGCAATGGATGGCCGCTCCGGAAGTGCAGACCTCAACGATGCCGTTCCTGCGGCCGTCCTTTCCTGAAGGGGGCGGTACAGTCGCACCGGCCTTTCCATATTCTTCAGCGCGCGCTCGCCGAGGTATTCGTAGTCGCAGTCAAGCTTGCCCGGGAGGTGATCGTAGGCCGTGCCGGAAATGCAAATGCCGCCCGGATCCGCCAAGGTCTGGAGGCGGGCCGCGATGTTCACGCCATCGCCGTAGAGATCCCCATCGAGCTCGTGGACCACATCACCCAGATTGACGCCGATCCGGAAGACGATGCGTCGCTCCGTCGGGATATCGGCCTGGTTCTCGGCAACCCCCTTCTGGATCGCGACCGCGCACGCGACGGCATCGACGACCGAGCCGAACTCCACGAGCGCACCGTCGCCCATCAGCTTGACGATACGGCCCTGATGCTCGGTCAGCAGCGGATCGATCACCTCCCGACGCAGAACCTTGAGGGCCGACAACGTCCCAGTCTCGTCATGTTCGACGAGGCGGGAATAGCCGACGACGTCAGCGGCCAGGATCGCGGCCAGCCGCCGCTCTGCTCTTGCGGTTGCCATGGCTGTCTCCCCTCAGGAGATGCGCCGAATGAAGCCCAGGCGATTGACGCGACATGCACCATCCGGCTGCCCGACACCGCGACCGTGCCGGTTCATGATACCACTGAGACGCTCATATGGCGACGATTCACAAGGGTGCCGCCTGCAACGGAACTGGAGCCGCGAAGCGGTCAACGCAAAGGTCTGTTGCCGCCCCATGGAAGAACGGCTTTATTCGAAGGAAGGTCCGTTTCGGAATTTGGAACCCACTGGCGTGGCGTGCTGAGCAGATCCTCGATCCGGGCATCGATCTCACCCAGGTTCGCTTCCAATTCGTCTACGACTTCGACCATACGCGACGCTCCCGAGGCACCCTTAGGAGATAACATCGGCCTTCATCGGAAACTTGTGGCACTTGCTCCATAATGCCGCAGCGTTGCGGCGCGCTTCGGGGCTTCGCCCCTTCGGGCTTTGCACCTCAGCGTGAGGGACGTTGGAGGATGCCGCGCTCCGATAACAGGCTCTTGGAGATGCATTACAAATCACGCGGTGGGAGAATGTAGCGCCGGGTTTCAAGAGAGCCTCATCCTGAGGCGCCCCGAACCGCCAATCACCGCCGCGCCGGCGGCTTGGTAGCGGCGCGCCGTTGCAGCGCGAAACGCGCGGCCGAGCAGTTGACGTCGGGAACGAGATCGTAGGTCTGCTGGTAGAGGCTCTGGGCCAGCGTGTTGTTGCCGCGGTTTTCAGAGGCGAGGGCGGCGAGCGCCGTGCGCTTGTAGGCCTCGACGATCGGCTCCGCCGCCTTTGCCAGCGCCGCGTCGTCGGCGGGTTCGGTGCTAAGCGCCAGTGCGGCATAGGTGACATCGCCGTCCCTACCGACGCGGCCGCCGACGGCACCGTTGAAACTCTGCTCGGAAACCTGGCGCATCCGCCGGGCGTTCTTGATGCAGGTCGGAATGCGGGCGGATTCGGCATTGATGCGCTCGGCCGTCGGACCGGCCTCCGTGCTGCCGCCGCCGGAAAGGATCACATAGCCGATGATGCCGACGACCGCGAGGTAGACGAGGCCCATGCCGGCGAGGAAGGCCGGCTGCTTGAAGAGCGGCTTTTTCGGCTTGCCGTCGTCTGCCTTGGCAGCAGCCTCCTTTTTCGGCGCCTCCTTGGTCGGCGCCTTCTCCACGAACTGGAATTCGACATCCTTGCCGAGGCGGAAGCTGTCGCCTGTTTTCAGTGAGGCCGTCTGCAGCAGCGCCTCGCCGCGCAGCATGATCGGGTTCAGCCCCATGCGGCGGATGATGAAGCCGCCGTCGCTCTGCTTTTCGATGCGCGCATGGATCGGCGCCAGGAAGGGATCGTCGACGACGATATCGGCATTGGCTGCCCGGCCGATCGACATTTCCGCCCGGTCGAGCACATGGCTGCGGCTCTGGCCGCCGGGGCCGGTCTGCAGAAGGCTGGGTTTGTTGCCGCGAAAGAAGGAAAACACCATGATCAGAACATCCCACTCGACATCATCTCGACGATAGCCGGCGCCAGCACCAGAAGCAGGATCGAGACGACGATCATCATCGCCGGCATGACGATCTTGGCTTTCAGCTTTTCACTGGCCCTGTCGGCCTTCTCCCAGCGGCGGAAGCGCAGGTCGCGCGCATGCTCGCGCAGCAGCTCGACGCGGTTGCTGCCCTCGACCTCGCCCTGGATGACGGCGCGGATGACGCGCACCACCTCCTCGGCCGTCATGCGTGCTTCCAGGCGCTGCAGCGCCTCGATCATGCCGGTGCCGAGCGCCACGTCCTTCAGTGTCTGCTCGATCTCCTCGCTCATCACGGTGCCGGGCGCGGCCTCGGCATAGAGCCGCAGGCTTTCCGGCAGGGTCGCCTGCGCCTGCTGCGTCATGACGACGAGATCGAGGAAATAGGGAAATTCGCGCGAGATGCGTTCCTTGCGGTCCTGCATCTTGTCGTCGGCGACGACCCAGAAATAGGTGGCGGGGATGAAGCCGAGGATCAGGCCGGCGACCAGCCCGCCGATGATGCTGCCGCTCGCGATGCCGAACAGCACACCGAGCAGGATGAAGCCGAACAGGCTCAAGACGATGAGAAGGGCGATATATTCACGCCCCGTCACGCCGCCGAAGGGCCGGCCGCCATAGATCAGCTTCTTTTCGAGCTGCGCGCCGAAATCGGCGAGGAGCGGCTCGAAGTGTCTCAGCACGAATTCGACGGGCGTGCGCATGCCGATGCTGTCGACGATATTCGGCGGCGGCCCGTCGCCGCCGGCCTTTCGCCGCACCACCTGGATGCTGCCGAGCAGGTCGCCGAGCCACCAGACGATGAGCGCCGCGGTGATGCCGGCAAGGACGATGATGATCGGGGCGAGCGGGATTTGCGACATCATACCGACACCTTCATCATCGAGCGCATCCAGAAGAAGCCGGTGGCGTAGAGAATGGCGCCGACGATCGCGATAACGATGCCGATGGCGTTGCCGAACACCTTGTCGATCAGCTCCGGCTGGCCGAAGAAGATCATCAGGATCATGAACAGCGCGCCGCCATTGACGACGCGGAAGTTCATCCGCGCCTGCGACGACGAGGTGCTGATCTTCTGGTCGAGCTTCCAGATCTCCTTGAAGGATTTCGACATTTCCGTCAGCGGCTCGGATATGTCGCCGCCCTGGCGGGCAAACAGGCCGAGGGCGGCGTCGACCATCTTGAAATGCAGGCTCGGCACGGTGCGGCCGTGGCGGTCGAGCGCCTCGACCAGGCCGATGCCGAGCTTCTGCTCGCGGGCGATGCGCTCGAACTCGCGCGAGGACGGCATCTGGCCGGTGTCGGCGACCGCATTGACGGCGACGGCGAGCGGCTTGCCGGTGCGCACCGCCGAGACGATCTGGTCGACGGCATAGGGAAGCTGCGATTCGATCTGCAGCCAGCGGCGCTGCAGGAAATAGCGGATCGTCGCCTTGGGCAGGAAGAAGGCGACGGGAACGGCGACGACGATGCCGACGATCGGCCCGAAGATCAGCGAGATCAGGGCAAAGACGACGATGGCGGTGATGGCATAGGCGAGGATCATCGTATAGGGCGGCACGGCATCGCGGCCGAAGACCTGGGCCGCTTCGCTGGCGAGCGCGATATCCCGTTCGGTGGCGCGCAGCAGCGGCGCCGGCCATTGCACCGGTGCGCCCCAGACGAGCAGTCCCGCCGTCACCGCGCCGAGGGCGATCGTCAGGATCTGCAGAATGCTGATGTCCATGGTTCCACCCTCAAACAAACATATCCAGGTTCTTGATCTCGCCGTCTTCGCCGAAGGCGACGAGCTCGGCGACGAAGCTCGGCAGATAGCCGGTGAAGGCATGCACCGCCTGGCCGCCGGCGCGGCCGACGAGATTGAAGATCGGCTCGACGATGATCAGGCCGGTGTCCGGATCGATGCCGATGACCTCCGATATCTCGGTGACGGCGCGCCGGCCACTTTCCAGGCGGTTGAGCTGCACGACGAGCTCGACGGCGGCGACGATCTGCTGGCGGATCGCCGTCACCGGCAGCGAGCTCTGGCCCTGCAGCACCATCACCTCAAGCCGGGTCATCATGTCCTGCGGCGTGTTGGCATGCGCCGTCGTCATCGAGCCGGCATGGCCGGTGTTCATCGCCTGCAGCATGTCGATCGCCTCCGCGCCGCGGCACTCGCCGACGATGATGCGGTCGGGACGCATGCGCAGCGCGTTGCGCACCAGGTCGCGGATGGTGACGCTGGTCTCGCTCTCCGCCGTCTTCGGCCGCGATTGCAGGTAGACGACGTGAATGCCGTCGAGCTGCAGTTCGGACGTGTCCTCGACGGCAACGACGCGCTCGCCGACCGGAATGAATTGCGACAGGCTGTTCAGCAGCGTCGTCTTGCCGGAGCCGGTGCCGCCGGAGACGACGATGTTCTTGCGGGCCCGCACCGCCGCCTCGAGGAAGGCGCGCATCGGCTCGCTGAGCGCGCCGGCGGCCACCAGCTTGCTGATGTCGAGCCGCGACTTGCCGCCGAACTTGCGGATGGTGAGGCAGGCGCCCTTGACGGCGAGCGGCGGGATGACGGCGTTGACGCGCGAACCGTCCGGCATGCGGAAGTCGGCCATCGCCTCGCTCTCGTTGATCGAGCGGTTGGAATCGACGGCGATGCGCTCGATCACCTTCATCAGCTGCCGCTCATTGGCGAAGGCGAAGGGATAGCGCTCGAGCAGGCCGAATTTTTCGACATAGATCTCGTCATACCGCGTCACCATGATTTCCGAGATGACGTCGAGATCCATCAGTTCCGAGATCGTGCCCCAGCGATACATCAGCTCCTCGATATTCGAGCGCAGGTGCATATGGGCGATCTCGTAGCGGTCGCCGGCGTTGAACAGGGCCTGCCGGGCCTGGAAGGCGGCGCCGAACTTGGTGTCGAGCTGGGCGAAGTCGGAACGGGTGGATTCGAAGTTCAGCTTCAGTTGCAGCGCCGAGATCAGCGCCTTGCCGACATCGAAGAGCCGGCGGTTGTCCTGCTCTTCGCGGGCGAGGCTTGCCGCATTCGACGTGCCGTCGCGCCGTCCGGTGCGGGCGATGCGTTTTGCCAGCCACCGGTAGACGGCGTTCTTGATGACGAGGATGACGAGATCCTGCGGCGCTGCATCAAGCGCCTCCTTGATGAACAGGTCGAGGCGCTCGCGGATGCGGCCGCGCGTCTCCTCGCGGCCGAAATCGGAGGATTTCACCAGCCGGTCATATTGCGTGTCTTTTAGCAATCGCTCATGTATTTCCATCTGCAGCGCCAGCACCCGCTCCTGGTCCGGAAACTGCGTCACCGCTTCCGGCGCCGCCGCCGGCTCGACGAGTTCGATGGTGACATTCGGCACCCAGATCGACATGCCGGCCGAAACCGCCACCGGCGTGCCGGCCCTCAGCGGCTGGTCGTCGACCCGCGTCGGGTTGCGGCCATGATGCTGCACCGACCAGCCCTGGCCTGACTTGCGCAGCACGAATTGCGGCGAGGAGACATGGCTGCCGCGCAGCCGCACGACGCCGGCGCCGGCGGGCAGCGAAAGCGTGCTGCTTTCGCCGACGAAATAGGTCTCGTTCGCCGAGAGCGGGATCACCTCCCGCCCGCTGCCGTCCTCATAGGAAATCTTCAACAGCATGGCTCAATCCCCGAAACGATCACATGCGCGTCCAGTTGATGCTCGGCAGGTCTTCGACGCTATTGTCGGTCGGATTGCGCAGCACGAGGTTGAGGCTGCCGTTCGCCTGGCCCATGGCGAAGATCAGCATCTCGGCTTCCGACGGCGTCACTTCGACCGTCACGTGATTATAGCTGCTATTGGCCTTGGTGACCGCACCTTCCGGCGTGGTCGCCGCGCCGACGGCGAGCACCTTGACGTTCTGGAGGAAGGTGCGGGTGACGACGCGGGTGCGCGAGCTGATGCCGAGCTTGTAGTCCTGCGCCTGCTTCCGGTAGGCGTTGATGTCGTTCTCGTCGGCGCCGGGATATTGGGTGAGATAGTTCTTCAGCATCTGCTCGACCGGCGAGGGCGGCTGGACCGGCGCGGCGGGCGTCTGGCCGGGTGCGGCCGGCGTCTGCCCGGGCGTTCCCGGCTGCGTCGCGGCGGGCGGCGCCACCGGCTCGACCGGTTCGTCGACGGTGCCGAGAATGTCGACATAGCTGCCCGGCTCGACGAAATGGCCGACCGCCTCGGCGGCGTTGACCGGCAGGGTGAGCGCCCGCTTGCCGGGCGCGATCATCGTCGTCAGGCGGCCGCCGTCGGTATCGTCGAAATACTGGAAGAGCAGCACCGAGCCGGCCGGAATGTCGGCGGCGGCCGTCCGGTCCTTCAGCCATTCCTGATAGGCGCTGGCGGCCGGAACCGCGAGCTTGGCAAGCGCCCCGAAGCTTTCCGGCAGCATCACCGGTTCGGCGAGCATGTCCGGGGTGATCGCCTGTCCTCTCGTCACCTTCTTGTCGGGCTGGAGCCGCATGAAGGCATAGGCCACCTGCTCGTTCTTGACGCTCTCGGTCCAGAAGTAGAGGAGGACGCCGGTGATCAGCCCGACGATCACGGCGGCAATGAGCTTCCAGTTCATGGTGTTATTCCCTCTAAGAAGGGTTGCCTGATTTGAATGACCTCAACGGTCCTGCCGTCGGTTTTGCTTCTGGTGTAGAGAACATTGGCTTCGACACTGCCGCGCCGGCCGTAAAGTGCGATGACCCCGCCGCGCTCGGCCGGCGGCGTTTCGATGGTGAAGCCGTCGCGGACGAGCAGGTCGGCGCGCTGATCGGACCAGCGCGCGGCGGCAAGCGTGCCCTTCGACACCACGGTGCGCGACATATGGCCCTTGTCATGGTCGCCGATATCGCTCAGCACCTCGACGCCGGCCGGCGGACGCAGCGACGTCGGCAGCTTGGCGACATCGGCAGGGGCGGCGAAAGCCGGGAGCGTCGCGGCGACATCGTCGAAGCGGCTCATCAGCACTTCGGTCATCGGCGCATTTGCAGGCCGGCGGATCATGATCGAGACACCCGGGATCGGCGCTCTCGCCGACGGATTGTTCGGATCCTGCCGTCTCATGTAGGCGAGCGCAGCCTCGCCGTCGCCGTCGAAGAAGCGCACGACAACGGCAAGATCGTCGCGGATGCGGCTGACCTTCGGGACGACCATCATGTTGGCGGCGATGACGGCGGTCAGTTCCTCCCGGTCGCTGCTTTTCGGCATGGCGGGCCGGGTATTGGCGGCCAGCACCCGCAGCCACTCGTCGGTAATATCGGAAATGCTGCGATCGCTCTGGTAGGGGGTGAACTCGAGCGGCTGGCCGTTGATGACGAGATCGCGCGGCGCGCGTTCCGGCGCGCCGAGGATGCCGGCCAGCATCGAATTCAGCGTCACCCGGATATCCTTGTAGATCGTGGCGCGGCCGGGCGTGGCCACCATTACGGCGAGCCCGACGACCAGCGCCGTGCCGAGGAAATGAGCGGAGATGCGCGATCGCTGTGCCATGTCACTTCGCCCCCGGAAAGACGCCGTCGAAGAGATCGCCGGAATCGCTGGCCACATCGCGGATTTCCCGGCGCAGCGTCGGGTCGTAGCCGCGCCGCGTGGTGTCGTTGTTGTGCGAGATAAACAGCGTCGAGTCGTCCACCGTGAACGCATCCTTCCAGCGGATGCTGCGGATGGTGTCGAGATCGTCGGAATCCCTGAACTTGTAGACGCGGTCGGCGGTCGCGGTCACGAGTTGCGGCTTCTCGTCGGCGAGTTCGCCGACCATGTCGCCGAAGTCGCGACCATTGCCCTTGAGAGTGTTCTGCACGTCGTCCCAGATAAAGGTCCGCTGCGGATCGCCGCCGCCTTCATGCGAGGGCGTGCGCGAACAGTTGATCGCGTCGCCTCCGGGCAGGGCCGGCAAGGCCGGAATCGGGAAAACCTTCGAGAAATCCGAGGTGCAGTTGAGGCCGGACGCCTCGGCGAAGGCGGCGTTGCGCATGGCAAGCATGGTCGCGACCTTCTTGGTGGAAATCCTGTTCGCGTGAATGACGAAGATCACGATCAGCAGGATGACCGGCGCGGCGAGCACGAATTCGATCGAGGCCAGACCGCGCCGGTCGCGATGCAGCCGCATCATGAGGCCGCCGGCCGGAGCGCCGACCGCTTGCTCAGTGTGTGTTGACGGCAGCCCAGGCATTGGCTCCTCCATTGTCGAAGACGCGTGTCAGGCCGGTGAAACTGTCGGCAGCCGGGCTTTGTTTGATCGTGCCGGAAACCGCGCCGATATCGTCGGCGAGCGTCGCCGGCGCCAGCGAGGCAAGCCAGTCCTGCGTGTAGAGGTCGAAGGCGGTGTAGTTGTGGACCCAGCTCTGCGCCAGGGCATAAGCGGACGGGGTCCTGTCCTTGAACAGCCGGACCTGGAGCCTGGCGCGGGGCGCCCGGGAAACAATCGCCAGCGTCTGGTAGTCGGAGAGCTGGTCGCCGCCGAAGGGCGTGAAGTTGAAGGGGATGCGTCCCTTCAGCCAGTAGGGCTTCGGGAAGGAGAGGAGCGGCAGGCTGACGCCGGTCACCGAGATCGCCCCGCCCGCCGGACCACAGACCTGGTTCCAGATCATGTCGAACTTGCGGGTGAAGTCGTTCTCGTCCTTCGTCTGTTTGTCGGAATAACGTGGCGGCACGTCGATCGGCAGCTGGAAGGGGTTCACAACCCCGAATTTGATGCCGAAGAATTCCTCCGCCACAAAGAAGCTGCCATCGAGCAGCAGTTCCTGCCACCAGCTGAGATCGGCATATTGCTCGATAATCGCCTTGAACGGGATCTTGCTCAGGTATTTCGGGCCGAACGCCTCATAGAAGATGTAGAACTCGACCAGCTGATCGTCGATGCCGCTCTCATGGTTGACCCAGTCGCGGATATGGCTGCCGTCGACGCCGCCTGCCGTCAACGGACCCTTGCCGTTGGGGAAGCCGCGATTGGCGAACTCGCCGCGCATCAGGAATGGATCCTGTCCCTGGGTGCCATAGGACATGGCAAGGCACATTTCGGTATAGGCAGCGGCTGGATTGATGCCGTCACGGTCGACCGGCAGGTTGCCTCCGGCGCCTTCCCCGGCCTGGCCGCAGGATTCGCAGGGCGGATGGAAGACGACATGATCCGACTTGTTTAAACGAACCAGATGCAAGGCGTCGTTGCCGACCCGCTCGGGAAAGCTTTCGACGAGGTAATCGTTCAGGTCATTCATCGCGTCGATGATGTCGCTCGATTTGTTGATCAGACCCAGGGGATCATATTTGATCTGCGCCGCCACCGTATAGGCGATCGCCTTGGTGGCTTCGGTTGCCCGGAACCCCTGGAACGCCAGGCAAGCGCCGTAGATGATGCCGCCGACGATCGGGACCTTCTGCCAGCCGGGGCAATAGGGCATCGGCGGCAGCGGCGGCAGGAGCGACGCCGGCCCGAAGCCCTCGGTGAAGGAATATTCGGCGAGTTTCGCCAGAATGGCGGCCGAGCGCAGGGCCAGTTCCGCGGTGGTCAGCTGATAGGCGACCGACGTCGCCATGACCACGGTGGCCTGCGAGGAGGCGACATTGTTCATCGCCATGATGTTGAGATAGCGCGCCTCCCAGTCGGCATGGACGAGGGCGGCGGCATCGGCGGTGTCCTGGGTGCGCTGCTTGTCGTAGATCATCTGCCCGGTGTTCAGGATCCAGACGATCATCAGCGCCAGCGCGATCGTCATGTAGAGGATGATCGGAGACAGGAAGCCGCGCTGGTCGCGGTGCAGGCGATGGATGAAGGACGGTGTCATAGCAGGTTCACCTCCGCCGTCGAAATCGTGTAGTAGCGCCCGTCCTTCCGCTGGCCGCGGGCAAAGACCCAGCCGGCATATTCGAGCAGCAGGAAACGCGCTTCGACCCTGGCGGTGACGGGCACATGCGGCGAGCGGTTGATGGCGGCAAAGAGCGCCATCGGGGCGCGGTCGACGGTGACCGTGACGTTCTGCGGGTCGAACATGTAGCGGGCCTGGTTGCGCATCGCGCGCCAGTTCTTCGAGAGGCCCGAGGCGTCGGCCAGGCTCTTCAGCGCCTCTTCCGGCGGCTGGCAGGCGCCGACGCATTTCAGCTGGTCGTAGGGCGCCGCCGGGATCAGCGCCAGGCGGGCGGCAAGATCGGCCTTGCCCTCTGCGGCGTCGTTATCGCAGGTCTTGGGGCCGATGAAGCTGTGGATGGTGATCGGCAGGGCCGGGCAGAAATAGACGCGGGCGCTGCGGGCCGCCGCATAAGCGGCATAGTGGGTGAACAGGTGGTTCTTCGCCAGGATCGTGAACTGAAAGACCACGAACATGAAGAAGACGAAGATCGGCGTGACCAGCACGAAATCCATCATCGTCGTGCTGCCTGAGATATCGCCGTGAAGCTCCGACATCCGGCGCCGGCGGGCGGACAGCCGCGGCAGCAACAGCATCGAGGTTAGCAACAGCATGGCGATCGCGAAGGTGCCGAGAAGCGCGCCGTGATCCTGAGGGATCCAGAAGGTCCGCGAGTGCAGGATCGAACTCCAGAACGCACCGTCGAAAGTGGGGTGTTCGAGTTCCGCGCGCATTGCCGTTACCTCACGAATGAAAGAGGGGTGAAATCAGGCATGAACAGGCACCAGAGAAGTCCGAGAGCGGCGGCGACGCCGAAGCGGACGGTATGATGGGTTTCGCGCGGCTTCAGCACGGAAGCGGCATCGCGGAAACCGGCGGGCAGCAGCAGGGCGAACAGTCCGAGGCTTCGCGCCAGCGCGCCCCATTGAACCCGCCGCGCCATCGAGAAGACGGCAATCGTGCCGCCGATCATCAGCGATGCGAGCGTCACGTCGATGGCGGGCCAGAGGCCGAGAACGGCGCCGAGCGCCGCCATCAGCTTGACATCACCGCCGCCGCAGCCTCCGGCTGCGAAGGCGATGATGAAGATCAGGCCTGAGGCAAGGAGGCCGGCGAAAGCCAGGCCGATCCCCGCAAGGCCGCCGCTGATCGCTGCCAGCATGAAGCCGGCAAGCAGGCAGGGGTAGGTGATGGCGTTCGGGATCTGACCATGGCGGTGATCGAACACCGCCGCGGTCGTGGCGCAGGCGACGGCAAGAGCCGCCGCCGCTGGCATCAGGGTCAGATCGTAGGTCATGTCCATGACACCGATCCCGCTTATTGACCCGGCTCAGGAATTCTCTCGGCGTCGGAGAGAGCCGTGTTCTTTTCGTTGAACCATTCGCCGATCTGTTTGCCGAATGCGAGCAGCAGCAGCATCAGCGGAATGACGATCAGGGCGACTGCGAGGACGATCTGGGCCATGTCGCCGCGTTCGTCCTTGTGAAGTGCAATTGCGAGAGTCTTGAGTTTTGCAAACATCTGCGTATTCCTCGTTCCCAAGTTTGTTTCGGATCGAAGACCTTGGTGAAAAGAAGCAAGCATACGCTATCGATCAGAACCAGCACGTTGCTCATTCCAATGATGTTTTCTGCTTCTGCTTTTCTTCCCCGGTCGCCAACGCTTGTTGAGCAACATCATTAAGACCCAAGAGTGCGCCCAAGGCCAGCCCTCCGTCAAGCAAACGGAAGGCAGGGTTCCAATTGTCTTGGAGGCGTCGGCTGCAGACATGCGGTTGACGGTGGTGTTTTCACGCTAACTGGCTGATTACGCTGTAATTTTCTCCGGTGAGGCATGTTGTGAAGCGGTTTTCGCGAACAGCGTCAGCTGCTCCATTATTGGTCAATTGTTTCAAGGCGATAGAACAGGCGGAAGCCACGCACGCATAGTGGCGGGCGGGCGAGGGCGTCCCCATGGCGTTGCTTGCCGATCTGGATTAAGCTCGTCTTCAATATTGGCTGTGGCCCGTCAGTCGTTCCGGAGGCAAAATCATGGAAACGATGAGCAGCGTCTTGATACTTGCATTGGTCCTCATTCCACTGATGTTGTTCTTTCCGACTGCGGTCCAGATGATGGTGACGCTGTTCGGCATGAGCTCCGTTCTTGTCGGGATGCCGCTCTGATGAAAGCCGTTTCCGACGACGCTGCCGAACAGGCGACCTTCCAGGTTCTGACCCGGGCGCTGGACAAGCTCCTGGCGCCCATCCGCTTCCTGCTCGAGGATCCGAGCGTTTCCGAAATCCTGATCAATGGAACCTCCGACATCTTCGTCGAACGGCGAGGCAAGCTCGAACGCGCCGATACGCGCTTCGCCAGCCGCGAGGATCTGGAATCGGCGGCGCGCAGCATCGCGCAATTCTCAGGCAAGCGCCTGACGCCGGAGGAACCGAGCGTCGAAGCCCGTCTGCCGGACGGTTCGCGCGTGCAGATGATCCAGCCGCCGGCCGCCCGCACCGGGCTCTGCATCTCCATCCGCCGCTTTCTGAGAGAACATCGCAGCATTCGCGACCTCGTCACCCAGGGAAGCCTGACGGAGGAGTCGCTGTCCTTGCTGCAGGCGGCGGTCGGGCTGCAGAAGAATGTCATCATCTCCGGCGGCACCGGCACCGGCAAGACGACGATGCTGAACGCGCTGTCGGAAGCCTTCGCCGATCATGAGCGGGTCATCGTCATCGAGGACACCTCGGAACTGCAGATCCGCAAGGAGCATGTCGTCTATCTCGAAGTCACCAAGCCCGACAGGTTCGGTCGCGGCGGCGCCAGCATTCGCGAGCTGTTCCGCTCTTCGCTGCGAATGCGGCCGGACCGCATCATCGTCGGCGAGTGCCGCGGCGGCGAAGCGCTCGATATGATCCAGGCGATGACATCGGGCCACAGCGGCAGCCTTTCGACCGTGCATGCCAATACGCCCTATGACGCGCTGCACCGGCTGGAAACCCTGGCGCTGATGTCGGATATCGACATGCCGCTGCGACCGCTGCGCTCCCAGATCGCTTCGGCCGTCGACGTCGTCGTCCAGATTGCCCGGTTCAAGCGCACCGGGCGGCGACGGGTCATCGAAATTTCCGAGATCAAGGGGCTGAATGATGACGGCCAGTATGTCGTCGAGAGCATCTACAAGCTCGACGGCGGCGGCCATTCCAATTCGGATGGCGAGTTGCGCTGGACAGGCGCCGTGCCGAGTTTCGCCACGGAAGCCTTCGAGGAGTTGGGAACCGGCCTGACGGAGCTGCCGAGCTGGATGAAGCCCGCGGCGACCCCTCACCGGCCTGAGTAAAAGGCGGGATCGGTCTGGCCTATCTTGACACGATCGCGACCGACCTCGCCGTCCATCTCCTTGGGCCTAAGCTGCGATCTTCTGCCAGACCGAGACATGCCGATCGCTGACCTTTGTGAACGGCTCCTTTTTCCAGCCGCCCCATCGGGCTTTGAGCTTCAGGCCGGCCAGCCGCGCCATAAGGTCGAATTCCGCTGGCCATGCATAACGAAACGGGACCGAGAACTGCCTGCAGTTTCCGTCCCGGATCCGGATGTGATGGGACGTGAAGTTCTGGCTTACCACGTCGTACTCGTCGACGCCCCAATGCGTGTCGCTGCGGTCGAACGCCAGGATCGTCTCGCCGAGCGGAAGCCGCTGAAGCGGCGGGACGCCAACCTCGATCAGGAAGTGCCCGCCAGTTTCAAGGTGCGCGGCGGCGTTCTGAAAGCAGGCGACCTGGGCTTCCTGCGACGTCAGGTTGTTGATCGTGTTGAAAGCCAGATAAACGAGGGAGAAGCGTCTCTCGACACGGGTTGTCGCCATGTCGCCGATCGCCACCGGAATGTCCCGTCCGCCTTCTTTGGCGCGAAGGCGCGACACCATCGCGCGCGACAGCTCGATGCCTTCCACCTCTACCCCTTTCCGCGCGAGGGGGAGCGCCAGGCGCCCGGTCCCGATCGCGAATTCCAGCACGCGCCCGCCACCTGCGTATTCGGCCAGGAGATCGACCGCCGGATCAATGACCTCCGGGGCCGAGATCCCGTCAGCGTCATCGTAGGTAGCCGCGACCTCATCGTCAAAAAAACCGTCGTCATGCATCTTGCTTACCTCTCTGATAGCGGTTGCCTGAGGGGGGTGGTGCCATCACCTTGCCCGCCGCTTCGCGGGCAACGCATCAATTGGTCCTAGCGATCGCGCCAGCTCGTGAATCTCTTGGCGGGCGACGCCAATGTCTTCCAGATCGCGGTCCGACAGCCACTGCAGTGCCTGTTCCGTTTCGCGCCTTTGCCACCAGAGGAGGAGGGCGGGCGCTGCAAACCGCAAAGCTGCCATCTTCGTCAGAAGGCTGGGAGCAAAACGATCCGAAAGTTCAATGTGCCGGAGTTCGAATGTCATAACCTACGTCCAAGTTGTGTTGCGGTGATATCAATCTAGTGAAATGCCGGCCGACGTGTTATCGGCAGTCTGTCAAATTATGTCTGTGAGACGCCATGATTGCCCGCGACAACCTGACCAACGTTCATCTGCCGGAAGACGCATTTGGAGATTATCCGCACACCGCCGTCGCCCAGGGTGGCGCAGAGCCCGCCGGGCGAACCTATTCTTTCCACGTGCACCACCGCGCCCAGCTTTTCCAGATCGTGCGCGGTTCGCTGCGGCTCGAGACCGAGCGGGGCTACTTCATTGTTCCGCCTGAACGTGCCGTATTCGTGCCATCAGACGTCCTCCACGAGGTGACATACCTGCAGGAAACGGAGCGCAGCTACCTCTTCTTCCGGCCCGACGCGGTCGTGAACCTGCCCTCCGAGGTCTCAGTGATCGGTACGACGCCGCTCCTGCGCGAACTGATCCTGGCGTTCCTGGAGATACCGCGCGCCGACGCCGGCAGTGCCCCTGCCGAACGGCTCGTCGCCGTCATTCTCGACCAGCTTCAGACGAGTACGGTCGCGCCGCTGTCGCTTCCCTCGCCGGCATCCGAACGCCTCCGCAGCATCGCTTCGGACATCCGCAACGAACCGGGTGCCGATTGGCCACTCGATGAACTTGCGTCACGTGCGGCCATGTCCCCCCGCAGCTTTCAGCGCCATTTCCAAACCGAGACAGGCATGAGTTTCCGCGCCTGGCGGCAGCAGGCGAAACTCCTCAAAGCCGTGGAGTGGCTCGCCGCCGGCCGAAGCGTCGGCGATATCGCCTTCTCGCTCGGCTACTCAGGCCCCAGCGCCTTCATTGCGGTGTTCCGGACGGCCTTCGGTGTCTCTCCCGGACAGTATTTCCAGGGAGGCTTTCCGGGCCATGGTGCCGCATCCCCGGCGCGGCCGGCGCAATGACGCGTCCTCCGGCGGGCGGCAGGAAAAAGCGCGCCGTGACCCCCAGCGCCAGCAGCGCGAGGGAGAGGGCGAAGGGTTGCGCCCGCGCGAGCCTGCACACATCAGGCACGGATACCCTTCGCCCGATCCCGCGGCAGTCGATGTCCGATCACCAGCGGGAATGTTGACGCTTCCGTAATCACGGCAAGCGCCTTTGCTTTGCCGGGCGGCTCTTTTCTCATAGGATTTCTGCGCCATCTCTTGCCAGGGCAACCAGACGGGGTGCTGTATGGACGAGACAATCGAACAGCTTCTCCATCTTACCGCACAGACGGAAACGCTGGTGGCGGTCTATGATGGCGATGACCGGCTGCGCTATGCCAACAGCGCCTTCCGCTCGGCCTATTTCATCGAGCCGGAGGAAACGCCGCTCTGGCCGGATCTGATGCGGCGCAATTTCGAGCTCGGCCGCGGCACTGTCATCCGCACGGAGAATTTCGAGGAATGGCTGCGCTCGACCCAGTCGCGCCGCGGCAAGATTGGCTATCGCGCCTTCGAGACCGATCTTGCCGACGGCCGCTGGCTGTGGATGACCGAGGCGGTGCAGAAGAACGGCTGGATGCTCTGCATCGCCAGCGACATCACCCGTCTCAAGGTCCATGGCCGCACCGTCCGGCAGGATCGCGACCAGGCGATCAAGGCCTCCTACACCGACGAACTCACCGGCGTCGCCAACCGCCGCTTCGTGATGGCGCGCGTCGAAGACATGCTGATCGCCGCCCGCCACGGCAGCAGCGGCTGCCTCGCCGTATTCGACATCGACAATTTCAAACGCATCAACGACCGGCTCGGCCACCACGCCGGCGATCTCGTGCTGCGAGATTTCGCCCACCGCATTCACCAGAATGTCCGCCGCAACGACTGTTTCGGCCGCGTCGGCGGCGAGGAATTCCTCCTCGTCATGCCGGCCACCGGCCCGGAAGACGCGCTTGCCATGGTCGAGCGCATGCTGACGGTGATCCGCTTCTCGCGGCCGCTGCCGGACTCGCCTGACTTCAGCTACACCTGTTCTGCCGGTATCGCAGGGTGTGTGCCGACGGACAGCGTGTCCGAGCTCTATCGGCGTGCGGATCAGGCGCTTTATGATGCGAAGATGAGCGGCCGGGATAGGGTGCGGGCGGCGTAGGACGCTGATGCTGGCTCAGTTCCGCGGGGTCCTAACTCAGCCGCGCCCCTAAACATCGCAGACGATATACTGATGATCGGAGACGCTTCCGGCGGGCTGGACGATGACCGTGGCGGGGCCCAGCCCCGGCGAGCAGATGGCATAATCCAGCTTCGAATCATGAGAAGGCAAGGTCGCTGCGTTGGGCGGGCAAATAGTGCCCGGCGGCGGCACGGGCCATGCTGCCGCCGACGGAGCGCGGTTGTAGTCGCCGACGGCAATCCAGGGCGGTGCGGCCGCAGCCCCCGGGGCCAAGGGGGCGACTGATATGCCGGCCATAAGAGCGGGGGCGTCGGCCCCGCCGCCGCTCAAAGCATGCAGCGTATAGATGCGTCGAATTGCGCCGCCCGTCAGCCTGACTTCAAATCCGATCGCGCCGCGTGATGCCGCGGCGCCGGCCGCGGGGATGTAGATCAGATGCGGAGTTTCGATGCTGTCGCGGATGCAGATGCAGAGATTGCAGCGATTGCCGCCCGGATCGGTCTGCAGCCAGAACACTTTGACGATCAGAGGCTCCCTCCCGACTGCCCAGCTGCCGATGAACATCAGCGCCGCAGGCGGCGGCGCCACCCCTCCGAGCCAGGGCGGATAGTTGGCGGGATTGTATGCGGTAAAGGAGCCGCCGGTCGGCGGAGACGGCCCGGCTTCCTGAATGCAGACGATGTCGGCTGCCACCCTGCGGTCGAGGAAGAATTGCGAAATCACCCCCACGAACTTGCTCTGGCCCGTCCCCACGTTCGAGCCCTGCATATTGATGCCGACGATCCTCATCGTTGCCAACTCAGGTAGTGTTGCAATAAAATGCAATATATGGTTGTTTATCTGAAAAGGCAACGGAGGTGATGCATGCGCTCGCTTTATCGGAAAACGCTGTACAGCAGCTGGCCCTTGCCGGCCAATCTGCATTCGGACGCAACCTCGGACGCCCCGCCGCCGCCGGTCGGAGTGTTCACGATCCTCAACGGCTTCGACATCCCCATCTATCTCAGCTCCATGCTCTCGCCCGCAAGCAAGAGCTACGTCGCTCCGGGGGATCCCGGGCAGCTGGCCTTCATTCAGGATGACGTCTGCATCCTGCAGGCAGCGCAGACGGGCTCCTATATGTGCTCGATCATAATGCAAACTGACGGCGAGATCGTCCCCGCCAACTACATGCTGCTGACTTCGCCTAATGACATTGGCCCGGTGCCGCAGCCCACAGCAAGCATGCTCGTGCCGCCCGATTCCCCGCGTGTGCTGGTGGGATGCTCCACGCTTGCAGACGGCAAGACCGTCCTGCGCGAACAATTCTGGGATCGGCAGGGGGATTCCTGCACCCTGGCGCCCGGCGAGAAAAAGACGATCACCACCACGGTGACGACAGGCCGGCAGGAGACTTCCACCCACGAAAGCACCTTGGCAGCGAGCCTCGGCATGAACGCGAACGTCGGTTTCGGCCCGTTCTCGGCAAGCGTGTCGTCGAGCCTGAGCATGACCTCGCGCTCTTTCCAGCAGGTGACCGTGAGCGAGCAGAACACCGCCTATTTCGCCGACGAGCTGACCAATCCCTATACCGATCAGGCCTGCCTGGTGCTGCGCTGGCAACTGACCGACGTGATCACCATCTTCCAGCCCGACGGCCCACCCTGCGGCTCCGTCATCATCGGCGAAAGCCCGATCATAACGGAAATATATGGGATCAATGATCTGCCGAAGACGCTGCCGAGGTTCGAGCTTGCGGATGAGGATTATGCGCTGATTGCCCATTGAGGGGGCACAGGGCGGGGTTGTCCCCGCGGCTCTGATAGTTGCGCTTTCCAGATGCCGCTCTTGAATTGGTCGGGCGACCTCTGCTAGGCGTCATCCTGGCTTTGAAGGCCGGACAGGATCCAGCGGGGACCAGCGAAGTGGCGCCAAAGGCAGTGACGCTGATAGACGTTGCGCGCGCCGCGAACGTGTCGCGCGCGACCGCCGCCCGCGCATTGAACGGTTACGGCTATGTCGGCGGAGACGCGGCAGAGCGGGTGCTGGCAGCGGCTGATCGGCTCGGCTATCGCAGCAATCGCGTGGCGCAAGCCTTGCGGCGAGGGCAGTTGCCGCTCATCGGTTTCATGCCGGGCGACATCCAGAACCCGTTTTTTGCCCGGATCGCTCATGATGTCGATGTCGATCTGCGCGCCTTTCGCCACAACCTGCTGATCGCCAGCAGCGAAGAGGATCCGGAGCAGGAGGTGGAACTGCTCGAAAGCCTGAGGTCCCTCAATGTGCGCGGCTTCATCGTCGCGCCGACCTCGGCCGACAACAAGGAGCACCTGGTTCGGCTGGTCCGGGACGGAACGCCGCTCGTCCTCATCGACCGCGCCTTGCCGCAGGTTGCCTGTGACAGCGTTACCGTCGACAATGAAGGCGGAGCCCGCGAGGCCGTGAGCTATCTGATCGCCAACGGCCATCGCCGCATCGGTCTCATCCAGGACGATTCCCGCATCACGACTGCCCGCGGCCGTCTCGCCGGCTATATCCAGGCGCTGCAGAGCCATGGCATCGAGGTGGACGAATCGCTGATCATCGTCTCGCGATCGACGGTGGAATATGCAATCGATGCCACCATCCGCCTGTTCAGCCGGCCGTCGCGCCCGACAGCGGTCTTCACCGTCGACAGCCTGATGACGCAAGGGGCGCTTCTCGGGCTGCGCTCGATGGGGCTTGCCGTGCCGCATGCCGTTTCCCTGGTCGGCTTCGACGACTTCAACCTCGCCACGTTCACCGACCCGCAGATCACCGTCGTGGCGCAGCCGATCGCGCAGATCGGCCCGCTTGCGGTGAAGCTGCTGATGCAGCGGATCAACGGCAGCCGTGAGCCGCCGCACAGGGAGCAGTTCCCGACGCGCCTGGTCGTGCGCGGCTCCGTCTCCCGGCCTTCCCGCACGACCGGACGCTGATCTGCTCGCGCCTCTCCTCGTTTGTCCGAGACAGGCTCTTTCCAGCATCAGGTGAAATTTCTGCAAGAAGAGGCTTGCCATGCCGGCCGGACCATGCATTAATCCGCGTGTGAGATCGGTCTCTCATCACTCCCGAGGGGCGGCCGGTCTTTCTTTTGATCTTCGTGTGAGATCGATATCACATTTTCGAATTGGCGACTGCATGCCGGCGCGCCGCAGTCTGCCGCCTGAAGTGGGGGACGTGTGCGTGCTCACTACTGACAGACAAGGGACTCGAATGTTGAACTTTGACCAAGCCCGCTTCCTGAAGATCCAGACGGGCGCCGTTGCGATTGCTGACTGGATCCGCCCGCTGATGCGCGAACTGCTCGATGCGGGGATCGAGCGGCTTTACTTCATGGGCACCGGCGGCGTGCAGCTCCTGACCTTTCCTGCGATCGAGCTCGCCGCCCGCCATACGACCTTTCCGGTATCGGCCTGCTTCCCGGCCCAGGTGATCCTCGATCCGCCGGCTGGCCTCGACGAAAAGGCGCTGGTGGTGATGCCGTCATTGTCGGGCACGACCAAGGAGAGCGTCGCGCTTCTGCCCTTCCTCAAGGAACGCGGCGTGCGCCTGTTGACGCTCACCGGCCATGCCGACACGCCGCTCGCTCAGCAGGCCGATCACACCTATACCAACTTCGCCGAAGACGACACGTCGTCGGAGTCCTTCTACCTGCAGACCATGATCATCGTCCTGGCGCTGCTCGCCGAAACAGGCAGGATCGCGAATTTCGACGCGATCGTTTCCGAGCTGAAGAGGCTGCCGGGGCTGCTGGCGGAGGCCAAGGCCGCCTATGAAGACGAGGCGGCGAAGCTCGCCCAGTCCATCAAGGACGAGCCATACCATATCTTCACCGGCGCCGGCTCGGTCTGGCCGGAGGCGCATTATTACGGCATGTGCATCCTGGAAGAAATGCAGTGGATCCGCACGCGGCCCGTTCATGCCGCCGATTTCTTCCACGGCACGCTGGAACTGGTCGAGCCGGGCGTCAGCGTGTTCCTGTTCAAGGGCGAGGATGCGCTGCGGCCGCTCGGCGAGCGGGTCGAGCGCTTCGTCCATCGCTATACCGACAAGGTCTGGATCCTCGATTCCGCATCCGTCGCCCTTCCCGGCATTTCGCCGGAGGTCCGCAGCCTGATCTCGCCGGTGGTCCTCGCCACGCTGCTGGAGCGGCTGAGCGCCCATCTCGAAGTGCTGCGCCAGCACCCGCTGACGACCCGCCGCTACTACAAGCGGGTCGAGTATTGATGCATGCCGCGAGCCTCTTCGCCGCAGCGGCGAAAGAGGCTTGCCGCTTCTGACCGGCGGATGGCGGACGGTAGGACACCGCGATCTGCCGCACGATCAACAAGCAAAAGGGGAATGAAAATGCAACGGTCCATCCACTCCACTGCTGCGATGATTGCGGCAGTATCGGTCATCTCGATTTCCTGGGGAGCCTTCCCGGCAACGGCCTCTGCGGCCGGCGATGCGCCGGTTGCCGATCCGGCCGCCAAGGTCGACTACAGCGGCAAGCTGACGATCCTGACCAAGTTCGGCCTGCAGCAGCTTTCCCCCTATTTCGTCAATGTCGCCAAGGCCTATGAGGCGCAGCATCCCGACGTGAAGATCGAGCTCATCCAGGAGAACGACGACAGCATCAAGGGCAAGACCAAGACGCTGGTCGCCTCGAACTCGCTGCCGGACATTTATTTCTCCTGGACGGGGACCTGGGGCGAGAACTTCATCCGCGGCAATCGCGCCGTCGATCTGTCCAAGGTCATCGGGCCGGAGACCGAATGGGGCAAGACGCTGAGCCCGGCCGCCGTGAAAGCCTTTTCGTATAACGGCAAGTATTTCGGTGTGCCGCTTTATCTCGATGCGAAATTCATGGGCTACAACAAGAAGATGTTCGCCGATCTTGGCATCGAGCCGCCGAAGGATTTCGACGCGCTGTTGAAGGCGTGCGATGCGCTGAAGGGTTCGGGCGTCGTTCCGATCGCGATCGGCAACAAGGAATCCTGGCCGCTCGTCCATTATCTCGGGCAGTTGCTGGCCTATAACGTGCCGACCGAGACGCTGGAGCGCGATTTAAAGCCGAAGACGGCGATCTTCGACCATCCCGGCTATATCGCAGCACTCGGGCAGTACCGCTCGCTTCAGGAGCGCTGCGCCGGCGGCGCCCAGGTCAACGGCCTCTCCTACCAGACCGCACTCCAGTCGATGAGCGACAGGAAGGCGGCCATGTACTACCAGGAGATCATCGAGTTCGATCAGGCCGCGACCAAGGAAACCGCCCTGAAGCCGGAGGAGTTCGGCTTTTTCAAGCTGCCGGCTCCGAGCGATGGCAAGGGCTCGGCCACGGCGCTCGAAGGCGCGCCCGAGGGTTACATGGTCAATGCCAAGGCGAAGAACCTTCCCCTGGCGATCGACTTCCTGAAGTTCCTCACCAGCCAGGAAAACGGCAGGACGCTGTCGGCGCCGCCCTATGGCCAGCCGAGCGCGGTGATCGGCGGCGCGGACAAGACCAGGATCAATCCCAATGTCGCCGAAGGCATGGAGGAGATCGCCAAGGCAAGCTACCTCATGCCATGGCTCGACACGGTCAACCATCCGCGTGTCGCCGCTGCCTGGCTTTCCGGCGTGCAGGCCTTCGCCGGCGGCTCCATGTCGGCGGAAGATCTTCTCGCCTCTGTCCGCAAAGCTGCCGCGGCTGCCGCCGGGCAATGACGATGGCGAGCGTGACGGCAACCCCGACAAGCAACGGTGCCGCCCTGCGCGGCGCCGTCTCCAACCGCAGGAGATGGCTGCGGCACGGCCTGCTGCAGCAGCTGGCGGCGTTGCGCTGGGGCATCGTGGCGCTTATCATTGTCGGCTGGTTCGTCTATTATCCGATCGTCGACAACCTCTTTGTCAGCACAACCACCCAGGACATCTTCACCGGCGAGGTCGCTTACGTCGGGCTCGACAATTACCGCCGGCTGCTGGACGATCCGGTCGTCTGGCGGGCGCTGACCAATAACGGCCTCTATGCCGTGCTCTCCGTCGTCTTCCAGGTTTTCGCCGCCTTCGTGCTTGCCGCCATCATCGAGGGGCTGAGGAGCCGCGCCTGGCGGAATTTCTGGCGGGCCGTCTATTTCATTCCCTCGGCAATCTCCACCACGGTCACCGGCCTGCTGTTCTATTTCATCTACCAGCCCGATATCGGCCTTCTCGACGCCCTGCTGCATCTGCTCGGGCTGCAGAACCTGTCTTATACCTGGCTGGGTGACGAGCGCACGGCGATCTACGCGATCATCGCGATGAGCCAGTGGCAGGGCTTCGGCTATTCCACGCTGCTCTTCACCATCGCCATCCAGAAGATCCCGCGCGAACTCTACGATGCCGCCACTGTCGATGGGGCCGGACCGCTTCGCCAGCTCTTCTGCATCACCTTCCCGCTCACCCGCGAAATGACCGGCATGATGATCATCGTCACCATTGCCGGCGCCTTCCAGGTCTTCAACGAAGTCATGGTGATGACCGGCGGCGGGCCGAACAATTCGAGCCAGGTGCTGGGCACATGGCTCTACGAACAGGGCTTCAACCAGAACGACATGGGCTATGCGGCCGCGATCGGCGGGGTCATCTTCCTGGCCACCTTGACGACAGGCCTGCTCCAGCTCTGGTACACCAAGCGGCGGAGGGTGGAGGCATGAGCGCGGTGGTCATTCCTGCGGGCGCGTCGCTGCGCAACCCCTGGCTGGTCATCGGCAAGGGAGTGCTGATGGCGCTGCTGGTGGCGGCGGGCATTCTCGTCGTCTACCCGCTGATCTGGATGGCGCTCGGCGGCTTCAAGTCGAACAGCCAGATCTTCAGCGATCCCTTCGCGCTTCCCGACCGCTGGTCCTTCGACAATTACGTCGCGGCCTGGAACCAGGGTGTGCGCAATTTCCTGTTCTCGAGCCTGCTGGTGACCGTCGTTTCCACAATCACCACGGTCTTCATCAGTGCCTGGACCGCCTATGGCCTAACCCGGACGCAGATGTTCGGCAAGCCTGTTATCGTTGGTTTCGTGCTCGGCGGCATGATGCTCAGCCCGACGGTCGCGCTGGTGCCGCTCGTGCAGATGATGCAGAGCCTTGGCCTCTACAATACGCACTGGGCGCTGATCATCCTTTACACGGCCTTCCGCGTGCCCTTCACCACCTTCCTGATCCGCGCCTATATGCTCGATCTGCCGCGCGATCTGGACGAGGCGGCCATGATCGATGGTGCCAGCGAGGGGCAGATCTTCCGCAAGATCATGCTGCCGCTCTGCCGGTCGATCATCGTCTCCTGCATCATCCTGCACATCCTGTTTGCCTGGAACGAATATATCTTCGCGATGATCTTCACCAACCAGATCGACGTGCAGACCCTGCCGGTCGGCCTGACCTCGCTGATGGCCAAGCATGGCACCAATTTCGCCGAGGTCTTTGCCGCCATGACCATCTCGGCGCTGCCGATCGTCATCATCTTCTTCTTCACCCAGCGTTATTTCATCCGCGGCCTCACCGAAGGCATCGGCAAGTGATTCCATGAGGAAACCGGAAGTGCCAAAACTCTCGGCCAGGCAGCTGATCGGCGCCAATTTCAGCTTTCAGCACTATCCCTTCGAAAAGGTCGCGGAAATCATCCGCGGCTTCGGCTTCGCCGAAATCGAGCTCTGGGGGATCGCCCCCCATCTCGACCTCTTCCATGCCGATCAAGCCCGTATTGCCCGGGTGCGAGGCATCCTTGCCGACAATGGCCTCTCCACATGGTGTTTCACGCCCGAGCAGGTCATCTATCCGATCAACATAGCCTCCGGTGACCGGCAGTTCAGGCAGGACAGCATCGACCGCTTCCGCCACGCGGCGGAGATCTGCGCCGAGCTCGGTGGACGCTACCTGTTCCTGACGACCGGCCGCGGTTTTGAAAGCGCGCCCCGAGAGCGGGCCTGGGAGGATGCGGCCGACGCGCTGCGGCAGATCGCAGCTCACGCTGCCGCCTGCGGCATCCGCTGCCTGCTGGAACCGCTGCAGCGAGTCGAGACGAATATCGTCACCAATGCCGCCGAGCTCTCGCGCATGCTTTCCGATGTCGGATCGCCCGTCATCGACGTGGTCCTGGATACCGTCGGCATGGCAACGGCAGGCGATACTGTCGCAGATTATGTCCGCCTCTTCGGCGAGCGTCTCGCCCATGTGCAGCTGGTCGACGGCAACCCGGCAGGCCATCTTGCCTGGGGCGACGGCAACCTGCCGCTGGGCAGCTATCTGCAGCAGCTCGCGGATGCCGGATACCGCGGCAAGCTCACCTTTGAACCCTTCGGCAACGGCTCCTATGCTCTTGACCCGGTCACGACCTGGAGCCGCTGCCTTGAGGGGATCGCGCCTTATCTCCAGCAGGCAGGGGAGGTCGCGTGATGGCGGCGATGAGGCTGATTGCGGTTGGCGACAACTGCCTGGACGTTTACCTCAGCAAGAATAGCATGGCTGTCGGCGGCAATGCGCTTAATGTGGCGGCGCAGTGGCATCGGCAAGGCTGCGATGCCCGCTATTTCGGCGTGGTCGGTAGGGATGCCGAGGGCGACGTGATCGCCACAGCGATCGAAGCCGTCGGTCTGCCTGGGGCGGACCTGGAGCGGCGGGACGGCGCTACCGCCGTCACCCTGCTCCTGGAGCAGGAAGGCGACCGCAGGTTCCTGCTTGAAGATCTTGGGGTCGGGCGCAATTACGTTCCGTCTCCGGAGCGCTATGCGGCACTCAGGGGGGCCGACTGGGTTCACCTCGGCACCAATTCCAGCGCCGAGCTCATCGAGCGGCTGATCGAGGACCGCATTCGCTTCAGCATTGACGTCTCGACGGCGCACCAGTCACTGGATCTCAAGGGCGTGCCGCTGGTCTTCGCATCCGGGCCGGATGAGCCGCACGTGCCGGTCGAGCCCGTCATCGGAGCCTTGAAGGAGCGTGGCGCCGCGAGGATCGTCCTGACCTGCGGCCGGCGCGGCGCCTTCTTTGACGACGGTGCGGAGCTTGTCCATGTGCCGGCGCAAGCAGTCGATGTCGTCGATACCTGCGGCGCCGGCGACAGTTTCATCGCCACCTTTATTGTCGCGCATCTTCTGAAAGGCATGGATGCCGAGGCGGCCATGCGCCTCGCAACCGATGCGGCTGCCGGGACCTGCCTGCACGAAGGGGGCTTCCCGCAGAGGCTCGCCGCCATTCCGCCATGGCTCCTGCAGAAATATTCCGCCGAAATCTCTGCCGCGGAGGGCTGACATCATGCGCTACACCTTGAGACCGCCGGTCCTGGCGCGTGGCACGGACCGCTCCTTCTGGCTCCAGGACGCCGGCGCCGGCCCCGTCACCACGCCCCTCGTCGGCGATCAGGCCGCCGATGTCGCGATCGTCGGCGGCGGCTATACCGGCCTGTGGACGGCGCTGCGCCTGACGGAGCAGGATCCCGGGCTCAAGATCGTGCTGCTCGAAGCGGATTGCTGCGGGGCAGGGGCATCCGGCCGCAATGGCGGCCAGGTCCACTCCTGGTTTGCCGAGATTGATCTCCTCGCCGCCGTAGTGGGAGAGACGGAGGCGCTTTCGCTCTGCCGGGCGACCGCCGATGCAATCGACGAGCTGGAGGCCCTGCAGGCAAGCGGCGCGATCGACATGAATCTCAGGCTGGATGGATGGCTGTGGACGGCAAGCGCCAGGGCCCAGGAAGGCGCATGGCGGAAGGCGGTTGATATGGCGGAGGCCCAGGGCGAAGCGCGCTTCACCCGGCTCGATGCCGGCGAGATTGCCCGCCGCACCGGCTCCCGCGCCTCCTACATGGGCATTGCCGAGATGCGGGCAGGAACGGTGCAGCCGGCAAAGCTCGCCGCGGGCCTGCGCCGGCTCGCTCTCGCGCGCCATGTGATCATCCACGAAAAGACGCCCGTCACCGCGATCGAGCCGGGGGCCGTCGCCACCCTGCACACGCCGCAGGGCCGCCTTCGCGCCGGCCGCGTCGTGCTGGCGGCGAATGCCTGGCTTGCATCCATTCCCGAGCTCCTGCGCTACATCTATGTGGTCGAAAGCCAGATCGTCGCCACGGAACCTGTGCCGGATCTGCTTCAGCGCCTGGGGTGGATGGGCGGCGAATCGATCTGCGACGCGCAGGCGCATGTGCTCTATTACCAGCGCACGCCGGAGGGGCGGGTGATCTTCGGCCGCGGCAGCGGCAAGATCGCCTACGGCGATCGGATCGGTCCCTCCTTCAACCGCGGCACGGAAAAGGGCGCCGACAACAGGCGCGAGCTGGACCGGGTCTATCCCGAACTGAGAACCGTGGAGATCGAGCACGACTGGTCGGGACCGATCGACTGCACCGCGGATCATCTGCCGATCTTCGGCCATCTCGCGGGCCAGCCCAATATCTTCTTCGGCATCGGCTTCAACGGCACCGGCATCGCCCAGACGCCTGTGGCCGGCCGCATCCTCGCGAGTCTGGTGCTCGGCCGGGATGATCAATGGAGCCGCAGCGGTCTTGTCGGACTTGGCAAGCGCAAGAGGCTGCCGCCGGAGCCGATCCGCTATCTCGGCGCCAGGCTCGTCCGCAAGGCGATCCGCTTGCGCAACGATGCCGAAATCGAGAACCGGCAGGTCAACCCGATCGTCCGCTACATCTCCGAATTGAAGCCCGGCGGATAGCGCGCGGGATTGCGGGCTATCGCGCCTCCGAGACGGACGTCTGGGATGGCCGCTGGCTCTGGATGACCGAGGCAGTCCAGACCAACGGCTGGATGATGTGCATTGCAAGCGACATCACCCATCTGCGCGCGCAGGGCAGGAGCGTGCGGCAGGATCGCGACCAGGCGATCAAGGCCTCCTACACCGACGAGCTGACCGGTGTCGCCGACCGCCGCTTCGTCATGGCGCGCGTCGACGACATGCTGGCCGCCGCCCGGCACGGAAGCCCGGGCTGCCTCGCCGTCTTCGACATCGATAATTTCAAACGCATCAACGACAGGCACGGCCACCACGCCGGCGATATCGTGCTGCGCGATTTCGCCCACCGCATCCATCAGAACGTCCGCCGCAACGATTGTTTCGGCCGGGTCGGTGGCGGGCCGCGATGCCCGGTTCCGGGAAGCCTATAGCTATGGGAAAGATCCTTATCCTCCCAAGGGTTGATCGTGAGCTTGGTAGGTTGGCCCCGCTATGGTCGTAATGCCACAGCGGCACCGAAGGGAAACAGACAGAAGATCAAGGTATGAAATACATGCATAACGATCTGGGTTACTTCGATGGTAACGAGATTATCGAAGTATGCTCGACAAGCCAGCGAGCGTGAGGCTCGTGGCCACCACGAACTTGAGTCGCCATCGCGTGGGCTGCGGTCACAAATACTTCGGTAGCCATGTGACCAGTTCGCCTTTCCGCGTCGTGTGGAGCGGGATGCACGGTGTTAGCGTGGGTTGCTAACGTCTCGTTTCAACTGAGTGGCGTGATATCCTTTTCGAGTTCCGCGACTTCCTTTCTGATCAGCTGAAAAAACTTGCGATTAATCCGCTCGATAGGCCAGTTTGCCACTATAGAACGGTCGATAATCTTCATTGTAGCGATCATGTCGATCTTCTGATCGGTGGAATATTCGTCGAACCTGGGAATGTAGCGAGTTGAGGCAAGGTTAAAATTTATCTCATGATATGCCTTAACAAATCGCTTTGGAGTGCCGAACTGATCCATCCCCAACCTCCGCCATGTTTTCGCAATAAAGCTGTCTAACCGCTGAAGTTGCTTTAGGTCGTCCGTCATCGAAAAGAAGAACATCCAGCCCATTCTTCGGCCATCAAAGATGCATCCGGTGATTTTCAGATTTAGACGAGTGAGGATTTTGGCGTGATTTGCGTTATATTTCACTCCGGTCATCACCCTCATCACCTTGTCGATGATGCGCCGGTATGAGCTTTCTCGCACCGACGTGATTTCGGGCGCGAGATGGAAGCCAAGATAGTCGACTCCTTGGGAGAGTGGGACAATTTTAGTCTTTGTTTTGTCTTCGAGGCGATGACACTCCAGCCCAATCTGCGCCAACCGTCCTTTGATCAAACGAAAGTTCCGCTTGGCATGTGTCGTGGGGCACACGATCAAGATGTCGTCGACATATCGGAAATATGCAAAGCGCGACCGGGCAAAATCATCGAATTTCATCATATAGATCGAAGACAACACGTTAGATATGCTGAGACCCTGCGGGATGCCAATCCTGTTGGGTCGAGTTTCCTTGCTGGCTGAGGTCGGAGTGCTAACTGCTTGGATGATTAGCTTAAGAAGCGGCCTGTGACGAATGCGAGTTCTCAATCGGCGAAGCAACTCGTCGTGTTGCACTGTGGGATAAAAGTTTTTTATGTCGATTTGAATGAACGAGTAGTCATCTGCGAGCGGCGCTATCAAAGCAGCTACTTCGTCTACGATATGATGGGCGGGTGGGACCCTAGCGTCGGGAAAAACCGACATCAAAACATTGGTTAGCGCACGTAATGCGACCCGATCTCTTGCCGTGGCAACAGAAATTTGCCGTGGCGGCTTATCCGGGCCTTTGAGTACGAGCTTTTGTTTAAACGTCGTGAAATTGTACGATCCAGCGAGTGCCCTGTCAGAAATTCGCTGTACTCCCTCATCGAGGGTTTGGGCGAAGACGGAGGGATGAGCGCCATCCTTCCCGATGGTGTGAGAGTGGAGGACACGTTCGTTGAAGATTTCCGCTAATCGCTGTGGGGCGAACTCGATGGTAAAAATGTCGAGCGCGGTCACCTGCACACCCACCCAGAAATCAAAGGCCAGGCAAGAAAGACCAATGGGACTGAAAATAAAAATGTGATGGCAACGTAATAAAAAGTATGGCGGAAAATATAAGATAGCCACATATACTTTGTCGGAGTGAGCGGCTTTTCGCCCATATTCAGTTTCTTGCCCTCCCAGTATGTATGATTTACGATCAGATCGTAGTAATCTTTTTCGGAATGGTTCGGGTAGATCTCAAGGATTTCAAGATATTGGTTAAGTCTCTCTTCCGAGCTTGTGCCTTTGCTCTCAAGTTTCTGAAGTTTTAAATAGCACTCGCGGAATATATTCGCGCGGCTTTCAAACCGAAATCCTCCAGCGACAAGAGACGCGACCAACACAATGACCGAGGCCGAAAGGTTGATCTCCTCAAGCAGAGGATAGGTTTGCACATAGAACTTGGAGAATACTGATAGGACTACCGTGAATAGGGAATAATATGTAACAGATAGGTAGCTAATGTTCTGATTTCGAATAGCTTTTCGTTCAGCGATCATTCTGACACGGGAGGTAATCCAGATGCGGTCGTCAACATTGCTCAATTTCGTTCCCGTCAAGTATTGGTTAAGGTGTCCGGACGCAAAGATTTCATAACGATTAAGCACTCCAAGGAGTGCAGCTTTAAGCTCAGGCATGCCAGTCTTGGTAACAGTGACCCACATCAGTGAATCAGTGGTTTTCACCACTCCGCCCGGACGCGAAGTATTTATCTTCCATTTTCACTGATTTCAACCATATCGTGCAGGTCTTCGCCAACTTAGTTATCGGTCGAATAAAGGCTGGCCGCGGCTCCCGGGCGAAATGCGGTCGACTCCGACGCTGCAGTTGAGATCTGCTTTTGAAAAATGAATCGCTATGCGCCTATCACGTAATTAACGATCATGATCGTCAAGCTGTTTGGATGCTTCTAACGAGGTTAACCACATAATCGAGAGGGGGACAATTTGGAGAAGCGCAGGATCGTTGGACGGATCTACGCGGCAGAAGATACGCCGTCCGGCAGAGGTAGGCGCCTCACGATCGAGATTGACGCCGTTCTTGTCTCAGACGCAGGACTCGACCCGCACTTGCTGAAAGCCGACAGTGCGCTGCAGAACTTTGCACTCGTCCGGGTCAGCAATACAGGAAGACGGTTTTCAGAGGTTTTCGGCATCGACGCAGAAGCGATTGGCGAAGGGGCGTGGCTTTTTCTAGAAATAGGTGCTCGGGAAGATCGATCGCTCAGGGCAAACATCGCGGTTTTGGGGCCAACGGGGTACGCACAGGCCACCGACGTCTGGGTGAGCCGCGGTGAGTACCTTTTCAGCGATGGACCAGAGGATTCCCGCCCGTTTCCAGGCGGTGCGGGCATCCCCGATCAACGGTCTGTCGCGAACGACCTCCACCGCAGTTGCGGTCTTCCGTACCCTGACGAGCATGCCCTTGCAGACGTCGAGCGAACATTGGCGGCAGTCGGCGCACCGTCACACCTCAAGGTACACGACGTCGGGCAAGCGAGCTTCGTTGGCCTGAATGACGAGGCGGGTGAAGCGAAGTTGTATTTCGATGCCGGCTGGCCACTTATATTCAACCAGCGCACCGAGCCTGCACACTTTGCACCGCGGAGGGTCGATTTCGTAGTCTTGTCGCACTGGGACTTCGATCATCTGCTTTCTGGATACAGGTACCCATACCTCAGAAAAGCCTGCTGGATCGTCCCTGACCAGAAAATGGGGCCTGGCGCAAGACGCTTCGCTTCCCTTCTCGAGCGCGATGGCAGACTGATAGTCGCATTTCGGGATCTTGATCTTGGATGGGGAAGCATCCGCCAAGCCGGCGGATTGCGAAATGACGCCAACAACAGTGGGCTTCTGTTCACCATCACCCTTCAGTCTGGGAAGCAAGCGCTTCTGGTCGGAGATGCACACTACAAATTTTTAAGGCTGCCGGTTTCATTCAGGCCCGATTACTTGGTTGCAACCCACCATGGAGCTTCATTCGAGGGCGACGTTCCGCGGCCTCCGTTTGAGGGAGCTTCCTGTGTTGTCTCCGTTGGAAAGGGGAATGTCTACCGACATCCAAAAGAAGAAGCCATAAAAGCTCACAAGGATGCGGGATGGAAGTTGCACTATACGACGCACGCTGGGAATGTAGGTGGGCGTGGCTCGCGGCAGCTCGGTCCATGAAGCCTTTGGGTTTCCAGGGCCTCGTCGTGCGATGATCATCGGAGCCTGAACCAATCGACAGACTCCCTGATTGCCGCCGCATGATCAACAAGCTCGGTTGTCCGCTTTTCGGTTCCCCTCACGGCCCCAAATCAGACGTTGCATCCAAGCCGCCGATGTCAGCTACTGGCGAACTATACCACCGCACTAAAATCCGCCGCCAGCACCGCATCCTTCAACGCCCGCGAATACTCATGCTGCGGATCGTCCAACACCGCCCGCGCCCGCCCCCGCTCGACGATTTCGCCTTTGCGCATGATGATGATGTTGTCGCTGATGTAATAGGCGGTGGCGAGATCATGGGTGATGTAGATGATCGAAAGCCCGAGCTCGTTCTTCAGCCGGCCGAAGAGGTTGACGATCGCCATGCGCAGCGAGGCGTCGACCATGGAGACCGGTTCGTCGGCCACTAGCAGGCGCGGCTCAGGGATCAGCGCGCGGGCGATGGCGACGCGTTGGAGCTGGCCGCCGGAGAGTTCGTGGGGGAAGCGGCCCTTCACCTCTTCCAGCGTCAGGCCGACGTGATGGAGGGCGGTGTCGGCCATCTTCTCCACTTCCCGCCGGTCCGGCCGGTTGCCGGAGGCGGAGAAGTTGCGGGCGGTCTCGAAGAGGTAGCGGTCCACTCGCTTCAGCGGGTTGAAGGCTTCGAAGGGGTTCTGCAGCACCGGCTGCACCTCCTTCATGAAGGCCTTGCGTTCGGCCCGGCTGTGGATCGCCACGGTCTTGCCGGCAAATTGCAGCTCGCCTTCGGTCGGCTCTGCCTGGCCGAGGATCATCGCCGCCACCGTCGATTTGCCCGAGCCGGATTCGCCGACGATCGACAGGATCTCCGGCTCGTCGCCGATCTCGAAGCTGACATCCTTGACGGCGGTGATCAGCCGCCGGCCGAGCATGCCGCCCTGGCGGTAGATTTTCGTCACATGCGAGAGGCTAAGCAGCGTCAAACCTGATCCCCCGTAACCGCAAAACACGCCACCCGCCGCTCTGGCGCGACGGTGACCAAGGGCGGAACCTTCTGTGAGCAGATCTCCATGCGCTTCGGGCAGCGCGGGTGAAAGCGGCAGCCTTCCGGCGGCATAGCAAGGTTGGGCGGCCGCCCCTCCAGCGAGGGCCGGGTGGTGGGGTCGCCGATCTTCGGCAGGCTGCCGACGAGATGCTGCGTATAGGGGTGGAGCGGCGCGCTGAAGAGCTTCGCCGTCGGCGCCTCCTCCACCAGCCGCCCGGCATAGACGATGCCGATGCGGTCGGAGACGGTCGCATGCACGCCCATATCATGGGTGACGAACAGGAATGAGGAGCCCATCTCGCGCTGGATGTCGCGGATCATCGACAGGACGTCGCGCTGCACGATCACGTCGAGCGCCGTCGTCGGCTCGTCGGCGATGATGAATTCCGGCGTCAGGATGGTGGCGAGCGCAATGGTCATGCGCTGGCGCATGCCGCCGGAGAGTTCGTGCGGATAGGCGTCGAGTAGCTGCGGATCGAGCTTCAGCCGCTGCAGGTGGTTGGCGACCTTTTCGAAGAAGACCGATTTGCTCACCTTCATGTGGCGAAAGGCGAAATCGGTGAAGGAATGGCGGATCCGGCGCACCGGATTGAGCACATTCATCGAGCCCTGCATGATGTAGGAGAGATGCTTCCAGCGCAGCGCCACGCGCTCCTCCGGCGTCATCGCATAGAGATCCTGGGTGCCGCCGCCGAAGTGGAATTTGACGCTGCCGGAGACGACCCGGAGCGGCGGCCGGATGGCGCCGGCAATGGTCTTGATCAGCGTCGTCTTGCCGCTGCTCGATTCGCCGGCGACGCCATAGACCTCGCCGCGGCGGATCGTCAGGCTGATATCGTCGACGGCGCGCACCTCGCGATCGACGCCATAGAGGAAGGCGCGGTAATAGGCTTTCAGGTTGTCGATTTCGACCAGATTCTCCATGCTAACTTCCCATCCGGTTCAGCCGGCTGCGCGGATCATTGTATTCGTTCATCGACATGGAGAGCAGGAACAGCGCCAGGAAGAGAATGACGATGACGGCGACGGGGGCGGCCACCCACCACCAGATGCCCGAGATCAGCGCCGAATGCGCATTGGCCCAATAGATCATCATCCCCATGGTCGGCGTCTCGATATCGGTGAAACCGAGCACCGAAAGGGTGATCTCCATGCCGATCGACCAGATCATGTTGTTCATCGTCGTGGCGAAGACGATCGGCAGCACATAGGGCAGGTGCTCCTCGACCAGGATCTTGCGCATCGTCATGCCGGAATAGACGCTCTGGGTGGTGAACGGCCGGCTCTTCAGGCCGAGCGCCACCGAGCGGATCAGCCGCGCGTCATAGGACCAGCCGAGCGAGGCCATGATGACGATCAGCGCCACCCAGGTCATGTTGTCCTTCAGCACGAAATAGAAAAGGATCAGCAGCGGAAATTGCGGGATGACCATGACGCTGTCGTTGATCGCCATCAGCACCCGGTCCACCGCGCCGCCGGCATAACCGGCGACCAGCCCGACCACGAGCGAGATGATGCGCGAGAGAAAGGCGACGCCGATGCCGAAATAGAGCGTGTTGCGAAGGCCGATCGTCAGCTGCCAGAACACGTCCTGGCCGCGCGATGTCGTGCCCAGCCAATATTCGCTGTCCGGCGGCATGTCGGGCGGCAGGAGATAGATGTCGGTCGCGCCATAGGGCGAGAAATACGACAGGATGACGAGGCCGACGATGACGGCAAAGAGAAGCAGGCCGCAGAGGAATTCCATATTCTGGCGGGCGAGGTCGCGGATGATGGTAAACATGGCCTATTCCACCTTGATGCGCGGGTCGATCAGCGGGCTCAGCACGTCGATGATGAAGACGGCGGCGGCGACGCCGACGATCGACAGCGCGCTGAGGCCGAGCACCAGGCTGTAATCGCCGGCATGCACCGCTTCGATCAAGAGATTGCCGATGCCGGGATAACCGAAGACGATTTCGGTGATGACGGTGCCGTTGAAGATCGCGCCGAGCGACATGGCAAGCCCGGTGAATTGCGGCACCATGGCGTTGCGGGCGATGTAGGAGCGCAGGATCTTGCCCTTCGGCACGCCGCCGAGCTCGGCAAAGACGACATAGTCGTCGGTGATGATGTTGGAAACCAGCGCCCGCATGCCGATCAGCCAGCTGCCGGCGCCGACCAGGATCAGCGACAAGGCCGGCAGGATCGAGTGTTTGAGGATATCGATGACGAGAGCAAAGGAGAGGTCCAGATTGGCGTTCATCTCATAGCCGCCATTGATCGGCAGCACCGGCCAGATGAAGCCGAAGACGATGAGCAGCACGAAGGCGAGGATATAATAGGGGATGGGCAGCATCGCGATGAAGACGAGGCTGACGGCCTTCAGCACCATGTCCTTGCGATAATAGCCGGCAAGCGCGCCGATCGCATTGCCAAGCACGAAGGTGATCAGCGTCGAGACCGTCATCAGCCCGATCGTCCAGGGCAGCGAGCGCAGGATGATGGTGGAGACGGGGGTCGGAAAGGCCGAGAGCGAGGGGCCGAGATCGCCGGTCGCCAGCCGAAGCCAGAAATGCAGATATTGCTCCCAGATCGAGCCCTGCATGCCGTAGAGCTCACGCAGCGACTGGCGCATCAGCTCGATCGCATTGGGATCGGACTGACCCATCTGGGTGATGGCGCCTATGCTTTCTTCGACCGGATCGATCGGGGTCAGGTGGGTGACGAAGAAGGTGATCGTCACGCCGAGAAAGACGACGAGCAGAAACTGACCAAACCGCTTCAGCACAAAGATCAGATAGGGCGTCATAAGGCGGAAGTTCCTCTCTGGTTCCTTTCTTGAAAGGATCGACGAGCATGGCAACCGAGGCACATGCCCGCCGATAAGGGGGCCGGCGCGGTGGCTTACGCGCCGGCGTTGGGAGGGTTATTTCGGCTGAGCCGGCTTCAGCTTGACCATCATCAGCCGCGAATTCGCCCAGTTCGGCACCGGATCCGTATAGGGGTCCTTGATGGTGGGATAGCCGGTCCAATAGGTCGTATCCATCGAGGTGAAGACGTTATAGGACATCAGCGGGATCGTCGGCATTTCGCGGGCGACCAGCTTCAGATAGTCCTTGCCAAGCTCCATGCCCTTCGGATCGTCGGCGCTGATGCCGCGGATGCTCTCGATGATCTTGTCGAGCTCCGGATTGGACCAGCGCTGCCAGTTGCGCGGCGGCTGCACCTCACCCTTCTTGGCGACGAACTGAGAGTGCCAGCTGTCGAGGAAGAAGGAGAGGTCGGGATCGCCGCCCCAGGTCTCGACGCTCCAGGCGATCGCCACCTGGAAATCGCCGGGCTGCAGCGCCGTCTGCCAGAGCTTCGCGGCCGGCACGGCTTTGGCGTCAATGCCGAAGGCCGCCCATTGCTGCGCAATCAGCGTGCCGGCGCGGGTGAAGACCGAGCGTGTGTCGCCTTCGACCGTCATCCGGATCTTGAAGGGCTGTCCATCAGGGGTCAGCCACTTGCCGCCTGACTTTTTGAAGCCGGCCTTCTCCAGCAGTTCGCCGGCCGCTTTCGGGTTCGGTTTCCACCAGCCATAGCCGAAGGCACCGCTGATCGCTTCCGGATCGGTCGGGATCTGGTCCTTGAACTTCGGCTGTTTGCGCAGGATATCGGCGATCTGTTGCCCGACTGTCGGGTCATAAGGCTTGATCTTGCTCTTGCCGGTATCGATCTCGAAATCCTTCAGCCAGTCCTGCATCGGCGCCTGATAGTCTTTCATCGTCGCCGCCGTCGGCGGCACGCCGAGTGCCGAAAGCGTCGCCGCGCCGCGGTAGCTCGCCATGTCGACGGCCTTGATGTCAATCAGCAGAGCCAGCGCCCAGCGCACGTCGGCTTTGTCGAAGGGCGCTTCCTGGGTGTTGAAGATCACGGCCGGCAGCGTCGGATCCGGATGGGCGAAGGGGAAGCCCGGGAACCAGGTATCGACAGTCTTCGACTTCTCCTTGAGGGTGAACATGCCCTCCGGCGTATTGTCGTGGATGATATCGAGATTGTGCTCGAGCTGGGCGATCGTGCGCTTATCCGGCGGGCCGGGATCGGTATAGGTCACATATTTCGGGGCCGGCTCGCCGAAACGGGCAAGCGAGGTGCGCTGCCAGTCGTCGCGCTTCTCCCAGGTATACCATTTGCCCTGCGGGTCGTAGGCCTTGAGCTTGTAGGCGCCGAGCGAGACGGGATTGGCGAAATCGTAGCGCAGCGGATCTTCGACCTTCTCGAAGACGTGTTTCGGCATGATCCAGGCGCCGTTCCAGCGCACGGTGAAGATCGCATGAAAGCGCGAATTCGGCTTCTTCAGTTTGAACACCACGGTCTGGGGATCGGTTGCCTCGACGCTTGCCACCTGCACCGAGAAGGCCGCGCTCCAGACCATGCCGGGATGGTCCATCTGGGTCTTGACGGTATAGACGACGTCATCGGCGGTGAATTCCACGCCGTCGCTCCAATAGAGCCCCTTGCGCAGTTTCACGGTCATTTCGGTGAAGTCGGCATTATATTGCGGCTTGTCGGCGGCGAGCGAATTGTCCCAGGCCGCGCCGCCAAGCCCCTGTTCGGGGTCGATATACCAGAGCGTATCCATGGTCAGCTGCTGCAGGCCGGTCGAAACACCGCCGCCGCCATTGACCCAGATATTGAACCAGCCGGGATTCTTGATCGTCCCTTCCGGATTTTCAACGATGAGCGTCTCCTTGCGCGGCAAGGAGGTATAGTCTTGGGCTCCGGCCACCGCGGTCAGGCCGAGCGTGGCCAGCACGAAGCCGAATGCAAACCTCTTCCACTTTTGCATGAACTCCTCCCTTGTAAGCGACGATGCGGCGGCCTTCGAGGCACGCAGGGGCATGTCGCGGTTGTCGGTTCGCAGAAGCGGGCTTGTGAGCCTGACGCTTCGGCGAACCATCCTCCGGCCGCCTGCCTCCTCGCAGGGGGCCGATTTCTCAGCCGGGCCGATCGGCACCGGCGGCGGCTGTCACACCGACAGCCGGATGACGTTGTAGGACAGCGGTTTCAGCGCCGCCCGCACCCGTCCGTCTTCGATCTTGGCGCTGTCGACCTTGGCGGGCACCACCGTCTCCGGCCGCCGCGCGGTGTTGACCGCTTCGAGATCGCCATGGGTCATTTCCACCTGCTCGATCAGCCGGGCGCCGCCGAAACCTTCCAGCCGCACGTCGAGATCGAGCGCCGTATCGGGGTGGCGGTTGACGGCAAAGAAGGTCAGCGACCGGCCATCCTCGGAATGCACGGCCGAGACGTCGAGATAGGGAACCTCGTTCTCCTCGTCGCTGTCATAGGTCGGGCCGTCGACGACGAGCTGCAGCGCCGATCCGCGGCCATATCGCGAGGCGTAATAGAAGGGATAATAGATCGTCTGGCGCCAGGCCGCACCACCATCCTCGGTCATGATCGGGGCGATGACGTTGACGAGCTGGGCGATGCAGGCGATGCGGACCCGGTCGGAGCGGCGGATGAAGGTGTTGAGGATGCCGCCGACCTGCAGCACGTCCTCGAAATTATAGACGTCCTCAAGCAGATGCGGCGCATCCGGCCATTCGTCGCGCGCCAGGATCTCCTTGTCCTGCTGGTTGGAATGATACCAGACGTTCCATTCGTCGAAGGAAATGCCGATCGTCTTCTTCGAGCGCTTCTTCGCCTTGATGTAATCGATGACGCCGCCGATCGTGGTGATGTAGCGGTCGAGCTTGGTCGCTCGGGCGAGATAGTTCAGCGTGTTCTTCTCGCGGTTGGCGAAATACATGTGCAGCGAGATGTAGTCGGCGCTGTCATAGCACTGGTCGAGAACCTCGGCCTCCCATTGCGGATAGGTCTTCATGTCGGAATTCGACGAGCCGCAGACGACGAGCTCGAGCGACTTGTCGAAGCCGCGCATGGCTTTCGCCGTCTCGTCCGCCAGCCGGCCATATTCATAGGCCGATTTGTGGCCGACCTGCCAGGGGCCGTCCATCTCGTTGCCGAGGCACCAGAGTTTGACATCATGCGGATCGGACCAGCCGTGCTTGCGGCGCAGGTCCGACCAGTAGGTGCCGCCGGGATGATTGCAATATTCGAGGAAATTGCGGGCGGCGTCGAGGCCGCGGGAGCCGAGGTTGACGGCGAGCATCGGCTTGGTATTGGCCTTCTTGCACCAGTCGACGAATTCGTTGACGCCGACCTGGTTGGCCTCGCGGGTGCGCCAGGCAAGGTCGAGGCGCACCGGGCGCTCCGAACGCGGGCCGACGCCGTCTTCCCAATTATAGGCCGAGACGAAATTGCCGCCGGGATAACGGCAGTAGGGCGTGTCGAGCTCACGCACCAGATCGAGCACGTCGCGGCGGAAGCCGTCTTCATCGGCCGTCGGATGTCCGGGCTCGTAGATGCCGCCGTAGATCGCTCTGCCGAGATGCTCGAGAAACGAGCTGTAGAGCCTGGCGTCAATGGTCGCGATGCGAAAATCGCGGTGGGCAACGACATTCGTCTTCAACGGATCCTCCCCGTTTATGTATCAGGATTTTTGTTTTCGTGCCTCTAACTTGATATCAGGAATGTGGTGATGTCAACCGAGAGGCTGATTTAATCATACTAATGCCTATCCGGATGAAATATGTTAAGTTACAATAACTTACCTAAATTTAGCGGCTACTGAAATAGGAAATAAATGCAATTTTTAAATCAGGATATCCGATATTATAAATTCACACATGCAGCCGCATGATGATATCGCGGCCGTGATTGCCGAAGCCGCGGCCGAAGATATTGACGCCGCCGGTATGGCCGGCGTTCTCGGCGATGCCGACGCGCAGCCGGATCGAGGAATGCTGGCCAAGCGCCAGATCGCTGAGCGTGATATTCGATGCGGCGATACCGTCGATAAAGGTGCCGCGCGTCGAGATCCGCCAGGTTTTCATCGTCCCGTATTGCGAACCCTCGAGCTTCCACCAGGCCGGGGTGAAGGCGCCGCGCTTGTCGCCGTAATCGCCGGGCGAGGTCCAGGTGCCGATCGCCATGCCGTTGACCCAGAGCGTGATGTCGGACGGCCAGTCCGGATTGGTGCCCGGCACCTCGGACGACAGCTCCAGCGAAAATTCGATCGCCCGGATTTCCTTGTTCAACACCTTGGCATTGTTTGGAAATTTATATTCGACATAGCCGCGGCCGAACCAGACGAGCCCAGCCTGCATGCGCTGCGGATCGAGGAAATAGTCGGGCACATCGAGCGGGCCGATGACGCTTTCGGTCGAGCAGAGGCCGCAGGGCGCATGCACGTCGCAGCTCGTATAGAGCCCGACCGGCATCTCGACCTCGATGATATTGTTGGCCCGCTGCGCCGCACTTTCCTCGAAGCTGATCAGGATTTCGCTATAGACCGCCGAGCAGATCTTCTGGTTGCCCTTGCGCGCCTTGGCGAGCCTGGAATCGACCAGCCCGGCATCCTCGAGGATCTGGATGCCGGTGGCGACGGTGGATTGCGGCAGGGAAAGCGTCTGGGCGATATCGTTGATGTTGAGCGGTCCCTTGGCGCAGAGCAGCTTCAAGATCTCGATCCGCGCCGGCGCCGAAAGCGCTCGAATGGCCTCACTATTCTCGCCGGCGGCGATCGTTAAAAACGAACGTTCCATCATGTCCCCATAATTTCCGAAGTAATGATGTATATCGGAAATTATGATGCATCAAGGGATAGTTCGGCCGACCAGGTCTGGATTATACGAGTTGCATTCGATGCGGGCTCAGCGATACTTCCACGGATTGATGATCTGCAAGCCACTTCCCTCGAAATCGGACACATTGCGGGTAGCGAGTGAAGCGCCGCGCGAGATGGTGATCGCCGCGATCTGTGCTCAAACTGGCTGATCGGCCTGCCGGCCTTGCGACGATCGGTGGCAATGATGGCGTAGACATCTGCCGCGTCACGATCGAATGGCAGGACACGGCTACTGAGATCCTCATTGAATATCGGCAGGACCGCCGCCTCGAGATCACTCCGGCGCCGACCGGGAGGGAGGAGGCGCAAGCTATATAGAATTTCCGCTTCGGTGACCGCTGTCGTAAATACCGATGAGGGATGTTGTGCGCCCAGCCAGTCGATGACAGCCGCAGTCGGCGCCGGCGTGAGCAGTTCCGAAACGACGTTGGTATCGAGAATGATCACGCGTCGAAGTCCGGCGCGTCGCGGATCGGCTCTCGGGGTGGAATTTCGAGTTCAACTCCCCCGACGGGCTGCAGGCGGGCGCGAATGATCTCGGCCAGGTTGCGCGCTGCCGGCTCGGGGTCGCAAGTGCCGTACGCAGAATATCGCGTGCTTCATCTTCCATGGAACGGCCATGCGTCGCGGCGCGAACGCGCAGCCGCTGCTTCAATCCCTTATCCAGATTGCGGATCGTCATGCTGGCCATTTTGCCTCCATTCATCAATGATAGCATATAAATCATTGATGCATGTTCTCAAGCAACGGTCACGAAATGCGTTTCAATTCTCAGTCTATCAGTCCACGACTCGCAGCCAGTTGGGCTATCGTGTCTTCGAGACAATAGAGCCGCTCCAAGGGCAGTCTGGTTTGTGCTGTAGCATACTCGCCCTGGAGAATCGCCAGAATGCGGGCCTGTCCGGCATCCTTCACACGGAATGCGCTTTGATTGTTGGCTTCAATTTGGTTTTACCAAGGAGAGTCTGGATCTTCTTAAACAATTGCTGCGCAAGGATACTCATTTTAAACATGAGGATGTCGTATCCGCTTTGGCTGAATTGAAAGCGCCGGAAGCTATAGAAGCGTTGTCTCAAGCTTGCTTGTGGGTTCCAGCTTATCTGGAATTTGACGAAGCTCGAGCTCTCGCGGTCAAAGTCATTTGGGCGCTAGGCGCGCGCGATCCCTGGCCAGCAGGCGCAGGCTGCCTTGATTGCGCTCGGTGAAAATCAAAACGCAAGCAGAGGCGGGCACGAAACTAAGTGTCGGCAATTAGCTGCGCCTATCGACCGGGGTGTATAGTGAAACGCCCGCCTTTCCGGCTGCTCCCTGCAGACGCTTGTCTCTGGTCCAGAGGGCTGCTCGCCGATCAAGGAGGACCGAGGCCAGCACATGGGCATCCGTATAGCCAATGCCCATGCTGAAAATGTTGTGGCGATCAATCATCACCATGACTTCGTCGTGTGTGGCGACGGCGACTTCGCGTTGGGCCGCGAGGAAAGCGATAACGCTGCCGCGATTGCGAAGGCTGCCAAGAGCCAACTCGCCAATCACAGCCGGATGGCACAGGAGACGATCATCCTCGATAATCTTGCGCAGCTCTGGATCGGCATGGCGGAAATGATCAATCCAAATCGAAGTGTCCGCCAGAATCACTTGGCCACGGCGCTCCGGCGTCGTGGGGCTGCCTCTGCCTCCGGCATGGTTCCCCCGAGCGCGATGAGGCGTTTTCCGGATTCCACCCGGACAAGTGTCTCCAACGCTTGGCGGACGAGAGCGGCAGTTTCTTTTGTGCCGGTCAGGGCCTTGGCTTTTTGCATGAGAGCGTCGTCGAGGTTGATAGTCGATCGCATCGTCCAGTTCCCTGTTCTGACGCTTAAATAGCACCATTTGGTGCTGAGATCCATGCTTGACTCGACCCCGATACGTCGGAAATTGTTAGAACCTTCAGCCTATTCAGCGATTGCGTCAGTGCCCGTTCGCCTCGGGCTGCAGATCGGCATCCGTCAGCGTCCCGAGGAAGGCGACGATGTCGTCGATCTCGGGATCGGTCAGTGCGGGCGCATCACCGGGTTTCCGGCCGAAGGGCGGGCAGCGGGATCTTCGCCTGATCGGCGCCGCGGTCGACCCGGCCGTCCCAGGTCAGGCCGACGGTCGGGCCGTTGTCGACGCTTTCGTCACCCTCGTCCTCGGAATCGTAATAATGCTCGGTGAAGGCGGGCACGGCCTGCAGGTAGCGCAGCGTCGGAACGGCGCGCAGGCCCGGCCGGTCCATATGCTCGCCGCCCAATTCGACCGGCGCGGCCGATGCCGGGCCGAAAGCATGCGCCGGGTCATGGCAGGAGGCGCAGGCCTGCAGCCCGGAGGCCGACAGCGATGGATCCGAGAAAAGTTTGCGGCCGAGTGCGGTCAGCGTCTCGGCCCGGGCGAAGGCCTCGGCGCTGCCAAGGACGGCGATCCAGCCTATGCCGATCCCAATGCGGCAACGACCCTGCCGCCGCAACATGAAACCACCATCGGCGATCTCCTGTCGCTGAAGGGCGTCAGCTGGGCCTGGTAAAGCGGCGCCTGGCAGGCGGCCCTTGACGGCAAGAACGTCACGCCGGTGCCGAACTTTCAGTTCCACCACCAGCCCTTCAACTATTTCGCCAATTTCGCCCCCGGCACCCCGGCGCGTGCCGAACATCTGAAGGATGGCGGCCTGGCCGGCGAGGCCTTCCTGAAAGATATCGACGACGGCAAGCTGCCGGCCGTCTCCTTCTACAAGCCGCAGGGCAACCTCAACGAACATGGCGGCCATGCCGATGTTTCGAGCGGCGACCAGCATCTTGCCGATATCGTCTCGCATCTCGAGAAGAGCCCGCAATGGGGCCATATGCTGGTCATCGTCACCTATGACGAGAATGGCGGTTTCTGGGATCACGTCGCGCCGCCGAAAGCCGACCGCTGGGGGCCCGGGCAACCGCATGGCCTTCGTCATCTCGCCCTTCGCCAGGGCTGGCATGGTCGATCACACCCAGCACGATACGACTTCGATCATCCGTCTGATCACCGCGCGCTACGATCTGCCGCCCGCGACACGGCGCTGCGCGCCAACGGCCAGCCGCCGCTGGGCGACCTCACAGCCGCGCTCGAGCTGACGCATTGACCGATTGCACGTGGCCCCGGTTTTAACTGGGGCCGCGCCGCCTTCAGGCTCTTCTTCACCGGCGCAGCAGCGGCCGCAAGGCGGCCTGCGTTTCCTTCAGCAGTTCGAGATAGCGCGCTTTCATCTCGGCGGCCGGGACGAGGGCGGCCGGCGCGCCGATATTGATCGCCGCGATCGTTTCGCGGCGGTCGTTTTCGATTGGGACGGCGATCGAGCAGAGGCCGATTTCCAGCTCCTGGTCGATGATGGCGTAGCCCTCGGCGCGCACCCGGCGGAATTCTTCGATCAGTTCTTCCGGGTCGGTCCTGGTCTTTGGCGTGTTTTGTTTGAGCTCGCTGCGGGCGAGGATGGCGCGCGCCTCGTTTTCGGAAAGGGCTGCCAGCAGCACCCGGCCCATCGAGGCGCAATAGGCGGGCAGGCGGCTGCCGGGGGTGAGATTGATCGACATGACCCGGCGCTGCGCGGCCCGGGCGATATAGACGATCTCGGTGCCGTCGAGCACCGAGGCCGAGGCGCTCTGGCCGGCCTGTTCCGAGAGATGATCGAGATGCGGCTGCAACAGCGCCGGCAGCGGTGTCGCCGCCAGATAGGCATGGCCGAGCCGCAATATCTTCGGCGTCAGCGTGAAGAACTTGCCATCGTAATCGGCATACCCGAGCTCGGCGAGCGTCAGCAGCGAGCGGCGCACGGTGGCGCGGTCGAGCCCGGTCAGCTTAGCGGCTTCGGCGATCGACAGCCGCGGGCGCGTCTCGCCGAAGGCTTCGATGACTTTCAGGCCGCGGGCAAAGCCGCTGACGAAATCGGTTTCGCGCATGAATTCGCTTCTCCACTTATCCAGCATCGTGTGCGATATACGAACAAAAGTCAAATAACGCACAAAATATCTTGCCGCTGCTCCTGCTGCATTCTATTTCTGATGACAAGAACGGGCTGAGGAGATCCCCATGGACAAGACAATCGCGAGCACGGCGCAGGCCGTCTCCGAGATCGGCGACGGCGCCACCGTCATGATCGGCGGTTTCGGCGGCTCCGGCGCACCGATCGAGCTGATCCATGCCCTGATCGACAAGGGGCCGAAAAACTTGACTGTGATCAACAACAATGCCGGCAACGGCCGCATCGGCATCGCCGCAATGATCGATGCCGGCCTGGTCCGGAAAATGATCTGCTCCTTCCCGCGCTCCTCGGATCCGCGCGCCTTCACCGACAAATATCTGGCCGGCGAGATTGAGCTCGAACTGGTGCCCCAGGGAACGCTGGCCGAGCGCATCCGCGCCGGCGGCGCCGGCATTCCGGCCTTCTACACCCCGACCGGCTACGGCACCGAACTGGCCGAGGGCAAGGTCATCGCCGAATTCGACGGCCGCCACTATGTGCAGGAGCGCTGGCTGAAGGCCGATTTTGCGATCGTCAAGGCTCAGGTCGGCGACGTCCACGGCAACCTCACCTACAACAAGGCCGGCCGCAATTTTAATCCGCTGATGTGCATGGCGGCGGCCAGGACGATTGCCCAGGTCTCGTCGATCGTGCCGGCCGGCGGCATCGATCCCGAACATGTGGTGACCCCCGGTATCTTCGTCGACCGTCTCGTCGCCGTCCCCCATCCGCAGCAGGAAGAAGAGCTCATCCGAGCCGGAGTGGCCTACGCATGACCGTCGATATCAGGGACGACATCAAGCTTTCCAACGCGCAGATCGCCTGGCGCGCCGCCCAGGACATCGCCGACGGCGCCTACGTCAACCTCGGCATCGGCTTTCCCGAAATGGTCGCCCGCTATCAGCCGCCCCGCCGCCAGGCGATCTTCCACACCGAAAACGGCATCCTCAATTTTGGCGAGCCGCCAGCCGAAGGCGAAGAGGACTGGGATCTGATCAATGCCGGCAAGAAGGCGGTGACGCTGAAGCCGGGAGCCGCCTTCTTCCACCATGCCGACAGCTTCGCCATGGTGCGCGGCGGTCATCTCGATGTCGCGATCCTCGGCGCCTACCAGGTGGCGGAGAACGGCGATCTCGCCAACTGGCGGGTCGGCAGCAAGGGCGTGCCGGCGGTCGGCGGCGCCATGGACCTGGTGCATGGCGCCAAGCAGGTCTGCGTCATCACCGAGCACGTCACCAAGACAGGCGAGCCGAAGCTGGTGGAGAAATGCAGCTTTCCGCTGACGGGTGTGGCCTGCATCACCCGCGTCTATACCAGCCATGCCGTCATCGACATCGTCGACGGCCGTTTCGTCCTGCGCGAGAAGCTTGCCGCCATGTCGCTGGAGGAATTGCAGGCGATGACCGGCGCGGCCCTCCATCTCGAGGGGCCGGTGGCCGATCTCGTCGTCCCGAAACTCTAAAGGAAACGCCATGACCGAAGCCTTCATCTGCGACTATATCAGGACGCCGATCGGCCGCTTCGCCGGCGCGCTTTCTGGGGTGCGGGCCGACGATCTCGGCGCCATCCCGCTGAAAGCGCTGATGGCGCGCAACGGCAGCGTCGACTGGGAAGCCGTCGACGACGTGATCTTCGGCTGCGCCAACCAGGCGGGCGAGGACAACCGCAATGTCGCGCGCATGTCGGCGCTGCTCGCCGGCCTGCCGGTCGCGGTGCCGGGCACGACGATCAACCGGCTTTGCGGCTCCGGCATGGATGCGGTGATCACTGCGGCGCGCGCCATCCGCGCTGGCGAGGCGGAGCTGATGATCGCGGGCGGCGTCGAAAGCATGTCGCGCGCGCCCTTCGTTATGCCGAAGGCCGAGACGGCCTTTTCCCGGGCCGCCGAAATCCACGACACGACGATCGGCTGGCGTTTCGTCAACCCGATGATGAAGAAGCAGTACGGCGTCGATTCCATGCCAGAGACCGGTGAGAATGTCGCCGAGGACTACCATGTCAGCCGTGAGGACCAGGATGCCTTCGCGCTACGCAGCCAGACGAAGGCGGCGGCAGCACAGGCGAGCGGACGGCTGGCGAAGGAGATCATCCCGGTCACCATCCCGCAGCGCAAGGGCGAGCCCGTCATCGTCGACAAGGACGAGCATCCGCGCGCGACGACGATCGAGGCTCTGGCGAAACTTGGCACGCCATTCAAGAAGGAAGGCGGCACGGTGACGGCGGGCAATGCCTCCGGTGTCAATGACGGAGCGGCGGCGCTGATCGTCGCCTCGGGAGCGGCGGCGCGAAAATACGGCCTGACGCCGATTGCCCGCGTCCTCGGCGGCGCATCTGCCGCCGTTCCGCCACGGGTGATGGGCGTAGGGCCGATCCCGGCCTCGCGCAAGCTGATGGCGCGGCTCGGCCTGATCCAGGAGCAGTTCGACGTCATCGAACTCAACGAGGCCTTTGCTAGCCAGGGGTTGGCGGTGCTACGCGAACTCGGCATTGTCGATGACGATCAACGGGTGAACCGCAATGGCGGCGCGATCGCGCTCGGCCATCCGCTCGGCATGTCGGGCGCCCGGATCACCGGCACGGCGGCGCTGGAGCTTGCCGAAACCGGCGGACGGTATTCACTGTCGACCATGTGCATCGGTGTCGGGCAGGGGATTGCGATCGCGCTCGAGAGGGTTTGAGCGCAAAACCGACGCTTGATATCGAGAGGCGCCGCATCTCCAGCTGAAGGTGCTCCGTTGCCGCGGCACATCATTTCAGACGCGAAATCCTATCACGGGAGATGGATTCCGGTTGCGCGCATGGGTCATGGGCAGTGGGAAAGCAGGTCCTTTCAGTCTGAAAGCGTGGGCAATCTTGCAGCGCTTCAGCCCTCGAGCACGCTTTCCTGACGCCGTCGCAATGAGTTGAAGACCGTGTGCGGGAGCCGTAGTTTAGGATCCTCGGAAAAACGCCGGCTCAACGCATCGAAATCTGCATCTGGATCGGCCGTAATCAAAGCGACCTCGTCAAAGAAATCCAGTTCGGAATGCGAAAGCGTCGCATTTAACGCGGGTTGCGCTCCCCAAACGTCCCAAGGCAGGATTTCGCGACCGTTGAGAGTGGCGAGATCTCGGATCAGGTTACCGGCGATGAACCACAGACCACGAAGCTGCTCAAACTCGATGCCGAACAGATTTGGATCGAGTTCTCCGCTGCGGCATCTGCGCCAGGCCTCGGAAGCGGTCAGGAATTGGGCGCGCGGAACGTCATGGATGTCGAAACGAATTCCGAGATTGCGGATGAAACCCCCGTCGAGCTGGCTGTCCAGCAGGGCCCAGCGCCCATCAGCCGCTTTCCAATACTCACATACCCAATGATCCTCGAACTTGCCCGGATTGAAGTAAGTGGCGAAGCCTCCGCGGCCACGGGCGGGAATTCCGTGCTGCCGAAGGATTGCGACGGACAGCAACATGTAATGGCGGCAGATTCCGACCAGACGCTTCTGGGGCGGCCGGGCGACGGAGAGCGGACGGTCGTCGAGCACCAGCAACGCATCGAGCATCTTCTCCAACGGCCGGACGTGGCTTTCGCCGCGGCGCGCTTCGGGAACCTTGTAACCGTAGAATGGTTCTGCGGCGTGCTCGTAGATCAGCAAAGCCTGCGCCGTGTGGGCAACGCCGGCCGGATCGGACGGCAGTATGTCGAGGAGCGCAGAATGGCGGCCGGGCGCGCTAAAGGCAGAATGCCTTGTATAATGTTCATGCTTGCAATGCTGCGCGCCATCATTGCCCGCGCAAGGGGCGGAAAGGGCCTTGGCGTTCATGATAAACCTCCTGCGGATGGACTGCCGGTACGCCTGTTCTGCCATGGGCTCTGAAGGGGTGCTTGATCCTGGTTGCTGACGTTTGCGCCTTATTCGCCCCTGGAGCTTTGTGAAGACAGCGCGCTGTTCGCTCCCGGCAGGGCGCATCGTAACCGGCACGATATAACCGGCCGCGCTATGAAACGCGCGGAACGTTGCGTGCCGCGATCTCCTTCGATAAAAACCCGGCATGCTGATCCGACTCGCAAACGACGACGACCGAAGCGCGATCTGGCGGATCATCGGCCCGACGATCCGCGCCGGCGAGACCTATGCGCTCGATCGCGATCTTTCCGAAGCCGATGCGCTCGCCTACTGGATGGGAGCGGACCGCGAGACCTTCGTCGCGGAAGAGGATGGCATTATCCTCGGCACCTATTACATCAAGGCCAATCAGGCGGGCGGCGGGCGCCACGTCTGCAATTGCGGCTACATGACCGATCCCGCCGCAAGAGGCCGCGGCGTCGCCCGCCGCATGCATGAACATTCGCTGCAGCATGCCCGCTTGCGGGGTTTTCGGGCCATGCAGTTCAACTTCGTCGTCAGCAGCAATCGCCGCGCCGTCGCGCTGTGGCAATCGCTCGGCTTCGACATCGTCGGCCGGCTGCCCGGCGTCTTCCTTCATCCGACCGAGGGCTATGTCGACGCCTTGGTGATGTTCCGCACTCTCTAAACGGCACGTGGAAAAAAGATGTAAGCGCGCTGTCGAAATCGCAGCGGTTCAAACGTCTTTAATCGCAAGGCGCGGAACCGGCGGACCGGCTGCACGCGCCGCGATCACTCTGTCGGCATGGAGGTATGAAGCCATGAGTGTTTCCTATCGTTGGGTCATCGTCGCAGTCGGCGCCCTGATGTCGTGCGTCGCCATCGGCGCAATGTTCTCGCTGGCGATTTTCCAGGAGCCGATCGCCACCGCGACCGGCTGGTCGCATGTCGGGATTGCCAGCGCCATGACGCTGAATTTCCTCGTCATGGGTCTCGGCGGTTTCCTCTGGGGGGCGGCAAGCGACCGTTTCGGGCCGCGCCTCGTCGTGCTGGTCGGCTCGGTGTTGCTCGGCCTGGCGCTGGTGCTCGCCAGCCGCACCGCAACGCTCATCGAATTCCAGCTGACCTATGGCATCCTGGTCGGACTGGCCGCCAGCGCCTTTTTCGCGCCGATGATCGCCGCGACCACCGCCTGGTTCGACGTCAACCGCGGTCTTGCCGTATCACTCGTATCGGCCGGCATGGGGGTGGCGCCGATGACCATCTCGCCCTTCGCCCGCTGGCTGATCTCGGCCTATGAATGGCGCCCCGCCATGTTGATCATCGGCATTGCCACCTGGGTGCTGCTGGTGCCGGCCGCGCTGCTGGTCAGGCGCCCGCCTGCCGAGAGCGTCGATGCCGGCACGGAGTTTGCCGCGGCGGGCGCTCGGCCGCAGCTGTCGAAAGTCTTCCGGTCGCCGCAATTCATCGTGCTCGGCCTCACCTTCTTTGCCTGCTGTGCGGCCCATTCCGGGCCGATCTTCCACATGGTCAACTATGCGACGATCTGCGGCGTCGCGCCGATGGCGGCCGTCAGCATCTACAGTGTCGAAGGCCTGGCGGGCCTCGGCGGCCGGCTGCTCTATGGCAGCCTCGCCGACAGGCTCGGCGTGAAGCCGGTCCTGGTCGCCGGCCTCCTCGTGCAGGCGGCCGCGCTCGCGACCTATCTCCTGGTCAGCGAGCTGACGGAGTTCTATGCGCTCGCCATCGTCTTCGGCAGTGCCTATGGCGGCGTAATGCCGCTCTATGCGGTGCTGGCGCGGGAATATTTCGGCCAGCGCATCATCGGCACCGTGCTGGGCGCGGCGACGATGCTCTCCAGCCTCGGCATGGCCTTCGGCCCTCTGATCGGCGGCTGGATCTTCGATACGTTCGCTAATTATTCCTGGCTGTTCATCGGTTCTGCGATGGTTGGGCTCGGGGCTGCGGCAATCGCGCTGGCATTTCCGCCGCTTGTCCGGCGGGAGCAGGAGGCGGTTTTCGGTGTGTCGTCTTGAGGAGTCTCCAATCAAGGAAGTCTGCAAGACCAGTCTCAAGAAAGAACCCTCCCCAATCCCTCCCGATAAGGGGGAGGGGCTAAGCTCTCGCTGTATGGGGCCAAACAGCGAAACTTTTCTGCAGATGAAACGGTGAAATGGTACGCGGTTGCGGCACTTTGGTCCCTTCCCTTGTGGGGAGGGGTCTTTGGCCCGAACCGGCCAGCCATGACATCTTCCAGGACGCAAATCTCCGGCTTTCGTGCATTGCCCTTCCCCGATTTCGGCTGATAGACTTCCCCCATCTGTTTCATCACCTATGTCCTTGGTTTTCGGGAGGCTTCTTGGCCATGACAGAACTTGCTCAATTGCTCGCATCCATCAATCTGCCGGATCTCGCCGGCAAGGCCGTGCTGATCACCGGCGCCTCGACCGGGATCGGCGCGGCGCTCGCCCGCGCCTTTGCGGCTCAAGGCTGCAAGGTCGGGGTGCATTATAACGCCAGCCGTGAACCGGCCGAGAAGCTCGCCGAGGAAATCCGAGCCGCCGGCGGTACGGTGCATCTGATCCAGGGCGACGTGTCGAGGGAAGGCGAGACCGAGCGTGTCGTCGAGGAGACGGCGAAGACCTTCGGCCATCTCGACGGGCTGATCAACAATGCCGGCGGCATGCTGGGGCGCAAGCCAACCTCCGAATATACCGACGCCCATTATGCCGCGGTGATGGACCTCAACGCCCGCTCGGTGCTGGCGGCGACGCGCGCGGCCCATCCCTGGCTGAAAAAGCAGGGCGGCTTCATCATCAACACCACCTCGATCGCCGCCCGCAACGGCGGCGGCAATGGCGCGGTCCTCTACGCCGCCTCCAAGGGCTTCGTCTCGACCATCACCCGCGGCCATGCCAAGGAGTTCGTCGCCGACAGGATCCGCGTCAACGCGGTGGCGCCGGGCGTGATCGCCACGCCCTTCCACGAGCGCTATACCAATGACGAGCAGATGGAGTTGCAACGCAAATCGATTCCGATGGGCTTCGTCGGCACATCGGAGGATTGCGTCGGGGCCTATCTCTTCCTCGCTTCGCCAACACTTTCGGGCTACATCACCGGCCAGGTCATCGAGGTCAACGGCGGCCAACTGATGCCGTAAACGCTTCGATCGGCAAACGACAGCGTCCGCTTTTGCCTAGGGCTACGGAACTTTCGAACCACCTTCACGTTTCCCGCTTGGTCTTTTCATCAAGCGGGGCGCCATGAGCTTTTCCTTTTCGGAACTCGACTTCCTCAAGCCGGAGCTGGGGGCGGAGTATACGGGTTCCGGTACTCATTTCGCCGTCTTCTCGGCGCATGCGCAACAGATCGAGCTCTGCCTGTTTTCCCCTGACGGAAAAGATGAGATCGCCCGGCTGCCCTTGCCCAAACGCGAGGGCGACATCTGGTCGGGCTATATAGCCGGTATCGGACCGGGCACCGTCTATGGCTATCGCGCCCATGGCCCCTATGATCCGGGTGCCGGCCATCGCTTTAATCCGAACAAGCTGCTGCTCGACCCCTATGCCAAGCAGGTGACGGGCGAACTGCAATGGCACGATGCACTCTTCGGCTATCGGATCGGCGAGGACGATCTTTCCTTCGACGACCGCGACAGCGCGCCCTTCATGGTCAAGGGCGTCGTCCAGGATCCCGACTTCGACTGGGCAGGCGAAGAGGCGATCCGGCGGCCGTGGCCGGATACGATCATCTACGAGGCGCATGTGCGCGGCCTGACGATGACGCATCCGAAAGTGCCGGACCGGCTGCGCGGCACCTTTCTCGGCATGTGCAGCGATCCGATCATCGATCATCTCGTCGGACTTGGCGTCTCGGCGATCGAGCTGCTGCCGATCCAGTATTTCCTCGACGACCGCTATCTCCTCGAAAAGAATCTGAGGAATTATTGGGGTTATCAGACGCTCGGCTTCTTCGCGCCGCAGGCGCGCTATCTCTCAAGTGACAAGATCACCGAAATCAAGACCATGGTGAAGAGGTTCCATGCGGCCGGCATCGAGGTCATCATGGACGTGGTCTACAACCATACGGCCGAAGGCAGCGAGAAAGGGCCGACGCTCTCCTTCCGTGGGCTCGACAATGCGAGCTATTACATCCTCTCTCCCGACGATCCCCGCCACACTTTCGATACGACGGGGACCGGCAACACGCTGAATGTCGCCAATCCGATGGTGATGCGCATGGTGCTCGACAGCCTGCGCTATTGGGTCGGCGTCATGCATATCGACGGCTTCCGTTTCGATCTTGCCAGCACGCTCGGCCGACAGGATCTGGAATTCGACCGTCAGGGCCTGTTCTTCGGCGCCATCCGTCAGGATCCGATCCTTGCCGGCGTCAAGCTGATCGCCGAACCCTGGGATATTGGCGCGGGCGGTTATCAGGTCGGCGGTTTCCCACATCCCTTCCGCGAGTGGAACGACAAGTTCCGCGATGACGTGCGCCGTTTCTGGAAGGGCGACGGCGGCATGGTGTCGGAGCTGGCGGCGCGCATCACCGGTTCGGCGCCGCAATTCAATCATTCCGATCGGGGCGCGACCTCCTCGATCAATCTTTTGTCTGCCCATGATGGCTTCACGCTGATGGATACGGTGTCCTTCGACGGCAAGCACAACGAGGCAAACGGCGAGGATAACCGCGACGGGCATTCCGACAATCATTCCGACAATATGGGGGTCGAGGGTGCGACCGATGATCTCGAGATAAACGCGGCACGCGCACGCCGACGGCGCAACATGATGGCGACGCTGATGCTGTCACAGGGCGTGCCGATGATTTTGGCCGGCGACGAGCTCGGCAACAGCCAGGGCGGCAACAACAACGCCTATTGCCAGGACAACGAGATCGGCTGGACGAGCTGGGACGGGCTGGACGACCCCTTCCTCGATTTTTGTCGGCAGGCCGTTGCCTTCCGCAAGGCTCATCCCGTCCTGCGCCAGGAGCGGTTCCTGACGGGGGAGACCAGTGAAGACGGGCGTATCGAGATCGCCTGGTACAAACCCGACGGCAGTTTCATGGACGACGGAGCCTGGAACGACGACGGACTGCAGGTACTCGGCGTCTACTTCTCGAAGAGCGCGCATGCACTCGATACCGAGAAGATGGACGACCTCTTCCTCGTCTTCAATGCCGGCGGTGATTGCGAAGTTCATCTGCCTGAGGTGAACGGACTGACGCAGTGGTCACGGGTTCTCGACACCGGGGCGGAGACCGGCGCCTTCGAGGTACACGACGAGGCCAATCCTGTCATGGTCTACACCCAGAGCTTGGCCGTCTTTGCGCCGACAGGCCAGACGCAACCGCCGGAAGGGGCGACCAAGGCCCAGCGCCGCCGGTGGTTTCAGTTCGGCCGCCGTGACAAATAGCGGGTCGCCATCAGCATGAATGCCGAAACCATTACCGAACTTGGCCTGATCTATGTCAGCGATACCGAACCGGGCATCCGCAGGCGAAGGAAAGGCAAGGGCTTCAGCTATGTGATGCCTGACGGTACGACGCTTTCCGATGAATCGCAGCGGGCGCGCATCGGTGCGCTCGGCCTGCCGCCCGCCTACGAGAACGTCTGGATCTGTCTCTACGAGAACGGTCATCTGCAGGCGACTGGCATCGATGCGCGCGGGCGCAAACAATACCGCTATCACAAGGACTGGCAATCGTTCCGCAGCGCCGGGAAGTTCTACCAGCTGATTGAATTCGGTCAGGCATTGCCGAAGATCCGCCGCACCGTGCTGCGGCATCTCGACACCGGTGCCGAGGATGTCAACGGCGTACTGGCGGCTCTGACGACACTGCTCGACGAGGCGCATCTGCGGGTCGGCAACCAGGCCTATGTCAGGGAGAACGGCACTTATGGCGCGACGACCCTATTGAAGCGCCATCTGAAAATCGTCGACGGGCGGATCGAGCTCAAGTTCCGGGCCAAGGGCGGCAAGCGCGTGCAGCGCAGCCTCAAGCATCCGAGGCTACAGAAAATCCTGGAAGAAATTTCCGACCTTCCCGGCCGCCAGCTCTTCGTCTGGAAGGATGAAAGCGGCGCGCTGAAACCGGTCGATTCTGGCCGGCTGAATGCCTACCTGGCCGAAATATCGGGGATTCCGATCTCCGCCAAGACGTTCCGCACCTGGGCCGGATCGCTGGCGGCCTTCGGGGTCGCCCGCGAAAGGATCGTCGGCGGCGGGCGGCCGACGGTGAAGGAAATGTCGGAGGCTGCGGCCGAGGCGTTGCACAATACACCGGCGATCTCACGCTCGAGCTACATCCATCCGGCCATCATCGGCCTCGCCGGCAATGGCCATGCTTTGATCGAAGGCGGCAACGAACCGCTGCGGGGCTTGCGCGCCGAGGAAAACAGGCTGCTTGATTTCCTCATACGCGAGACTGAACTGAACTCTTCAGCTTTCGGCGTCTAGCTCGGGATAGTGCCTGAAAATTCCATCCTCATTGAAGGCGAGGCGGCGAGGGGAGGCGAGATAACGGGCGATGTTCGGCCGCTTCGCCACCGCATCGTGCAGGGCAAGGAGAGCAGGGTACTCCGCGTTGCGCTTCGCCATGGCTTTGGGAAAGGCATAGGTGAGACCCTCGATCACCTGAAAGACCGAGAGGTCGACATAGGTGAGAGCGTTGCCGATCATATGATCGGCGCCTTCTGGATTGCGCTTCAGGACACGCTCGAAATAACCGAGGAATTTTGGAATGCGATCGCGGGTGAAGGCGGCCGAACGGGTTTTGGCTTCCTGCTTCTGGTCTTCGTAATAAAGAGACAGGTCGATCGGGTGGTGCGTATCGTGCGCTTCGGCGACGAAATCGGTGATGGTGAGCTGCAGGCCGTTGGCGACATAGCGAAGGCTTTCGTCCTCCGGCGCAAGGCCGAGCTTCGGCCCGAGGTAAAACAGGATGTTGGCGACATGCGGGATGAGGAGGTCGCCGTCCTTCAGGAAGGGCGGAGCGAAGGGGATGTGCGGCTCGCCTTCGCTCTTCATGATCTCAAGCATGGCGCCTGTTCCCCGGCCGGGCTGACGCGTGACGTCGACATAGTCGGCGCCGGCTGCTTCCAGTGCCAACCGCACGAATTCGCCGCGGCCTTGAATGCCGTCCCAATAATAAAGCTCATATGCCATGCTCAATGCCTCGGTTGACGACCGAAGTCTTTTCGCAGTTCGTCCTTGGCCTTTTCAAGGGTGTCGCGCCGCTTTTTCGACAGCTGCTCGCCGGCGCGGTTGATGTAGAAGGTCAGCATCGACATGGCAGCGCGAAACGGGCTGGACTTGCGGCGATCGCTCTCCTCGGCGGAATGCTTGATCGACCGGGCAATCTTCTTCGGATCGTCCGATTTGAACGCGCCTTCCTTGAGGTCCATAGCGTTGCTGTGCTCGGTAACGTTCTGGGACCATTTCTTCTTCGATTTGGCCATGACGAAAACCCCTTTGCCGGACGGGCTGGCGATAGACTGACGCTTGCCGTTTCCCTTATCGATTACAGAGTTGGAGCATGACGGCGCCCGAAACCGCTCACACCCTTCGGCACATGCTTAGTGGTGGCTATGGTGCTCGTTGCGCTTGCGTGTCGCGGCCGCCTTCTTGGCGGAAGCGGACCGTTCCTCCTTCGAGCGTGCCGCGGATGCAGCGCCGCCAGCCCGGCCGCCTTTTTCAGAGGATTCATGCGTATCCTTCTTGTCGGGGCCGGAACCCGATTTGTTGCCGCCGCCGCTTTCCTTGTTGACGGTCGCCCAGGCGCGCCGTTCGGCCTCCTTTTCGGAGACGCCGCGCTCCTCGTAGCTCTCCTCGATGTGTTCGGCCTTGCGTTTCTGCTTGTCGGTATAGTCGGATTTGTCTCCTCGCGGCATCTTCGCCTCCTGTGGTTTGCAAAGCGCTCGAACGCGGTTTGTAAGAGAAACCAACCGGTGCCGAGGGTAAAAGTTCCCTCTAGGGTCATTGTCCCAGATTTCGGAACAAAAGCCGGTTTTCTCAGGTTTCCGATGTGTGAGCCTGCTTAAAGCCTGCATGCGGCAAGGAACCGAGAACATGGAAAAACACATCGTCAAAGCCGATGGAAACGGCGCGATCGACGTGAACGGCCAGGTATCGCCGGTCACCTACACCGTCAGCGTCAAGGAAGGGAAGGGGCATTCCTACGAGGTCGATATCCGCCTGATGGCGCCGCGCGACTGGCTGCTGCAGAGGGGTTTCAACAGGGATGCCGTGCTTGTCAGCCAGAGCGGCGCCCGGATTCCCGTCTATCACGATGGTGCCAATCATCACGATGGCGGCAGCCATCACGATGACGATCATCATGACGGCGGCCGCCTCGATCCTGGCGACACGATCTCGATCGTATTGACGGCCCGCGACGACAGCTGCACCAGCGAGGTCGACCTGATGCGCAAATATCCCGAATTCGACGGTGCGGGTTAGAGCGGTTCAGCTTGGGAAAGCTGGGCGGCGCTCTTGACCGCCCGATCGAGTGCGGCGCTGGTGTAGGGTTTCGTCAGCAGCACCGAGCCGAAGAAGCGATCGGCGTCCGGCGGGTCGCTGTCGCCTGTGGCGAAGACCAGGCCGATGGACGGAAAGGCCTCCCGCGCCTTGGCGGCGAAGGCCGAGCCCGACATGCCGGGCAGGCCGACGTCGACGACGATGACGTCGAGGAGCGTGTGGCCAAGGATATCAACGCCCTGTTCGCCGCTGTCGGCCTCGATGACGTCGTAGCCGAGGTCCTGCAGGATTGCTGCGGTATCCATCCGAATGAATGCGTCGTCTTCCACGAGCAGCAGCCTCAGCTTGCCGGCCGTGCCGGAAACCTTTGGATCAGGTTGCTTTGCATTGGACACCGGCGCATTGGCCTCCACCTGGTGGCGTTGCGGCCGGTTGGCGAGCACCTGGCGGATCTTGCGGGCGAGCTCCTCGCGCGTATAGGGCTTGGAGAGCAGCTCCAGGCCCGGATCGAGCCTGCCGCCATGGACGATCGAGTTTTCGGTATAGCCCGAGGTGTAGAGCACGGCGATGTCGGGCAGGCGCTGTCGCGCCATGCGCGCAAGCTCCGGGCTCCGCAAGGGGCCGGGCATGACGACGTCGGTAAAGAGCAGGTCGATATGGGCGCCGCTCTCGATGACGGTGAGGGCGCTGTGCGCATCCTTCGCCTTCAGCACGTAATAGCCGAGGTCCGAGAGCATCTCGACGACCGTGGCGCGAACGCCCTCGTCGTCCTCGGCGACAAGAATGGTTTCGGTTCCGCCGGTCGCCGGCATGGTGTCGGCCGCCAGGGCGCGATCCTCGCTGCGGAACGAGCGGGCGAGGTAGAGTTTGACGGTCGTGCCTTCGCCGATCTCGCTGTAGATCTTCACATGGCCGCCGGATTGTTTGACGAAGCCGTAGACCATCGACAGGCCGAGACCGGTGCCTTTGCCTTCCGGTTTCGTCGAGAAGAACGGCTCGAAGGCCTGCTCCATCACCTCTTGCGTCATGCCGGAGCCGGTATCGGTGATGGCGAGCACGACATACTGGCCGGCCTTCACCTCAGGATGGCTGCGACTGTAGGAATCGTCAAGGAAGGCGTTGCCGACCTCGATCGTCAGCTTGCCGACGCCATCCATCGCGTCGCGCGAGTTTATCGCGAGGTTGAGCAGGGCGTTTTCGATCTGGGCCGGATCGGCGAAGGTGCTCCAGAGACCGCCGGAAACGATGGTCTCGACTTCGATTTCCTCGCCGAGCGCGCGACGCAGCATGTCGTCCATGCCGGTGACCAGGCGGCCGATATTGACGACCTTCGGCTCCAGCGGCTGGCGGCGGCCGAAAGCGAGCAGCTGGCTTGCCAGCCGCGACCCGCGTTCGACGGCAGCGAGCGCATTCGCGATGCGCTCCCTGGCCCGGCCGTTCTCCGCCACGTCCTTGCCGAGAAGCTGCAGATTGCCCGAGATCACCTGCAGCAGATTGTTGAAGTCATGGGCAACGCCGCCGGTGAGCTTGCCGATCGATTCCATCTTCTGCGACTGCTGGAGCGCTGCTTCGGCCTGTTGGCGATCGGCGATCTCGGCCGCGACCCGGACCTCGAGCAGTTCGTTGAGTTTGCGCAGCTGATCTTCCATGTGGCGACGCTGGTCGATTTCGATTTTGGCGGCGCGGAACAGCCGGATATTGTCGATCGCGACGGCCGATTGGCCGGCGAGGCTGACGAGGCTCGCCTCGGCCGCTTGAGAGAAGCGGCCGGGTTCGCCGTGGCCGAAGAACAAGCCGCCGATGACGCTGCCGTCGCGCGATTTCACCGGCACGGCGAGATAGCTCCTGACCGGCAGATGCCCCGTCGGCATGCCGGAATGCGGCGGATTCTGGCCGTAGCGCCGGTCGAGCTGGATGTCGTCGGAGCGCATGATGCCTTCGCCGTTGAAGGTCGGCTCGAAGACTTTTGTATTGCGTGGCATCGGGAATTTCTCGAAGTTCTTCCGGTCGACGCCGGAGAGCGCGTAAAGCATGTAGCTGCCGCCCTCGCCGTCATCGACATTGTAGAAGAAGGCGCCGAATTCGGCGCCCGTCAGCGTCACGCCGGCATCGACAACAATCTGGGTGAGACGTTCGACATCGGGCTCGATGGTGATAGCGGCGCCTGCCTGGTTGACGACTGCAAGCGCCTCCGATTTGGCGCGCAGTTCTTCCAACGCCAGCTTCTCGCCGCGCTTGGCGGCTACCTGGTCGGTGACGTCGAGGGTCGCGCAGAGGATGCCGGCGATGGTGCCGTCATCGTCGCGCAGCGGCGTATAGGAGAAGGTGAACCAGGTATCCTCGGTGCGGCCGTCCCGGCGCATCGGGATGAGCAGCTCTTTGAAGAGCTGCGGCCTGCCTTCGAGCGTGCTGGCGACGATCGGCGAGAACTGTTCCCAGATATCCGCCCAAACCTCGCGAAAGGGTCTTCCGAGTGCGGCAGGATGCCGGTCGGGGAAAACAGGCACATAGGCATCATTGTAAAGAAAGGCGAGATCCGGACCCCAGGCGACGAATTTCGGCTGGCGCGAATTCAACACCATTTCGGCGATATGCTTGAGAGAAGCAGGCCAGCTTTCGACCGGTCCGAGACCGACGGCGTCAAAGGCCGGATGCCGCAACAATTCGCCGATTTTGCCGCCGCCTCTCGGCCAGCCGTTGCCGACGCTTCCCATTCAAAACCGCTTCCCTGTCGCCCGCCGCGCCGGTGTGAACGGCAGAAGTTCAACGTTCTACAGCATCTCTTGCGCGCCTGAAAAGGTGCGCACCGTAGGGGTTCAGCTCGTCCAACCGTCAACATAGAGGCTTGCAATGGCAGGGAAAGGGTCCGGTTGAAATATCGGTGTTCAGTGCTTTGTCATCGGGACAGGTTCAGTGCTCGGTTTGCTGCTCGGCGACGACGCTCGCGAGCACCTCGTCGCTACCGTTCGGGTAGATGGGAAGATCGAGCGTCACCGCCTCTTTCAACCCGTCGCGCTCGATCGTGAAGAACTTCCGAATACGTCCTTCACCGTTCTGCTCGCCGGACGGTTTTGCCGCTCTCGTCGAAACCAGACTGCGCTCGAAGCCCTCGGCATCGGTACCGGCGAAGGCCATCGTGCAGCTCTCGACAGCCTTCTCGCCGACCGTAGCCCTTCCAACGACCAGGGCCTCGAAGGGCGCGGCGCTGCCCGCCCCGGTGATCCAGCCGTCGAATGCCACGGGCTCCGAAAGAGGCAGAATGCTCAACACCATGTCGGCAGCAAGCGCCGGCCACTTGTTTCGGTGCGCGAGAGCGGCCGCGCGATCATACTGCGGCCCGCGGTCCAGGCAGCGGTCGGCAAAGCGGTCGAACGAAGACAGAGCATCGTCGGCCAGGGCGTCGGCGAGAGGCCCGAATGCAATCGCCGCCGAGACGAGTATAGTCTGAAGTCTTCGCATCGCTCTGATCCTCATCGCGCGTTCAGCCAGTTCGCTATCTCGACCGCGGCGACGGCGACGAGCACGAGGCCAGCCACACCGGACGTCGCGCGCGAGACGGAGGCAAGCAATTGCGGATGCCTTCTCATCAGATAGGAGATCCTGTTCCGGAAGACCACTGCGAGCAGGGCGACCGCGGACAAGGTCAGAGCGACGCCCATCATCATCGTGGCGGCGAACAGCAGGCCGGTGACGACGACCTGGTGGATCATCGCGAAAGTCATCACGAACAAGGTAAGCGGGCATGGCACGAGGCCGGCGGCAAATCCCATCAGCAGGCCTTCACCCTGAGCGTGCGAGTGGCTATGCCGGAGGAGCGCGGTCAGCACCATCCAGAGACCGATGACGCCCAGCAGCCCGCGACTGACGACCTCGAGTGCCGGCGACGACCCGGCGTCGACGAATGAGGGCGATATCAGGGGAAGGGCGAGCAGCGCGATCACCACGGCCATCGTGACATGGGTGAAAGACAGCGCGAGCGACACGAAGAGCGCCCGATGCGCTTTTGCGGACGAGCCCGCCAGATAGGTGGCGAGCACCGATTTGCTGTGGCCGGGGGTCATCGCATGAACGGCCCCGAAGACGACGCCCATCGGCAGGAAGGCCAGAAACGATGCCCAGCCACTGCCCGCGGCGAAGTCCTTTATATGGCCGGCAAAGGTCAGGTAAATTTCCCGCTGGATGTCGATGATCTGCTGAAACATCAGGCCAGCCCCGTTGTCACTGCTGCAAGCACCAGATATCGCCCCACTTTGGCGACGGTCACCAACAGCAGGAAGGTCGGCAGGGGCTCCCGCAAGAGACCGGCCACGACCGTAATCGGGTCGCCGACGATTGGCAGCCAGCTTGCGAGCAGCGACCATTTGCCGAAGCGACGATACCATAGCTGCGCCCGGTCGAGGGCCGTCGGTCCCACTGGAAACCACCGTTTCTCCCGAAAGCGTTCGATGCCGCGGCCGAGCAGCCAGTTCGCCAGTGCACCGAGAACATTGCCGAGACTGGCAACGACGAGCAACCAGAAGACAGGGAATTTCTCGGACAGGAGGAGGCCGACCAGAACGGCTTCCGACTGCATCGGCATGATCGTCGCAGCCCCGAAGGCGGTCGCGAACAATCCCAGATAGGCCAGCAGGTCGGCCATGCAGTCAAAGATATTTCGTGATCGTCTTGAACTCGTCGATCGACTGCCGCTTATCGCGGGGGAGGGCGCCGACGGTGTCTTCGAGGCAATGGTCGAGATGGTCCTGGATCAGCGTGCGCTTGGCGTTGACGATGGCCTTCTCGACGGCGGAAAGCTGTTGCGCGATGTCGAGGCACGGCTTGCCGCCCTCGATCATCGCGATGACGCTTCGGAGGTGGCCTTCGGCCCGCTTCAGGCGTTTGACGATCTCCGGATGGGTGGCGTGGGTGTGCGGTTCGCTCATCGTGTCCATGTTCTCGATCCTTCCGAGGGGAAGGCGGCTCGATCTTACGCCGGCGACCGCCCCCGGGACAAGTCAGTGATGATGGCCTTCCGGCTCTTCCATCCGGAAGGGAAGGTCGTCGATCTCGACGCCCGCCATCAGCTTCAGCATGGCGTCGAACTCGTGCGGTTCGGCCGGGGCGACGGCGCTTACCAAAGCATGATGATCGGTCGGCGAAGGAAGAAGCGGCAGCCGTTCGACACTGCCATCGCGGGCGATCTCCACCACGGCCTCGAGTCCCTTGACGTGCTTCGAGATCGAAAGGCGTAGGCGCTCGCCGTCCGGCGTGTCGACGATCTCCAGCAGTCCGGTCGCCAATCGGGAACTCACCGTGAACGGAGCGGGCGCGTGATGATGGTCAGGTGCGGCATGTGCCGGCTGATGCTCGTGCGCCGCGGAAGCCGAAGCCGGGGTCGCGCCGCCGTCGTCGAACTGGATTGTGGCGTTTCCAAGCGAGGGCAGATGTCCCTGCAACTCGCGGCGCAGGGCGGTCGCGATGGCGTTCGCCTCCGAAACGGTCTTCGACCGATCGACGGCGATGACCACGTCGGTGAAGAGCTTATGGCCAAGCCAGCGGGCCTTTACGTCGATGATCTCGTCGATACCTCTGATGCGTTCGGCTGCATGGCGGATATCGTCCGTGATCCCCGGTTCGACGCCATCCAGGCTACGGGTGACAATGGCCCTCGCGGACTGCCAGACGATGCCGAAGATCGCCAGCGTAATCATGAGGCCGACAATGGGGTCGGCGAGCGGGAAGCCAAGCCAGACGCCGATCGCGCCGAGCACGACCGCAAGACTTGTCAGGCCGTCGGTGCGCGCATGGTAACCGTCGGCAATCAGCGCTGCGCTGTTCATCTCGCGGCCCACCCGGATGCGGAACACCGCGACTGCCTCATTACCGACGAAGCCGACGACGCCCGCGATTGCGACCGCGGCGAGCTGTGTAATCGGCTGCGGATTCAAGAGGCGGTCGATCGCTTCGTAGCCGGCGACGAGCGCGCTGAAGAGAATGATGAGAACGATAACGAGGCCGGCGTACTCCTCGACGCGGCCGAGACCGTAGTTGAAAGTCTTCGTCGGCGCCCGACGGACGAGCGAAAAGGCGATCCACAGCGGAATGGCCGTCGCGGCGTCGCCGACATTGTGGATGGTGTCCGCAAGGAGCGCAACGCTGCCCGAATAGAAGACGACGACCAGCTGCAGCGCTGCGGTGATCGCCAGAATGACGAAGGACCATTTGATGGCCCAGATGCCGCGCTCGGAGGAGGCGATGCTCGGGTCGACGACGCCGTGCGTGTGGCCGTGTCCGCCCTCACCGTGCGAGTGCCCATGCGCGCCGTGGACGTGCGAATGCGCCTGGCCCGCCCGGCCGAAATCGAACAATTCCTTGATAGTCGAAAGCATTGCCTGCTCCAGGTTCGAAACCGCCATTCCTATCCCCCTGGAGAGGATAGGGCAAGCTCGAACGCCGGGAGCCGACTCGTTAAACCGTTACATGCAGGTGCCGGCAAGCCGCTGCTCGGCAATCTGAAGGGAATGTGGAAGCACAAGCACATTGACCGGGGCTAACGGCGACCTATCCGAGGAGGGTGCTCCACGCCATGGCGATGCCGAACGTGAGAATGGCGCCCGCAAAAACACTGTTGAGCGCAGATTGATAGGGCCTAAGGCGGTGCACAAGCTTGCAGCCGAGGACGGCGCCAAACGCGCCTCCCGCGATGAAGACCGCGGCGAGCGGCCAGTCGACGAGACCTGAGATGGAATAGGTGGCAGCCGTAGTCGAACCGAACGCCACGATCGCGACCAAAGAGGTCGACACCGCATTGATCGTCGGCATTCCGGTGGAAAACACCAGGCCGGGGACGATCAGGAAGCCGCCGCCGATTCCGAAAAAACCGGAGACGACGCCGCTTCCACCACCGATCGCAAGAACCTTGGTGGTGTTCCGAGGTTCGAAGATACAGGTATCTTCGCTGGCGACGCTTATTCGACGCAGCATCAAGATGGCGATGGCGATCATCAGCCCCGAGAAATACAAAAGTAGATGCTTCCCATCGAGCATCTTTCCGATCGATGCTCCGAGCAGCGCCCCGACGGTCCCAGTCGCGCAGTAAAGTCCCGCATACCGCCATATCACCGTTCCTCGGCGCGCGTGCATGACCAGGCTGATCAACGCATTCGAAGCAACGGCAACGGCGCTGGTGGCAATGGCGGTATGGGCGTCGGTCAGCCCTACGGCATGCACAAGAAGCGGGACTGCAAGGATGGAGCCTCCGCCGCCCAAAAGGGCGAGGGTGAAGCCAACCAAGGCGCCGCTGAGGGTCCCCATGCCATATTGAAAAAGATCTAGCGCCATTTTCAGGATCCTGCTCGAGCATAGAATGTTCAGTAAGCGGACGAGGTGCCGTATCGCCGAGAACAGCGATCGGGTTGCTCAGGACCAGACGGAACCTTGAAAGGCACCCATCGGGAGCTTGAGGTAGCGAAGGCCGTTTCCTTCGGGTTCCGGTAGCCGGCCGCCGTTGATGTTGACTTGCAGCGCGTGAAGTATGAGCTTCGGCATTGGCAGCGTCCGATCACGCGCCTCCCGAAGGTTGACGAACGCATCGGCGCAAGCACATCGCGCAACATGGATGTTTTCCGCCCTCTGACGTTCTACTGTGCTTTCCCAGAGTGGTTGCCGGCCGCCGGGCTGATAGTCATGTCCCACAAAGAGGCGCGTATCGCCGGGTAATGTCAGGATGTTCTGAATGCTCAACCAGAGTGACCTGGCGCTACCGCCTGGAAAATCCGCGCGGGCAGTGCCGCTGTCCGGCATGAAGACAGTGTCATGAACGAACACGGCGTCGCCCGCTGTGTAGGTGATCGAGGCAAGGGTGTGGCCGGGCGAATACATGACGCCGACCTCGATGTTCCCAACAGAGAAGGTGTCTCCATCGAAGAAGAGCCGATCCCACTGGCTGCCGTCGACGGGAAGATCAGGCCGGTTGTAGATCTTCGACCAGATTTTCTGAACATCCGTGATGCGGCTCCCGATCGCCGTTGGCGCGCCGGTCACCTCCTTCAGATAGGCGGCGGCCGAAAGGTGATCGGCATGCGGATGCGTGTCGAGGATCCAGTGCAGGCGCAGGTCCTGGTCCCGAATGTGACCCAACAGCATCTCGGCGTTGTGGGTCGTCGTCGATCCTGACTTCTCATCGAAGTCGAGAACCGGGTCGATGATCGCACAGGCCCTGGTTTGCGGATCGCTGACCACGTATTGAATCGAGAAGGTACGCGGGTCGAAGAAGGCGGCGACATCAGGTCTACGCACAGGCCGCCTCCTGTCGACCGGACGCGACCGGTGAGAAAATCGCGCGCGCCGGATCGAAGGTGTATTGCCCGACATAGGCCGATGCATCCCGCGCGAGTTGCGCGACCGAATCCAGGATGAAGGCAACCGTTTCGTCCGATGCCAGGACGCTCAAGTTGAGCCGCGTGAATCCGGGCTTCTCGATTTCGTTGCCAGCCAAGATCGCCTGCCGCATGCGCTGCGACGTCCGGGCGTCTATCGAAAGCAGCCGATGCACGTAAGGACCAGCGCAGGCGCAGCCGCCACGGGCCTGAATGCCAAACCGGTCGCTGAGCATGCGGGTGACCAATTGCTGGTGGATGTAGCTGCCCTTGCCATCGCGCACGCGAAACGAAAAGATCGGCAAGCGTGCAATAGAGGTGGAGCCAAGCAGTTCGATCTCCGAAACGTCCTTCCACGCGGTGAAGGCGCGCCGCGTGTATTCGTCATTCAGCCGCTTGATTGCATCGAGTCCGATCGCATCCTTGACCAGGAAGGCGAGCGCCGCACGGATGTCGCCGATGACGTTGGGCGTTCCCGCTTCCTCCCGAGACTCCAGGCTGTCGCTGTAATCGTGACCCGTGGGTGAAACGAATTTGACCGTGCCGCCACCGGACCAGGATGGCCTGCTCGCCACCACCGCGTCGTGCCGCACGACCAATACGCCGGAAGCCCCTGGGCCGCCCAGGAACTTGTGGGGTGACACGACGATGGCGTCGATTTCGGCACCATGGTCGGGAGTCATCGCAATCGGAACGTATGGTCCGGCCCCCGCGTAGTCCCAGACCACTTTGGCGCCTGCAGCCTTTGCAATCTTCGTGAGCGCCGTGACGTCGGTCAGGATGCCAGTGACGTTCGATGCGGCAGAGAACGAGCAAATGGTCAAATCTGCTGGGGTGTTCTCAAGGCCCTTCTGCAACATGACCGGATCGGGGCCACCGTCGTTGCCCTCGACAATTTCGATGACCTCCGCTCCGCTCTCGCGCCAAGGCAGGATGTTCGAGTGGTGTTCATATGGGCCGAGGATGACGCGCACGCTTTTGCCGGCCGCGATCGCATCGGTGACGCCCAGCAGGTTCACCAGGCGATTGAGGCCCGCCGTCGCGCCGGATCCCGCAAAAATGACGGCATGCTGTCGATCGGCACCGCAGAGCTCTCCAATGATTGAGCGGGCTTCCCGTCGAAGCCGGGTCATCATCCCTCCGCAATAGGACGCCTCGGTATGGCTGTTCGCGTAGTAGGGAAGGACGTCTTCGAGGATGAATTCTTCGATCTGTCTGAGGGCGCGTCCCGAAGCCACATAGTCGGCATAGACGAGATCCCTGGGGCCGAACGGGCCGTCGACCTTCGCCTTTGAGCCTATCAGCCCCGCCCTGAACCTGCCGATGGGGTCATCTCGGTTGAGATCACTCTTGAACTTGCCGAGAACAGTGGAGAGTTCTTTTGATGGATAGTGCGCCGCCAGCTCGTGCATCGTCATCCTCCGCGAAGGGTTTGACAACGATTCTAATCTGCATCACCGTTGAAAACTTCACCAATTTTTTGGATGAATGGGATAAGGTTGGGTCGTATGATCGATAATAATTTGAAAATCGACGAAATTGATCTGAGGATTCTGACGTGCGCGCAGCGGGATTCTTCGCTTTCTCAACGTGACTTGGCCGAGCAGGTCGGACTGTCGCAGAATGCTTGCTGGCGCCGGCTTCAGCGCCTTTATGCGACAGGCATCATCAAAGGATCGCGCGCCTCCATCGATTTCGAAGCGCTCGGTTTTGATCTCACGGTGATCGTCATGATCCGAACTCGCCATCACTCAAAGGAATGGTCGGAAGATTTTCGCAAGCACGTCGACCGGATGCCGGAAGTCGTCGATTTCTACCGAATAGGCGGCGACTGGGACTACCTGATCAAGGTCATCACCAAAGGAATGTCGGGCTATGATGCGTTCTACCAGAAGCTGATAACAAACTTCGATCTTGCGACAGTGACCGGCTATTTTTCGATGGAAGCAATCATCAGCAATCGCGCTGTGGACCTGATGCGCATGCGGTGACGCCTACGCCGAATCCGCGGTGCACCCCCAGCGGCGTGGCATTCAAACCTCACCGCCTAATTCCGGGGCCAGGTATGAATGCCGGCGGCCACACTGCTCCGTCGCGCCGGCGCGAAGTCGTCGTGGGCTGCGACGACCTCAATTCGATAGGCAGCGGTTCAAGAAGCTTCAACCGTCAGACAGCTCAGTTTTCTAACTTATGCGAATCAGCTCCGGGCGCGACGGATCAACTCCAGACCGGGACGCGATGTGGAACTTCTGCCTGCCAAAGCACCTAGTCCTTGACTGGTTCGCCGAGCGTATGCATCAGGCGGTTCGCCCAGCCGAATATGGCGGACGACAGCACGAGGTCCAGGGCCTCAAGCTCGGAAAGACCGACGTCCGTCAGCGCCTGCGCGTCAGCTTGCGTTGCTTTCGGCGGCGTCATCGACAGATGGGCGGAGAAATCGAAGATGGTTTGAAGGTGCTCATCGAGTTCGGCGTCGAGCCCATCGGCGAAAATGGCGTCGATCACGTCAGTCCGCTTGGTATGGCTGATGAACCGGGAGGCATGGACGGCGGCGCAGTAGACGCAGCGATTGACGACGGAAGCAGCAGTGGCGCCTAGTTCGCGTTCTCCCGGTGAAAGCCCGTCCTTCCCGTACATGATCAGGTTGAACAGGGGTGAGCGGACAGCGAGGGATTCCGGGTCGTGCGCAAGCGTCAGGACGTAGGGGGAGATGCCCTTGTTGGAGGGCGTGACCTGCATTGCCTCCCGCTGCTCGGCGGTCGCAGTTTCAAGATCGACTGGAATGACGTAAGGCTGCCAGCGCGGAACCTGGGTGGTGAAGGTGTGGACGACTTCGCTCATTGTCTTCCTCCGATCAGCGCCAGCCCTGCGATGACTCGAACCTGATAATTTACGAAGGCCGCAAGCTCCGACAGCCGGACGATGTCGGCGTCGGTCGTTCCCGCACGGCGCAATCCTTCTATGTGGTCGCGGGTCGCTTCCTGCGGCGCGACCGTCAGTCGGTCCGCATGGCGGACGATCTCTGCGATGCGTTCATCGGTTGCGCTAGTACCCGGCTTAGCGAGCGGCGCTGTCGATGCCTCGGCGGCACGTTTCACCAGTTCGTCGTAGTGCTTCGCCAGTTTTTCGTTGTGGTTATGACGGGCCATACGGGCGGCAAGCGCCGCCCTGAGACCATACGACAGGCCACCGGGATCACGCGGAAGAAGGACTGCGTCGTGGGCGGCTTCGCTGAGGCGCAGGATCTCCGCCCGCTTTCCCATGGCTTCGGCAAGGGCCGAACCGGGTCTGACGGCGGCAAGAGTTTGGATGAGCGTCAAGGCAGGCTCCTTTCATCTCGCTGGAGAGCATTAGATCGGGTCTGTTCATTATGTCAAAATAGCATGAAGGCTTGCAATCCATGCGAAATAATTATCTACTATCCGCTCAAATTATGGGAAGCCCATGCTTCCAAAAGCATGGCTGGCGGGAGTTCATGTTGAATATGAATAGAAACCCGTTCGACATTCGGCAACTCGAAGCCTTCGCGGCAGTGATGTCGGCTGGCAGCGTCACCGGCGCAGCCCGGCTGCTCGGCCGTTCGCAGCCAGCCGTGACGCGGCAGATCCAGGATCTGGAAGCCGATCTGGGCTATGCGCTCCTCCACCGAAGCGGTCCGCGCATCCAGCCGACGTCGCGCGGACTGCGCTTCCATGCCGAGGTCGAACGTCATCTCGCCAGCCTGACCCACATCCGCGAACGGGCCGAGGCAATCGGTCTTGACGAGCCCGCGACCTTGACCATCGCGGCAACGCCATCCCTTGCTGCAGGAATCCTGCCGAAGGCTTTGGCGGCCGTCTCGCCCGACCTGATCCCGCGTCATCTCCACGTCCAGGCGCTCGCCGCCGAAAACGTCGTGCAGGCGGTTCTCGCCCGGTCGGCCGATCTCGGCATATCGAGCCTGCCGCTCGAACATCCCGGTCTTGACATCCACTGGATCGCGGAAGCACCGTGCGTGATTGCCATCGGCGCCGACGATCCTCTCGCTGCGAACGATGTCGTTCGCCTGGCCGATCTGGCGGAGCGTCGCATCATCACGCTTGCGAACCCCTATCGGCTTCGTCATCGCGTCGACGAGGCGCTGGAACGGGCAGGGGTGGCGCCGGATCGCATCATCGACGTCAACGCCTCGCTGACTGCGCTCTCGCTGGTGCGCGCAGGACTTGGCATTGCCATCGTCGAGCCCGCGACCGTCTGCGGCGTGCCCCTCGATGGCATCGTCATGCGCGTGCTCGACCAGGCCATTCCGTTCCTGTTCGGTGCGATTACGGCGGCGGCGTTGCCGCTCGCACCGACCGTCGCCGCCGTAATCGATGCCGCGCGACTCGAGGCATTGAAGATGCCCGGCTGCCGCCTGCTGGAGGCGAATGGCATCGAAACCTTGGCGGACACGGTTTACGGGCAGGCGGCAATTCCCGAAGGAGCGCCCGCATGAGCGATCTCTCCACACATCCGGACAATCTTCACGCCCTCGAAGCGCGTCTGCGTCAGGACCTCACCTGGCTGGAACTGCCTGCCAAGGCCTGGGTTCCGGCGCGTGAAGTTGATGGCAAGCCTGTCATCGACGTCGTCATCATCGGCGGCGGCATGGCAGGCCTCGTCGCTTCCGGAATGCTGAAGCGCCTTGGCGTCGCCAACCATGTCACCCTCGACAAGGCACCTGCCGGGGAGGAAGGGCCGTGGGTCACTTTCGCCCGGATGCGTACCCTTCGATCTCCCAAACAACTCACCGGTCCCGCGATGGGACTGCCGGCGCTCACCTTCCGGGCCTATTATGAAGCGCGCTTTGGAAGCGCGGCGTGGGTGGCACTCGACCGGGCGCCGCGCGAGACGTGGATGGACTACCTGATCTGGTATCGGAAGGTGCTCGAGCTGCCGGTGCGCAACGGCGTCTCGGTCGATGCGATCCTGCCGCGCGACGACGGCATGCTCGACCTCGCCTGCAGCGAGAATGGCCGCACGGAAACGATCATCGCCCGCCATGTGGTTCTTGCAACCGGCCGCGACGGTCTCGGCGGCCCCTTCGTGCCCGACATCGCCGAAAATATCGATCGCAGGTTCTGGGCGCACACCGCCGATGCGATCGACTTCGCAGCGCTGCGCGGCAAGCGGGTAGGGGTGATCGGTGCGGGTGCGTCGGCGATGGACAACGCCGCGACGGCGCTCGAAGCCGGTGTCGCCCGCCTCGACATGTTCGTCCGCCGCAAGGAACTGCCGCGGATCAACAAGTTCACCGGCATCGGCAGCCAGGGCGTCGTCCATGGCTTCGCCGGACTGCCGGACGAATGGAAGTGGCGCTTCCTCGACTACGCCATGAGCCAGCAGACGCCACCGCCGCGTCCGAGCGTGCTGCGCGTCAGCTCCTTCGAGCAGGCCCACCTTCATCTCCAAAGCCCGATCACCGGCCTGCAGCAGGACGGCGACCAGCTCCTCGTGACGACGTCGAAGGCCAGCTACCCCCTCGACTTCTTGATCTTCGGGACCGGCTTCAAGATCGATCTGACCAATCGGCCGGAACTGGCCGTCTTCGAACCCCACATCCGACTTTGGCGCGACCGCTTTCCGACGCCGGCCGGGATGGCGAATGCGGAGCTTGAAGGATCGCCCGATCTTGGCGAGGCTTTCGAGTTCCTTGAGAGGGAACCGGGTTCCTGCCCGGTTCTCTCGAAGATTCATTGCTTCAACTTCCCGGCGACCCTCAGCCACGGCAAGCTCACCGGCGACATCCCTGCAATCAGCGAGGGCGCCGACCGCCTGGCGCGCGGCGTCGTCCGATCGCTCTTCGTCGAAGACCGCGAGAAGCACTTTGCAAACCTCCGGGCCTTCGACACGCCGGAACTTCTCGGCGACGAGTGGTTCGATGCCGAGACCGAAGCGCTTTCCGAACTATCTTCCGAAAGGACCTGAGATCCGAAATGCTTGAGATCAAGAACCTGAAGCTGTCCTACGGTCGCACGCAGATCCTGAATGGCGTCGATCTCTCGGTGAAACGAGGTGACGTGGTTTCGATCATCGGTCCCAGCGGAACCGGCAAGACGACGCTGTTGAAGTGCATCAACCATCTAGCGAAGCCGGCATCCGGAACGATTGCCTTCGACGATATCAGGATGGACTTCGCGCGGCCGGACAAGACCGCCGTTCGGGCGATCCGTCTGCGCACCGCGATGGTGTTCCAGCAGTTCAACGTCTTCAAGAACATGACGGTTATTCAGAACGTCATGGATCCGCTGATGGTCGTACAGGGCAAGGCCAAGGACGAAGCCCGCGCCATCGCGCTGCAGGAGCTTGAGCGGGTGGGGCTTTCCGACAAGCTCGACAACTACCCGTCGCAGCTTTCCGGCGGGCAGCTCCAGAGAACGGGCATCGCCAGAGCGCTCGCGGTCAAACCGGACGTGATGCTCTTCGACGAGCCGACCTCGTCGCTCGATCCCGAACTCGTGAACGAGGTTCTCAAGGTGATCAAGGATGTAACGTCCTCGGGCATCACCTCGCTTCTCGTCACGCACGAGATGCAGTTCGCCAAAAACATCTCGAACCGCATCGTCTTCATGGACCGGGGTGTCGTCGCAGCCGACGGCAGTCCGTCCGAAATCTTCGACACGCCGTCCAACCCGCGCCTCGCTCAGTTTCTCAATTCCGAACGCGCGATCCAGTAAGAAAGGATGCCTGAAATGACTTCCATGAGTTCAATCTCCCGCCGTGGTCTCGGTCTCGCCGTAGCAGGCGTCGCGATCGCGTTCGCAACCGCGTCCTTCGCCGAGGACGTTCGGACGATCAAGATCGCCACCGCGGCGGAATCGAAGCCGCTCTCCTGGGGCGCGATCGGCGTCGAACCGCAGGGCTACGAGCCCGACGTCTTGAAGGCGATCAACGCCAAGCTGCCGCAGTACAAGTTCGTGATGGAGGGTGCTGCCGACATCGCGCAGGAGACGGGCCTCGCGACCGGCAAGTACGATGTCGCAACCGGCGGCTACTACCGTGCTCCCGCCCGCGAAAAGCAGTTCCTCATTCCGGAAGCGCCGATCGGCGCCAGCCTGATCAAGATCTACAGCCGCAAGGACAGCGGCATCAAGGAGATGAAGGATCTCGTCGGCAAGAAGATCGTGCCGGTGACGGCGGGCGGCGGCATCTACAAGTTCGCGACCGCATGGCAAGAGCAGAACCCCGACTACAAGATCGAGATCACGGCTTCGAGCGCCGGCATTCCCTATCCGGATCGCCTGAAGGAGGTCGAGAACGGCAAGTATGACGCGCTCGTCCTGCCGTCGAATCTCGGCGAGCAGACCGTGATCGACCAGCAGAAGCTGAATGTCCAGGCAAGTGAGCCGGTCGCGATCAATAATACCTTCGTGCTCATCCACCGCTCGGAAGAGAACAAGGCGCTCGCCGACGGCATCGACAAGGCTTTGAAGGAGCTCAAGGCCGACGGCACGCTCGCCAAGCTCTCGCAGAAATGGTTCGGCGAGGACATCACCACGTACATGAAGTAACGCCGGGCGTCGAAGCCGGCGACCAGGCCCAAGACTGAAAGAAGGAGCGTTCCCAAGTGGACCTTTCCATAATGATCCCCGAGTTGCTTTCGGCATTGCCGCTGACGCTTGCGATCACATTCACGGCCATGGCCGCCGGCTTCGTGCTGGCATTGATCGCGACGACGTTCCGGGTGCGCAGGATCCTTGTGATTAGCCAGTTGGCCGACCTCTACGTATCCTATGCGCGCAGCGTTCCCGTCGTCCTTCAGTTGTTCGTCGCCTTCTACGGGCTCCCCGTGCTCGTCGGCCTATTCGGTATCGGCGACTTCGTCTCGCCGACGATCGCCGCCATGCTGGGCCTCAGCCTCTACCATGGCGGCTATCTCTCGGAGGTCATGCGTCCGGCCTATCTCGCAGTCGAGCGAGGCCAGCACGATGCGGCGGACAGCTTGGGCTACACCTTCCGCCATAAGCTGCTGCGCGTCATCGCTCCGCAGGCCGTCCATATTGCGCTGCCGGGGTATGGAAACTCGATCATCTACCTGATCCACAACGTGGCGCTTGTCATGTACATCGGCGCGGCCGACGTCATGGCCACCGCCCACCTCGTCATGGAGCGGGACTACAACCAGTATCAGTTCGAGACCTACCTCGTACTGGCGGTGCTGTACTCGGTCCTTTGCCTCATCGCCTGGGCGACCGTTCGGCTCTTCGAGCGCCGCTCCGGCAGGTACGTACCAGGCGAAAAGACAGTCCGTGCCCCATTGATGGCCAGCGTCTGATCGAGGAAGGAAGTCATGATTTTCGACAGCGAAGTTCTTCTCCCCGACCTTTATGAGATCCTGGGCGCTGTGCCGCTGACGCTTGTCATGGCGCTCGCCATCTTCGTCCTGTCGACGGTCGTCGGCAGCTTGTTCGCCATGGTCGAGTATCAGAGGATCCCGGTGCTCCGCCAGCTCGTGATCGCCTACAAGGTGGCGTTCAAGGGCGTCCCGATGGTGGTGGTGATCTTCCTTGCCTATTATGGACTTCCGTCGACGCTGCGGTTCCTCACCTCGCTCGTCGGCGTGGAGTACAATGGTCACTCGACGCCGAACTGGGTGACGCTCATCGTCGCCCTGACGGCCTGCGTCGCGGCTTTCCAGGCGGAGGTGGTCAAGGGCGCGCTGAACTCGTTCGACACGGGGCAGGCGGACGCCGCCTATTCGCTCGGCTACAAGAAGAGCCAGCTCTTCCGCCGGGTCATGCTGCCGCAGGTTATCGTCGCGGCCATCCCGGATCTCGCCAACTCCTTCATGGTGATCATGAAGGCGCTGTCGCTAGGATTCGCCATCGAGGTGGTCGACATCTTCGCACAGTCGCAGTTGACCGCGGCGCTGAACTTCTACTATCTCGAAGCCTTCCTGGTTGCCGTGGTGATCTACATGGTGATCGCCTATGCCGTGACCCAAATCGCCGACAGAACGGAACGAGCGCTCAGAATACGAACCTGAGGGGCATAGGCGCGTTGCAGCTGACGCTGCTCGCGCCCGCGGCGCAGCGTCAGCGCTGCGTTTTACGGGCGGTAGCCGATGAACTTCCGCCCGAGGCAGGCAGTGCACTTCAGGATTCCTCGGGCGGCTTGAGATGGCGGAACTGCAGCAACAGCAAGAGGTCGTATATGATCTTCAGGCCGGCGCAGATGACAAACGGCCAGGCCCGATAAGACGCGGCAAAAAGAGCACCTGCCAGCGCAGGGCTGGCCGCCGATGCGAGGCTGCGCGGCACCGATGTGAAGCTTGCGGCAGCGGCTCGCTCCGCCTCAGTGACAACAGCCATCACGTAGGAAGAACGGGTTGGCACATCCATCTGCGAAAGCGCGGCCCGGACCAGCAGCAAGGCAAGCACCAGTGGCAAGGTGGGGGCGAATGCGGCAAGGCCGAGGGCAAGGCTGGACGGGATGTGGGTGAACACCATGGTGTTCACGAGTCCAATCCGCTTCGATAGCCGGGCGGCGACAGGAAACGAAAACGCCGACAGCACGCCCGTCCAGAAGAAAAACACTCCAGCCTCGGATAGCGAAAGATCGAATCGTTCGAACAGCCACAGCGCGAGCAAGGACTGGACCACGAAACCTCCGGCAAAGGCATCGAGACTGAAGAGGGCTGCGAGCTTCATGACAATGGCCCGCGAAGGCCCGAGTGCCGCCGGCTTGTGGTCTTCGTGCGTCACCGGGCGAGGCGGTATGCGGGCATAAAGAAGGCCGCCGAGAATGCCGACGAGCGCATAGACAACGAACATCAGCCTGATCGAACTCAGTTGCGTCATCCCGAGCCGCATCATGACATCTGGCAGCGCCGCAGCAAGCGCGCCGCCGGCGCTTGCGAGCGCCCCGACCAAGCTATAACGCGCAAACATTCTCGTTCGATCGGCGTTGGTCACCTCCCGGGCCAGGACCGCATGTTCAAGCGGCACGAAGATGCTCACGCTGCCTGCCGACGGATTGATCGTACCGGCAAAGGCGACGGCGAGCAGCAGCGCATAGTCGCTGATCATCGGCATAGCGAGACCGGTGGCGACCATCAGGCCGGCGGCGGCCAAAAGCAGGCGGCGGAGATCATGATGCGCGCCGAGAAAGCCGATGATGATCGTCAAAAGTGCGGATCCGAAGAGGGATGTCGTCGCAATGACGCCGACCTGCAGGGGCGAAAATCCAAGAGCAAGGAGATAGACCGGCAACAGGATGGCCACGAAACCGTCGCCGAAGTCGCGCAAGGAGCGCGCTGCAAAAAGCCATGTCGTCGGCTGAACGCTTCGGGCCTGTCCCATTGTCCTCGATCTCATCCTGCTTTCCGAAAATCAATTCCGATTTTCGGGCCGATGCGCCAGATCCACCCTACTTTTTAACCGCGCGCGGGCGCCAGCTGAGAACCGTTATTTCCGGTGGAATTTCTGCGACGCTGCGAAGGCGCGGCCGATGTCGAAGGAGGGCAGTTGCAGCGGCGTACGGGACTCGCGGAAAACCAGACCGACGAGCTTATCGACGACCAGGATGAAGCCGAGCGCCAGACCGAGATAAAGCAGAGCGGCGATGAGCAGGAGCGATATTTCCATGGCTCACACGTTGGAAGCGTGGCTGCGGGCGGCAAGAGGCGCGACGACGAGCATTTCGATACGATCGTTCATGGCTGCCTCCCTCGTTTCGCCATAAACAGTTTTTGTATGATCCCCGGCTTGCGGGCGAAGGCTCAATTTTTTCGGAGGCCTCAAAGCTTGCAGCGTCATCCGGCCCTTGTTCACCCCCCCGCGCGGAAAACCCGCCTGCAAGCTTCCATAAAACACAGATGATTCAGACATATGACAAAGAGAGGCCGAAGGGCGCCACGGTGACGCCCTTTCAACGATGTCAGCGGTTTTCAATATTCAGGTCGCCGTCTTGCGGCTTGCAGTCCGCTTGGGCGCCGGCGTGACGACGCCGTTTGTCTTGGCGCCTGGGGCGGCCTTCGTGGTCGTTGCGGCGCGCTTGACCCTGGGTTTGGCCTCTTTGCCGTTGGAAGAGGAGCCTTCGAGCGCGTCGCGCTCGTGGCGTGCCTGTTCCCAATGGATGGAATCCCGCCCTGTCGGATAGCCCTCTTCTTCCCAGAGGGCATATGCACGTTTCTTGATCCACTCTTCCCGAGTTTCTGCCATCGCTGATCTCCAGTCACATTTTGCCGTCGTTCGAACGCGATACTGGCAGGATGGTTCCAGAGGAGGAGCCCGGTTTCAAGCGAAATCGAACCGCAACCGCAAATATTTCGCATTGCAGCATATCAAGGTTGAGAATCGGCATTCATCGAAGTTGAAATTCCGCCGCCTTGTGCAGATCTGACACGAATGCCTGGCGCTGCTTTTGCTGCTCGGCCTCATCGCGAATTCTCAGGAGATAAGAGGGGTGGATTGTCACCAGAACCGGGGGATGGTTTGCAGGCTGCAGGACATGACCGCGCTCGGGCGTCAATTTCGCCTTCGGCCCGAGCAGCGCATAGAGGGCGCTCGCGCCCAGCGCCACCACGAGTTTCGGCTGCAGGATGTTGAGCTCCGCGCCAAGCCACCAGGCGCAACGCCTTATCTCGCCGGCATTGGGTTTCGCATGCAGGCGCCGTTTGCCGCGGGGCGTGAACTTGAAGTGCTTGACGGCATTGGTGACGTAGCAGCGTTGACGGTCCAGACCGGACTCGTCGAGACAGAGGTCGAGCAGATGGCCTGCCGGGCCGACAAAGGGCCTGCCGGTGATATCTTCGCGGTCACCCGGCTGCTCACCGACAAGGACGATCTCGGCCTTTCCCGGGCCTTCACCAAAGACGATCTGCGTCGCATTGCGATAAAGGTCACAGCGGGTACAGTCCTCGGCCTGATGCCGGAGTTCGGTAATGCTTTCTGCATCCGCGACTTCGAGCGCCAGGGCAGGACCAATGTTTGCGGCGATGTTCACGATGGCAATCCTCATCTCCTGAGGAGGAATCGATCTCAACCGGGATTGTTCCCGCGATCGAACGGGGACTCCCGGCAAAACAATCCCGAAGAAAAATTTCGCGCCATGGGGGAGCGGCTGCATAATTGAACGCCGCCGTTTCGCGGCTATATTGGCCAGCGATGTTCTATCTCCTGTCGACCTACTGGCCGCATATCCTCTTTGTCGTTTCGATCGCCATGGGAGCCGCGGCGGCGATTCATGCCGCCATGACCAAGGAGGAGGTGCGCGCGGCAATCGGCTGGGTCGGCGTCATCATCCTCTCGCCAATCGTCGGTGCGCTGCTTTACGCGATCGCCGGCATCAATCGCATCCGCCGCAAATCGCTGAGCATTCGCCGCGACGCCCTGCTGCTCGCGCCGGGGACCGACGAGCTGGAGACGTTCGACGCCGACGCCGAGACCGTGATCAGCCAGTTCGGCCGCCGCTTTGCGGCGCTGCAGACGCTGGGCGACCGGGTGACCCGCAACCCGCTGACCTCGGGCAATACGATCGACATGCTGGAGACCGGCGATGAGGCCTATGCCGCGATGAAATCCGCCATCGATGAAGCGAGGCGCAGCATCCTGCTCGAAACCTACATCTTCGACCGTGATGTCATTGGTCTGCGGATCGCCGATGCGCTGATTGCCGCGGTGAAGCGGGGTGTGACGGTCCGGGTGCTGATCGACGCCGTCGGCGCGCGTTATTCGGTGCCGAGCATTCTCGGCCATCTCAAGGAGGGCGGCGTCACCGTCGCCGTCTTCAACGGCAATGTCATCATGGGCTTGCGGCTGCCCTATGCCAATCTGCGCACCCACCGCAAGATCCTGATCGTCGACGGACGCATTGCGCTGACCGGCGGCATGAATATCAGGGCGGGTTTCAGCGAGGAGGCGACGGGCGAGACCTTTGCCCGTGATACGCATTTCAGCGTCACCGGCCCCGTCGTCACCGATCTCTTCGATCTTGCCGCCGAAGACTGGCGGTTCACCACCGACGAACTGTTGAACGACGAGGCCTGGCGCATCGAGCCGCCGCCGCGCAGCCCCGGCGACCCCATCCTGATGCGCATCGTCGCCTCAGGGCCGGACCGCAGCCTCGAGACCAACCATAAGATGCTGATGGGCGCCTTTTCGGTTGCGCGTCAATCGATCCGCATCATGTCGCCCTATTTCCTGCCGGACCGCGAACTGATCAGCGCCCTGGTGACGGCGGCGCGGCGCGGCGTTGAAGTCGATATCGTCGTGCCGGCTCTCAACAATCTCATGCTGGTCGACCGGGCGATGACGGCGCAATTCGATCAGATCCTCAAAAATTATTGCCGCATCTGGCGCTCGACCGGCAGCTTCAGCCATTCGAAGCTTCTGACGATCGACGGCACCTGGGCCTATGTCGGCTCTTCCAACCTCGATCCACGTTCGCTCAGGCTGAATTTCGAGGTCGATCTCGAAGTGCTGAATGAGGGCTTTGCCGCCGAGATCGACGAGCATATCGAGGAAATCCTGAAATCGGCAACGCTGGTGACGCTGGAAGGCTTACGCGCGCGGCCCTTCCCGGTGCGGCTGATCGAGAAGGTCCTGTGGCTGGGTTCGCCCTATCTCTGACGGATTTTTTGCATTCCGACATGGCAAGTTCCGCGCGGCCGCCTATACTGCCGAGTGAGTAGCCTCTTTGATCAACGGAACAAGTGCGCCTCCCGATGCACGCCAGGAAAGACAGTCTTCCCGCCAGCATTCTCGCCTCGATCAGGAGCAGGAAAAAGCGGCTTGACGCGGCGCATATGGAGGCAAGGCCGCGCAGCGCCGGAACGTTGATCGCCTCCTACAATGTCCACAAGTGTGTCGGTACTGATCGCCGCTTCGATCCGGAGCGCACCAGCCGGGTGATCCATGAAATCGGTGCCGACGTGATCGCGCTGCAGGAAGCCGACACACGCTTCGGCGAGCGCACGGGCATTCTCGACCTCGGCCGGCTGGAGCGGGAGACGGGGCTAATCCCTGTGCCGGTCGCCGGAATGGCGAAGGCGCATGGCTGGCACGGCAATGTCGTGCTGTTCAAGAAGGGGCTGGTGCATGACGTGCACCAGGTCAGGCTGCCGGGGCTGGAGCCGCGCGGTGCGCTGGTCGCCGAAATCGAGCTGGAGGAGGGCGGGGTGCTGCGCATCATCGCCGCGCATTTCGGCCTGCTGCGCCACAGCAGAGCCCAGCAGGCCCGGACCCTCGTCGAACTGATCAACGACAGGCACGAGATGCCGACCATCCTGCTCGGCGACCTCAACGAATGGCGGCTCGGCGACCGCTCGTCGCTGAACACCTTCCAATCCGCCTTCGGCGAGCTGCCGCCCGCCGTGCCGAGTTTTCCCGCCGGCCTGCCGCTGCTGGCGCTCGACCGCATCATCGCCAACCGCAAGGGCATCATCTCCGAGGTGGAGGCGCATGATACACCGCTCGCCCGCATCGCCTCGGATCACCTGCCGATCAAGGCGCTCGTTGACCTGACGCCGGTGGGTGGGTAGCATCTCTAAGCTGATGTTTCGAAAGCTCCCGACGAGTATGATGCGTCTGACACTCCTTTGATAACTGCCTCGACTGCGCTTAAGAGGTCGCCCACTCCATCAATGCGTTCTGGGCGTGAAGCAGGAAAGCCTTTGCCTCGCGGAAACGACATGTCGGATTTGATGTCGCGTCTGCGCCACTTCCTGCCTCTCGCCACTGGTGGACAAGGCAAAAAGATTGTGTTGCGGCGCCCTTGGTCGAGGAGCGATGCCGACACCTATAAGGCCGCCAATTCGCCTTCTTCTGCGTCACTGGGCCATGGGTCTGTGACAATCACGTCCGCAGCGATGCCGACGGCGTTCAGAACCGTCAATGCTCCTTATGCGCCTAACTGGCTCAGTCCTGACCAACAGCCGTTGGCCACAAATCGTGATCGTCGGGACTTTGTGGCATACCGAGCTCACGCTGATGACGACGTGCAGCAGGCGCTGATGATTCACATTTGAAAGCAAGTCAAAGGGTCTGCGAATACACGCTGCCGTCATGCGGCGGCCTCGTAGCCTCTAGAAGCCGGGCTCTCAGGGCCTTCAAGCTGAAAGCGTGCGATCATCTCGGTAAGTGCGAGCGCCTCTGACGATAGCTGTTGCGTGGCGGCATTGGTCTCTTCCACCATCGCCGCATTTTGCTGCGTCATACGATCAATATCGTTCACCGACGCATTGATCGAATTGAGTGTCGTCGCTTGATCGCGGCTTGACGCGGCGATCAGTTCAATATGGCCGACGATGTGGACGATCTCGGTGGAAATCTCCATCAGCGCATCGCCAGTGCGGCCGACGAACTCGGAGCCCGACGCAACCTCTCGGACAGAATTGTTGATGAGCTCGCCGATTTCCTTGGCTGCGCGAGCCGATCGCTGCGCCAGCTCCCGCACTTCCTGCGCCACGACTGCAAAGCCCTTGCCGGCCTCGCCCGCTCTCGCCGCTTCGACTCCCGCATTCAGGGCCAAGAGATTGGTCTGGAAAGCGATGGAATCGATGGCGCTGACAATCTGTACGATCTTGCCCGACGCGTCCTCGATCCGTCCCATAGCCGATACTGCGTTTTGGACCACCGAAGCCGAGGCGTCGGCGCCTTGTTTGGCGCGTTGGACAAGCGCCAGCGCTGCTGCTGCCCGTCCTGAAGAGGTGTTGACGGCGGAAGAAATCTCCTCCACAGCCGCTGCGGTTTCTTCAAGAGCAGCCGCCTGCTTTTCAGTCCGACTGGCCAAGTCTTCGACGGCTTCCGCCATCTGGCGGCCATTATTGCTAATGAGGGAAGACGTCTCACGGATCTCGCAGAGGGTCTCTCTGAGACCCGCCACCGACATGTTGAAATCGGTGCGGATCCGATCGAGCTCAGGGGCAAAGGGCGTATCGATCGCAAAATTCAACTGCCCGCGCGACAGCCGCGTGAGCCCTTCCGCCAGCGCCTCGATTGCGGCATCAACCTGAACCTGTGCGTTACGTCGCTCGAGTTCGTTGCGGGCGCGCTCAGATTCTGCCTCACGACGCGCGATCTCGGCCTGTTGTTCCATTTCGACTTTCGACAGCGCATTTTGTTTGAAGACCGAAAGCGCACGGGCCATTTCCCCGATTTCGTCGGCCCGTGTCTCGCCCGTTATTGTGGTGTCGAGCCTTCCCTCGGCGATCTTGCGCATCGCTGCGGTAATCTGGGCGATAGGTCCCTTCAGTGTGAAGACCAGCGCGGCACCTGCGGCCATGGCAATTAGGATGCCGATGACAATCGCGCCGCCGGATATCCTATTGGCCTGTTGACGATCCTGCCCAGCATTTTCCTTCTGCGTCTCGGCGAACTGCGCAAGCAGGTTCCAGGTGTTGTCGATCTGCTCCGCGGCGCGGTCGAACTCAGCAAGCTTGCGGAGCGCACCGTCGGAGAGCGCTGCCGCGTTCGCCGCAAGCAGATCGAGAACGGGTTGAGCCTTCTTCGGAATCTCGGCAAAAACCGGATCGTCGGTCACCACGCCGGCGAGACGGCCGAGCTCGGTCTGATACATGTAGATTGATTGCTGGACTTTCTTCACTCGCGCGTCGTCTGGCTTGCCTGCAAGTTCGGCGAAGCCGACGCGGATCTCGTTATTGCTGTTAACGATAGCACGCAGTTGGTTGCCGACATTCGTCGCCTGAGAGATATCCTTGTCCGACGCGGCAAGCGCGAGTACTGAGGTCCGCATCAGGTCGTCGCCAATTGTCTTGAGACTGTCCCCAATAGCAGCAAGATTAGCGATGGCGGTATCCGTTGTCGGGACATCCAAAGTGTCTGGCGACGCCTTCGAAGCGTTAAGGATGGCATCTACCGCAGCGGCATACTGCGTTGCGAGGGCTTCTCTGTCGGTCCCTATCGCAGGCGAAAGCTGCTCCCTTGTCTTCTGCAAATCGGGCGCATATTTGGCTAGAAGGCTAAGCTTGTCAGCCGACGTTGTAGCGTTCGTATAATCATTGCTAAGTTTTGTCGCAACACTGGCGGCCGCGGTGATGGAGACGGCGTTGCTGAGGCCGCTCTTGTTGGCATTTTCCATCTTTTTCGCACTCGCCATCAGCATGAACGAGCGCTTGCCAACCTGCCCTTGCAGGTCAAGAAGCGCCGCGGAAGCAGCGTCCACGTCGCTGAGAATTTTCTGCTGTCCCGTTTCGATTTGCCAGATCGCTTCGATCTTTTGCGGGATGATTTGCGACTGATCGAGCGCGCGGTCGAGAAGCCCCACATCGGTCGTCGGCCTTAGAGTCTCGATCGTCTGCTTCAGGTTTGCCAATTGCTCTCGGGCGTCCGCAAGCGCGGTGTCACGAGCTTCCTGCGACGGCTTCATCAGAAAGCCGGTCATGCTTGAAGAAACAAGCTTGAACCCGTTCAGAGACTGCAAAATATGGTTGGAGATCTCCATCCGACCTTCGAGAAGGCTCGACGCGTAGTACCCCGTCAACCCTACTGCGCATAGGCTAATGACGAATGGCGCCAAAAGCGCGAGCACCTTCGTCTGAATGCGAGCCCGCCACATCAACCCATGTACCATATATGCACCCCCCAAATTTGAGGTAAAGCTGCCATCCTTTTCTTAAGGACCGATGAAGGGACTAGGCGTCGCCTCTGTTGCCGCCGCGGAGAACAACACCGGACAAAATCGCGAAACGGAGGCTGCCGAATTGCGGGTGTCATTCGGTATGGCGATGGCCATGCCATGCATCTCCCTTGTAAGCCCCAGGCGAGCCGGAAGGCTTACGTGATCACGAGACGGAAAAGCGAAAGCCGAATTGACTATTCATCAGGCGTCCATGATCGCTCGATATGGATGTCAAGGTTTTGCGCTATCCTTTGCTCCAGGATGCTTTCAAAGCCGAAGAGGGCTGGGTCGGATCTGCATTCATCCGTCCGTGCCCATCGCCAACGGAGAGTGCTCCGTACTTCGCAGCGTTCGTTGCGACTTCGTGAAACAGGAGCGCGAGATTGTGAAAATCGCGGTTAGGGCAGGTCGCAGGCGCCGACGCTTTAGGCGCTCCCGGTGACGGGGCAATCCTTGCCTAGGTCCTGTTGATAATGTGCTTGGCCAAATCAGCTGAGTTTTAATTCAAGGTGCCTTTCAGGAGGCTGCCCTGGTACGTGGTGACCTACCGACGCAAAATGGCAAACCGTAGAACCGCTTCTGCCCAGGGAGCGACGCAGCAAGATCGGCCTTATTATAAAGACAACTCGGCTTGACGTCTTGCCCCGTTTGCGAAATGCTAAGATGTCAGACCAATTCAGATCTGGCTGCCTGATAGAAAAAATGGGGAACCATGAAGGCAAATCGTAGCGACAGGCCGGTGATCCGGCCGCTTCCCGTCATGGACCGGGCGCGTCAGGTGACCGATGCGCTGGCGGATTATGTGGAGGAAGCGCGGTTGCAGGCGGGTGATCGGCTGCCGGCCGAGCGGGAGCTGATGGCGGCCCTTGCCGTTGGCCGTTCGACCATTCGCGAGGCGATCCGGCATTTTCAGGCGCTCGGCGTCATCGAGACGCGCAAGGGCAGCGGCACCTATCTGCTGAAGCCGGTGTCCCGGGCGACGATCCATATGCCGCTGTCTTTCGACGCGGCGCATCTGCGCGATGCGCTGCTGCAGACGCTGGAGGTTCGCCGCGGCATCGAATGCGAGGCGGGCATGGTCGCCGCCCGGCGGCGCACGACAAGAGACCTCGTCGTCATCGAGGAGAAGCTCAACGAGATGGAGCGGGTGCATCTGGAGAAGGGCACATCCGGGCCGGAGGATCTGGCCTTCCATCTCGCCGTCTACGACGCCACCCACAATCCGCTGTTTCGCCAGTTGCTTGAACAGATGCGCGAGACCTTCGAGCGCTTCTGGGAGCATCCGTTCGACCGGCAGGATTTCGCTCGCCGGTCCTTTCCCTTTCACCGCACGCTTTTTAACGCGATCGCCGCTCGGGATGCCGAGGCGGCGCGGGCGGAGACATTGAAAATTCTCGATATTGTCGAGGAAGACATCAAGGAAATGTCCAAATGAGCAACGGCGCAGACCCGTTCGATCTTGCTTCCCTTATCACCGCCCACGACGACGGCAACTTCGCCGACGCCGTCGTGCCGCCGATCTTCCAGACCTCGCTTTTCACCTTTTCCGATTATGACGAAATGATCACCGTCTATCGCGGCGAGAAGGTGCGGCCGACCTATACGCGCGGGCTGAACCCGACGGTGCGCGCCTTCGAGGAAATGCTGGCCAAGCTCGAAGGTGCGGAGGATGCGCTGGGTTTCGCGAGCGGCATGGCGGCGATCTCGTCGGCGGTGCTGAGCTTTGTCGAGCCGGGCGACCGCATCGTCGCCGTCCGGCATGTCTATCCCGATGCCTTCCGCCTGTTCGGCACCATCCTGACGCGGATGAAGATCGAGGTGACCTATGTCGACGGTCGCGACGAGGAGGCGGTGGCGAAGGCGCTGCCCGGCGCCAAGCTCCTCTACCTGGAAAGCCCGACGAGCTGGGTCATGGAGGCGCATGACGTCGGTGCGCTCGCGGCCCTTGCCAAGCGACACGGCGTCGTATCGATGATCGACAACAGCTGGGCGAGCCCGTTCTTCCAGCGGCCTCTGACGCTCGGCGTCGATCTCGTCATCCATTCCGCCTCCAAATATCTCGGCGGCCACAGCGACGTGGTGGCGGGCGTCATCGCCGGCTCGAAGGCGATGATTGCGCGCGTCAAGGCCGAGGCCTATCCTTATCTCGGCGGCAAGCTTTCACCCTTCGACGCCTGGCTGTTGATCCGCGGCCTGCGCACGCTGCCGCTGCGGATGAAGGCTCATGAAGCCTCCGCCCTGGAGATCGCCAGACGGCTGCAGAAGCTCGATGTGGTGGAGACGGTCTGCCACCCCGGGCTTGCCAACCGTCTGCCCGCCGGGCTCCACGGCACGTCGGGCCTGTTTTCGTTCATTTTCCGAGAAGGCGTCGATATCCGCGCCTTCGCCGATCGCCTCAAGCTCTTCAAACTGGGTGTAAGCTGGGGTGGGCATGAAAGCCTGATCGTACCGGGCGAGGTGGTGCTGCAGCAGAAGGCACAGCCGAATTCCGCGCAAACCTTCGGAATCCACGCGCGATCCGTACGCCTCCATGTCGGCCTCGAAGGAACCGAGGCGCTGTGGAGGGACATCGAGGAGGCGCTCGCCGCCGCCTCATAATCCTGAAACCAGAGAGAACCTGACAAGAGAGACCTATAAGGGGGAACTGAGCATGAAAAAGCTGATAATCTCGACACTCTTTGCTTCGATGATGGCGGGTACGGCGTTCGCCGATACGACGCTGAAGTTGGTCGAAGTCATCACCAGCCCGGAGCGCACAGAAACGCTGAAATCGATCGTCGGCAAGTTCGAGGCCGCCAATCCCGGCACCAAGGTCGACATCATCTCGCTGCCCTGGAACGAAGCCTTCCAGAAATTCGCCACCATGGTGTCGGCCGGTGACGTGCCCGATGTGATGGAGATGCCCGATACCTGGCTGTCGCTTTATGCCAATAACGGCATGCTCGAAAGCCTTGAGCCCTATCTCGAAAAATGGGAGCACACCAAGGAGCTGACGCCGCGCGCGCTCGAGCTCGGCCGCGACGTCAAGAATACTGCCTACATGCTGCCCTACGGCTTCTATCTCAGGGCGATGTTCTACAACAAGAAGCTGCTTTCGGAGGCTGGTGTCGCCGCGCCGCCGAAGACGCTGGACGAGTTTACTGCCGCGTCCGAAAAGGTCTCCAAGCTGCCGGGCAAATATGGCTACTGCATGCGCGGCGGCCCGGGCGGCCTCAATGGCTGGATGATCTTCGCCGCCACGATGGCGGGCGACAACAAGTACTTCAAGGAAGACGGCACCTCGACCATGAACAGCCCCGGCTGGGCAAAGGGCATCGAGTGGATGGTCGATCTCTACAAGAAGGGCTATGCGCCGAAGGACAGCGTCAACTGGGGCTTCAACGAAGTCGTCGCCGGTTTCTATTCCGGCACCTGCGCCTTCCTCGACCAGGATCCGGACGCGCTGATCGCCATCGCCGAACGCATGAAGAAGGAGGATTTCGGCGTTGCGCCGCTGCCGAAGGGGCCTGACGGCAAGTCCTTCCCAACCATCGGCTATGGCGGTTGGTCGATGTTTTCGACGAGCGCCAACAAGGATCTCTCCTGGAAGCTGATCGCCACACTCGAAGGGCCGGAAGGCAATATCGAGTGGAACAAGCGCATCGGCGCCCTGCCGGCCTATACCGCGGCCGAAAAGGATCCCTTCTATGCCGGTGACCAGTTCAAGGGCTGGTTCGAGGAACTGGCGGATCCGAACACCGTGCCGACCGTCATGCCGACCTATCTGGAAGAGTTCGCCTTCTTCAAGGATTCGCTGGCGATCAAGACCTCGCAGCAGGCCTTGCTCGGCGACATCTCGGCGAAGGATCTGGCGGATCAGTGGGCGGATTATCTGACCAAGGCGCAGCAGAAGTTCTTGAGCAAGAAGTAGTGAAAAAAGGGGGCTTCGAGCTGTGGGCCCCCTCATCCGCCTGCCGGCACCTATGGCTGGGTCGAGCCACTGGTCTCGACCCGTCCTTCGGACCCCCGCTGGGGAGAAGAGACTCGTGGCGGCGCCTCATTCCCCTTCTCCCCAGCGGGGAGAAGGTGGCCCGAAGGGTCGGATGAGGGGGCTCCGGTCTCTTCGTTCAGAAGCGTCACAAATTCCCAACCGGGTAAGACAATGGAAACCGCAATCCGATGACCATTTCCGCCGATATGCTCGACATGCGTCGCGACCGCAGGCCGTGGCTGCGTCGTCTTGCCGATGCTTCGGAGCCCTATCTCTACAGCGCGCCGTCGCTGATCCTGATCATTGCGGTGATGCTGGTGCCGCTGACGCTCGGGCTGTCCTATGCCTTCCGCGATATCCAGCTGCTCAATCCCTTTTCCGGCGGCTTCATCGGGCTCGAGCATTTCCGCGAGTTGTCGAGCGACGCGGCCTTTTACGGCGCGCTGAGGAACACGCTGTGGTGGACCGGCGCCTCCGTCGTCTTGCAATTCATCTTCGGCCTCATTCTGGCGTTGCTGCTCGACAAGCCTTTCCCGGGCCGGGCGATCGCACAGGCGCTGGTTTTCCTGCCCTGGGCGGTGCCGTCCTTTCTCGCCGGTCTCAACTGGGCCTGGCTGTTCAATCCGGTCATCGGGCCGATCCCGCACTGGCTCTTCGCACTCGGGCTGATGCATGAGCCGGGCAACATTCTCTCCGATCCCGATCATGCGATGTGGGGGCCGATCGTCGCCAATGTCTGGTGGGGCATTCCCTTCTTTGCCATCACCCTGCTTGCGGCGCTGCAGGCGATTCCGCGCGATCTCTACGAGGCCGCCTCGATCGATGGTGCCGGCTGGTTTCAGCGTTTCCGCTCGATCACCCTGCCGTTTCTGGCGCCGACGATCGCCATCACCGTGCTGCTCCGCACCGTCTGGATTTCCAACTTCGCCGATCTCATCGTCGTCATGACCAATGGCGGCCCGGCCGACCGGACGCAGATCGTCGCGAGTTATATCTTCACCATGGCCTTCAAGCGGCTCGATTTCGGTTATGCCTCGGCGATTGCACTGGTGCTGCTGGCGCTGCTGCTCGCCTATTCGATGCTGATCATCCTGCTGCGGCAGACGCTGCTGAACAAGGATTGAGACCATGAAACGATCAATCCTTCCCACCATCGCGCATCACTTAGCGATCCTCTGCTACATCGCCTTCGCGCTCTTCCCGCTGTTCTGGCTGCTCAAGGTCTCGGTGACGCCGAACGATCTGCTCTATACGGAAGGCGTGCGCATGTGGCCGTCGCGCACGAGCTGGGATCATTATGCCTTCGTGCTGCAGCACAGTGCCTTTCCCACCTTCTTCAAGAACAGCCTGATCGTCTCGGCCTCGACGGCGGTGACGGTGACGATCTGCGCCTCGCTCTCCGGTTACGCGCTGTCGCGCTTCAATTTCCGCGCAAAATACTGGATCGTCGCGCTGATGCTGCTGACCCAGATGTTTCCGCTCGTCATGCTGGTCGCGCCGATCTTCAAGATCCTGTCGCCCCTGCATCTGACCAACAGCCTGACCGGGCTCGTCATTGTCTACACCGCCTTCAACGTGCCCTTCGCTACCTTCCTGATGCAGTCCTTCTTCGACGGCATCCCCAAGGATCTCGAAGAGGCGGCGATGATCGACGGGGCGACGCAGTTCACGGCCTTCCGCCAGATCATCCTGCCGCTGACGCTGCCAGGCATCGCCGCGACGCTCGGCTTCGTCTTCACCGCCGCCTGGAGCGAACTGCTGTTTGCGCTGATGCTGATCAACGGCAATGATGCGGCGACCTTCCCTGTGGGACTTCTAACCTTCGTTTCGAAATTCTCGGTGGATTTCGGGCAGATGATGGCGGCGGGCGTCATGGCGCTCATTCCGGCCGGCCTCTTCTTCCTGCTCATCCAACGTTATCTCGTCCAGGGCCTGACGGCCGGCGCGGTCAAGGGTTAAACCGAATGGCATCGATCGATATTCAGAATATCCGCAAAGCCTATGGCCACGTGCAGGTGCTGCACGGCGTCGACCTCGAGATCAGAGATGGCGAATTCGTCGTGCTCGTCGGTCCCTCCGGCTGCGGCAAGTCCACGCTGTTGCGGATGATCGCCGGGCTGGAGGACGTCACATCGGGTGAGATCCGTATTGCGGGCGCCCGTGTGAACGAACTGCATCCCAAGGACCGCGACATCGCCATGGTGTTCCAGTCCTATGCGCTCTATCCGCACATGAACGTCGCCGGCAATATGAGCTACAGCCTCAGGCTGCGGAAGACCGCCAAGGAGAAGATCACCAGCGCGGTGGCGGCGGCCGCCGCCAAGCTCGGTCTCGATCCGCTGCTCGAACGGCGGCCGAAGGCGCTCTCCGGCGGTCAGCGCCAGCGTGTCGCCATGGGCCGCGCCATCGTGCGCCAGCCGAAGGCCTTCCTGTTCGACGAACCGCTGTCCAATCTGGATGCGCGGTTGCGCGAACAGATGCGCGCCGAAATCAAGAAGCTGCATGGCGAGTTGAAGGCAACCTCGATTTATGTCACCCATGACCAGATCGAGGCGATGACGCTCGCCGACCGGATCGTCGCCATGCACGGCGGCGTGGTGCAGCAGGTCGGCAGTCCGCTGGAACTCTACGATCGCCCCGCCAACCTCTTCGTCGCCGGTTTCATCGGTTCGCCGGGGATGAATTTCCTCGACGCCACCTATGAAGCAGGCGGCGTCAAGCTGAAGGATGGGACGATCGTGCCGCTGGCAAGGCCGCTGCCGCTTGCAGACGGCGCGAAGGTGATGCTCGGCATCCGGCCGGAGCATGTGCTGATGACGAGTGACGGGACGGGGCTTGGCACCGATGTCGAGCTCGTCGAACCCACCGGCTTCGGCATTATCCTGCACCTCGCCCTCCATGGCCTGCCCTTCAAGATCTTCACTCTGGACCGCGAAGCGTTGAAGGCGGGGCCGAAGGTCAATGTCGCCTTCCCGCCCCAATATCTGCATGTGTTCGACGGCGAGGGACACCGCATCGATTGAGCAGCCGAGCTCCTCAGGCGTTCCTATCTGCTGGTTGCTGTCATTGTAAAAAGCACCCGAGAGAAAAAGATCGATCAGATTCAACGGGATGAACGAGACTCGGAAAACGCGTGGATGATTCTTACTAAGCTATTGAAATTTGATTCGTTTTGATTCGGAACCAATCGTAAAGTGATTCGGTTGACTCGCACTGGTTGCGGCAGGAGCGCGTGCGAAATGGTTGCCCCGAGAGCGAATTGGAAAGGCTTCATCAAGTTCGGGGAGGTGGCCTTCCCCGTGGCCCTTTACACCGCCGCCTCCACATCCGAGCGGATCGCGTTTCACACACTGAACAGGAAGACCGGCAACCGGGTGCGCCGAGAATTCGTGGACGGCGAGACCGGCGACCCGGTCGAGCGCGAGGACCAGGTCAAGGGTTTTGAGATCGAGGACGGCCGCTATGTCGTGCTCGAGCCCGAGGAAGTCTCGGCCGCCATTCCTGAAAGCGACAAGACGCTGAAGGTGGAGGCGTTCATTCCTTTTGACGAGGTCGACGACGTCTATTTCGACAAGCCTTACTATCTGGCTCCCGACAAGATGGGCAGCGACGCTTTCAAACTCCTGAGGGATGGTATGGAAAAAGCCAAGGTCGCGGCCATTGCCCGAACGGTGCTGTTCCGCCGCCTGCGAACTCTCCTCATCCGCCCCCATGGCAAAGGGCTGGTCGGCTCAACCTTGAACTTCGATTATGAGGTTCGCTCCTCGGAGAAGGCATTCGAGGAGATGCCGGATCTCAAGATCGAAGGCGAGATGCTGGAGCTTGCCAAGCACATCATCAACACCAAGAAGGGCGAGTTCGACCCGAAGCAGTTCGACGACCGATATGAAGCGGCCGTGGGCGAGCTGGTGAAGGCCAAGATCGAAGGCCGCACCCTTCCGAAGAAAAAGGCGCCGCCGGCTCCCAAACCGAGCGACCTGCTACAGGCGCTACGCGAAAGCGCCGGCATGGCGACGCCGGCCAAGGCGAAGCGCACCGCTGCAAATGCCAATGCCGGAGAGAGCAGGCAGAAGGCCGCGCGCGCGTCGACGACGAAACCACGCAGCCCGGCCGGCGCTCACCAGCGCCGCGCCGGGTGATCGGAGGTTTCCATGGCGATCCGGCCTTACTGGAAAGGTTACCTCAAACTGTCGCTCGTCACCTGCCCGGTGCAGATGATGCCGGCCACTTCTGAAAATGAGAAGGTGCGTTTTCACACGCTCAATCGCGCCACCCAGAACCGCGTCGTCAGCCACTATGTCGACGCCGTCACCGGTAAGGACGTGAAAGATGAAGACGAAGTAAAAGCCTATCAGCGCGGTGAGAACGAATATGTCTTGCTTGAGGACGATGAGTTGGAGAACGTTGCGCTTGAAAGCACCAAGACGATCGATATTGAAGTCTTTACGCCGCGCAACACCGTCGAATGGATCTGGCTCGACACGCCCTACTATCTTTCACCCGACGATCCGGTCGGCCAGGAGGCATTCTCGGTGATCCGCGACGCGATGGCCGCCGAGGACATGGTCGGCATCTCGCGGCTGGTGATTGCGCGCCGCGAGCGGGCCGTGATGCTGGAGCCTCGCGGCAAGGGCATCGTCCTTTGGACCCTCCGTTACGGCGACGAGGTGCGCGACGCTGAAAACTATTTCGATAGGGTGGACGATCAGCCGGCGGACAGCCAGATGATGCCGCTGGTCCAGCAGCTCATCAAGAAGCAGACGCAGCACTGGAACCCGAAGATGGCCTCCGACCCGGTGCAGGACAGATTGCTCGAGCTTATCGAAGCCAAGAAGAAACAGATGAAAAAGCCTGTCAAGGCCAAGTCCAAGGGCAGGGAGAAGCCAGAACCGGCTCCCAGCAACGTCATCAACATCATGGAGGCGCTGCGCAAATCCGTCGATGCCGAGAACCGATCCGGCAGGCATTGAGTGATGACCAGACCACGGCGCCCCTCCGCCCCCCTGCTTCGCGATTCCAATTCCGCGATACACTCGCGACCTGTCCGTCGGCGTGATCCCGACCAGCCAAACCTGCCGTTCGATGCAATGCCGTTGAGAGTGGAGCCGTGCCTGGCCTTGCTGAAGCAGACGGTGCCGCAAGGGCCGGATTGGCTTTACGAGGTGAAGTGGGACGGCTACCGATTGGCGGTCCACATCCAGCCAAAGGCTATTCGTATTCTCACCCGCGGCGGCCATGACTGGACCCACCGTTTTCCAAGCATCGCCGCAGCCGCAAAAGAGCTCGGTGTGTCGAGCTGCATTCTCGACGGAGAAGCCGTCGTCCTCGATGAAGAAGGTCGCTCGGACTTCGGAGCCTTGCAGCGCTCGCTCGGCGGCAGGGGCGGCAAGCGGATCTCGACCGAATCCATCTTCTACGCCTTCGATCTGTTGTATCTCGACGGTCACGACCTGACGCGCACGGAACTGTCGGTGCGCCGTCATCTTCTGGAGGATCTGGTCCCTGAGACCGACGACGGCGCCATTCGGTTCTCGCACGAACTGGATCTGGGTGGCGAGGAACTGCTCGAACACGCATGTCATCTGGGCCTCGAAGGCATCATTGCCAAGCGCAGTGACAGCCCTTACCGGAGTGGCCGGCTGGGTGACTGGCAGAAGATCAAGTGCGTTCAGAGCGACAGTTTCATGATCGTCGGTTACGAGGAATCCGCCAGCACGCGCGGCGGGCTCGGCAGTCTTTTGCTTGCAGGCCGAAAGGGCAACGACTGGATTTACGTCGGATCCGTCGGCACGGGGTTCAACCGAACCGAGGCGGAATATTTGCGCAAGACGTTGAACCGCCTCCAGACGAAAAAACCCGTCGTGCCGCTGAAAGGAAAGCGCCTCGTCTTTTCCCAACCGACCTTGATTGCCGAGATCGAGTTTCGCGGCTGGACGCGTGAGGGCAGCCTACGGCACCCCTCATACAAGGGCCTTCGCGAGATCCAGGATAACGCCGCCGTCTTCGATTTGACTGATGCCACTTCAATCAGATGAGTGCCGCGGGCCATCAGCCGTGTCAGGCGGCATGCTTGCCGGTGCGGCCGAGCCTCTTGATCGCTTGCTCCAAGGGACGCTGCCCCTCGCAATAATCCTTCCAGGCGGACGACTTCGACAGCAAAGCAGGCACGGTTCGGATCGTGAACCTTTTGGGGTCGAGGTCTGATTTCACCTGTGCCCACGTCAGAGGCATTGACACCGTCGCCCCTGGGCGGGCCCGAGGGGAGAGTGGTGCCACGGCCGTCGCCATGCGATCATTGCGCAGGTAATCGAGGAAAATGCGACCGCCCCGCAGGCTCTTGGTCATCTTGATCAGGTAGAGATCGGGGTTGTTCCGGGCCATCTGCTGGCAGACGTCGTGCGCGAAGCCCTTTGCCTCCGGCCATGACAACGGTTTTCGTTTGTTGACTGCAAGCGGGGTCACGACATGCAAGCCCTTGCCGCCGGTCGTCTTGCAGAAGCTGATCAATCCGAGGTCTTCCAGCCGATCGCGCATTTCGCGGGCAGCGGCAACAACCGTGGAAAAGGGAACGTCGGGCCCGGGATCGAGATCGAATACCAGGCGACCAGGCACTTCCGGTTGGCCGGGTTCGCAGTTCCACGGATGGAGCTCGAGCGCCGCGATCTGGGCGACCGCCGCAAGCCCTTCGATGCGATCGATCTGCAGGTAAGGCTTCTTGTCGCCGAATACCTTCACCAATTCGAGCAGGTTGGATTGCCCCGGCATCGCATGACGCTGGAAGAACTGCTCGCCGCCAATCCCGTCCGGGGCGCGGATGATGGAGCAGGGCCTGCCCTTGAGGTGGCCGATCATCCAGTCGCCGACCGCCTCGTAATAGCGGGCCAATTCCTCCTTTGTCACCGGCTCACCATCATTGGCATCCGGCCACAATGGTTTGTCCGGGCTTGAAATCAGCACACCCATGACATTGGCCTTCTGACCCCCGCGGCGCGTCGATTTTGGTGCGGCCCGCGGAGCCGTCTCCGCAATCTCGGCCTTGGAGGATCTTAACGGTCGCTCCGCCTCGACTTCCCTGGCCGGCTTGTCTTCACGCAAGCCCTTGAAGGCGGCCTGCCGGACGAGACCGTCGGCGGTCCAGCCCTCGAATTCAATCTCGGCGACAAGCTCGGGCTTCACCCATACGACTTCAGCCTGCTTCTTCGGAGCGCCGACACCTGTGAACGGCGACTTCGCCGTCTCCAGCGCCTTCAGTTTCGGAAGCAGCGTTTCGACTTTCTTGGCGCCGTAGCCGGTCCCGACACGGCCGACATAGACAAAATGATCGTCGCTGAAAACGCCGACGAGAAGGGAACGAAACTTGCCGTTGGTCTTGGCATAGGCGCCGATGACTACCTCGTGCCCCGCCCGGCATTTCGACTTCGCCCAGCTCTCCGTTCGACCGGACTGATAGGGGGCATCAGCCTTTTTCGACACAATACCTTCCAGCGATAGCTTGCACGCCGACCTGAGCACGGCGTCGCCGCCGCCTGTAAAATGCTCGACGTAGCGGATGCGAGGATCGTTGCCAGCCTGCGTGAGCAGCTCCTGTAACCGCGTCTTGCGCTCCATGAGGGGCTTGGAGCGGAGATCCTCGCCGCCGTCATAGAGCAGGTCGAAGGCGAAGTAGACGAGGCTGCCGGTCTTGCCTTCCGACAGCGCCGCCTGCAGCGCGGCGAAGTCAGGTACACCGTGCTCATCGAGAGCGCAGATTTCGCCATCGATTATGCAGTCTGGAAGCGCTGACGCCGCTTCAGCGATTTCGGGGTACTTGGCCGTCCAGTCGAGACCTTTCCTGGTTTTCAGCGTCGCTTCGCCGTCGAGCACGCGCATCTGAATGCGGTATCCATCGAACTTGATCTCGTGGATCCAGCCGTTCCCGCCGGGTGGCCGCTCCAGCTTCTCGCAAAGCTGCGGCGCGATGAAATTCGGAAGATCAACCGCCGTTGCGGTGCCGGCGCGCTTTCCGCCTCTCGCCTCCTGCCGCCCCTCGGCGGCCAGTCCGTGATTACTGTCCCAGACGGCGTCAGCCTCGACCTTGGCGCCTTCCACCATGAAGGGTGTCGGTTTGCGCCCCTTGCCGGCTGCGATCATTTCCATGCTGCGGCCCGAGGCCACCGAGGTGACGTTCTCTTCCAGGACGAAAGCACCGTTCTCCTCGACGGAGAACTCGTCATGATGCTTGATCAACAGCCAGTTGGTACGCGTGCTGCGCTCGCGATCGTTGCGCATGCGCACCAGCACGAAGCTCCCGTGCAGGCGCTCGCCTTCGAGTGTGAACTTGAAATCGCCCTTGGAAAGCGCCTGCTCGGGAGTCTTCCTCCCCTCCGGCTCCCAATAGCCGCGATCCCACAGCATGACGGTACCGCCGCCATACTGGCCTTTCGGAATCGTGCCTTCGAAGTCGCCATAATCGAGCGGATGATCTTCGACCTCGACCGCAAGGCGCTTGTCGTGCGGATCGAGCGATGGACCTTTGGTGACAGCCCAGCTCTTGAACACGCCGTCGAGCTCGAGCCGCAGGTCGTAGTGCAGCCGTGTCGCATCGTGCTTCTGAATGACAAACCGGCGGCGATTGCTCTTTTTCACGCGTTGCTCGCCGCTGGGCTCCGCGGTCTTCTGGAAATCGCGTTTGGATCGGTAGTTCGATAGGCTGTCGCTGGCCATGGCTGTTCCCGGACATTCGGTCCACAAACGAAATTGCGCACATCGTTGTTCCAACGCCGCGCGACCGGCCAGATTCCTCAAAGGGAAGGGGCACGGCCAAAAATTCAATCGATGCCGGCGGCATTCTTCACCTCGACCGCCTACCCCTCCGCTCGCGTCGCAGAACGCCAAGCGAAGGAGGTTATCCCATGACCACTATAACAGCCCCAGCTGTTTGCGGAAGAATTTCAAATCCGTTCGCTAAACCTGGCTTCTGTGCCAGCGCGGCTCGCATGGGGCCGCGCGGCAGGCATCGCGAGGTCCGATGTGACCTCCCGGTTACGCCGCCTTTAGCGGAGGGCAGCGACACGCGTAGGTCGGGCCGGGCGGCTGGTGGCTTGCACCTGCCAGGGAGCGGCAACTGCCGGCATGCCGGCTTCGAAGCACGCGGCCATGAAGGCCTCCCGTGCAATCAATGGCGCAATAACTCGGTTGAGGGCACCGCGACAGGTCTTGACCGCACGCTGATAGCGTTCACCATGGGCCAGTGGCCATTCGTTTTCCAGGAAATCCAAGGCATCATAGACGCCGGTAAATGTTCGTTCCAGACCGCACTGCAGCCGGACCGTCACTGGACGCGTCCAGAGCACATCGTTCAACGGCATTTTCTTCCTCCTTTCGATGCCAGCTTGCTCCGGCAAAAATATTGGAAGTAGCTGTCGGGTGTTCAAGACCGCAGCGATCAATGGTCGCTTCACACGGCGAGCCGGACCAACCGTGCTCCATTGATGAAGCTGCCGTCGTAACAGCACCATTCGCCGAGTTGAAAAATCTTTTGCCGCATTACCCGGTCGGGCTATATCCTTGGATGATCTCACTGGACTGGATTGATATGACCGACACCGTTCTCGACCGTTTCCTCCGTTATGTCGTAATCGACACCCAATCCGATCCGTCCTCAACGACTCAGCCGACCACCGAGAAGCAGAAGGATCTCGGGCGGGTTCTGGTCGACGAACTGCTCGAGATCGGGCTTTCCGACGCGCATCTCGATGAACACGGCTATGTCTATGCCACCATTCCGGCCAATAGCGACAAGGCTGTGCCGGTCATCTGTTTCTGCTCGCATATGGATACGGCGCCCGATTTCAGCGGCACGGATGTCAAGCCGCAGATCGTCAGGAATTATGCCGGCGGGGATATCCAGCTTGCTGGCGATTCGAGCCGGGTGATCCGTGTCGCCGAGCATCCGGAGCTGAACAACCAGATCGGCAATGACATCGTCACGACCGACGGCACGACATTGCTCGGCGCCGATGACAAGGCGGGACTGGCAGAAATCATGACCGCGGCCCAGACTTTTGTCGACAATCCCGATATCCGGCACGGAACGATCAAGATCCTGTTCACGCCCGACGAGGAAGTTGGTCGCGGCGTCAACAAGGTCCACCTGGAAAAGCTCGGAGCCGACTTCGCTTATACGATGGATGGCGAGACGGTGGGCCACGTCGAGGACGAAACCTTTTCGGCCGACGGCGTCGACATCAGCATAACAGGCGTGGCGATCCATCCCGGTTTTGCCAAGGACCGTATGGAGAACGCCATCAAGATCGCCGGCGCCATCATCGACCGGCTGCCGAAGGACTTGGCGCCGGAGACGACGGAAGGCAAGCAGGGCTTCATCCATCCGGTCGGTGTGACCGGCTCGATGGAGAAGGCTTCGCTGAGCTTTATCATTCGTGACTTCACTGACGAAGGGCTCCTGCAAAAGGAGGCGATGCTCGAAACCATCGTCAAGCAGGTGATCTCAGCCTATCCGGGCTCGACCTACCATTTCCACGTGACGGAACAATATCGCAACATGAAGACGGTGCTCGACCGCCATCCGGAGATTGTCGCTAACGCGCTTGAGGCCGTGCGCCGTGCCGGCATGGCGCCGGTGCGCGGCAGCATTCGCGGCGGCACGGACGGCTCGCGCCTCTCCTTCATGGGGCTGCCGTGCCCGAACATTTTTGCCGGCGGCCATGCCTTCCACTCACCACTCGAATGGGTGAGCCGTCAGGATATGGAAAAGGCGGTCGCAACGATCGTGGAGCTTGCGAAGATCTGGGAAGAGCGCGCTTAAGGCGCTCTTCCTGCTGTGCGAAATCTAGTTTTAGCCGCCATTTACCGGGATCTCGCCGCGCAGCATCACGCTGTCATAGGCGGGACGGGGCGTGGGGATCGCGATCCGCATTGCCGGCTCGGGCGCGGTTGAGGTTTCCGGTTGGGTCACCGGAGCCGTTATTATCTGCATCGGCGCCGTGCTCGCCGTCGCCATCGGATCGGGCGCCGGCAGAGGAACGGGAACGGCGGAAGGTATCAGCGCCTCGAATTGCGGCGGCAGTATGCTTTCGCCAGGCACATAATTCATCGCTACCTCATAAGACGGCAGCGGCGGCGGCGTTTCGAGCATGCCGTTGGAATCGCGCTTCTCGTAGAAGGCGTTGCCGCCGGCGACCGTCACATAGTGCATGTTGTCGTAGGGGAATTTCAGCCCGTCGGTGTGAAAGAACATCGCATCCTTCACCTGGGGATGGCGCGCACCCTTCAGCAGGATCGCATCGGCCGCGGTGGCAAGTTCCGGTTCGGCCTGCGGCTTGACCTCGCGCGTCATGACCCCGGGCGCAAACTGCCTCGCCTGGGCGACGACACCGCAGATCGATGGGGGGTAGGCGCCTGACGTCAGCCTGTTCATGACGACGGTGCCGACGGCCAGATAGCCATCCTCGTCGGAATGCTGCGATTCGAAATACATCGCACGCTTCAGGCAGTCGCGATCCTTGGCGGTATAATTGAAAGTGACTTTCGCCGCTTGAGCCTGTTTGGTCTTTCCCGGCGTCGTCGCCGGCTTCGGTGTTGTGGTGCAGCCTGCAGCCGCCAGTCCTGCGAGTAAAATCCCGATCAGGGATTTTCCAAAGCAAATCTCCGCCCTCAACGCCAGGTGCCTCCTATGGGATTAGTCCAGCCCTTTATGATTAACGCGCACAATCTTTTACTCGTCATATGACTGAATTACAAACAACCTGAGATCACAAAAGGCCGGGTGGACTCTCGCCATGGGCGATTCCGGCTGATCCCTGCGACCGACTGGTGCATAAATCCGGAGGGTTAATGAATTATTAAGCAAGCGCCGTGCGCGCGCCAGGAAAGACGCGCGCAATCGAGATCAGCTGCGAAACAGCTTCCAGCGAGTCGGCTTGAACGCGACGCGGTTGCGGTCGAGCCTGTCGGCCTCGCTCGGCGGCAGCTCAATTTCGATATTTGGCCGGTCATTGCCGATATCGAGTTCGATATGGCGCGTGCCGGCGACACGGCGGCTGGAGACGGGCTGGCCGGCGATGCAGTTTTCGGCTGTTTCGCACAGCCTGACATCATGCGGGCGGAAGTAGAGCTGCGCCGGTCCATCCGGCTCGCCTTCGGCATTGAGGCCGAGCGAGCGGCCTTCGAAGCGGATGTCGCCGTCCGATATCTCGACCTGCAGGCAGTTGGATTGGCCGATGAAGCCGAAGACGAAGGGCGAATTCGGATAATCGTAGACTTCGTCGGGCGTTCCGACCTGCTCGATCGCGCCCTGGCTCATGACAACGACGCGGTCGGCAAGCTCCAGCGCCTCGTCCTGGTCGTGGGTGACGAAGACGGTGGTGTGGCCGGTACGGTCGTGGATCTGGCGCAGCCATTTGCGCAGGTCCTTGCGCACCTGGGCGTCGAGCGCTCCGAAGGGTTCGTCGAGCAGCAGCACGTTCGGCTCGACGGCCATGGCGCGGGCGAGCGCCACGCGCTGACGCTGGCCGCCGGAAAGCTGGGCGGGATAGCGCTTTTCTAGACCGGAAAGCTGGACGAGTTCGAGCAGTTCCAGCGCCCGCCGGCGGATATCGGCCTTCGCCGGCCGCCGCGAACCTTTTCTGACCCTCAGGCCAAAGGAGACATTGTCGAGCACCGTCATGTAGCGGAAAAGGGCATAATGCTGGAACACGAAGCCGATATTGCGCTGCTGCACCGATTTCTTCGAGGCATCCTCTTCACCGAAGAAGATCTGTCCCTCGGTCGGGCTTTCCAGACCGGCGATCAGACGCAGCAATGTCGTCTTGCCGGAGCCCGAAGGGCCGAGCAGTGCGATCAGCTCGCCGGAGCGGATGTCGAGCGAGACATCGTGGAGCGCCGGAAAACGATCGAATTCCTTGCGGATGTTTTGAACGCGTACTTCCATTCCAGATCCTTCAGTGCCGCCGGCTGGCGGAGATTTCAGCGCTATAGCGCATTTCCAGCAGCGTCTTCAAAACAAGAGTCACGAGCGCGAGCAAGGCCAAAAGCGTGGCGACGGCAAAAGCGCCGGTGAAATTATACTCGTTGTAGAGAATCTCCACCTGTAGCGGCATGGTGTTCGTCTGGCCGCGGATATGGCCGGAGACGACCGACACGGCGCCGAATTCACCCATGGCGCGGGCGTTGCAGAGCAGCACGCCATAAAGCAGACCCCATTTGATGTTCGGCAGCGTCACGTGCCAGAAGGTCTGCCAACCGCTGGCGCCGAGCGAGAGGGCCGCCTCTTCGTCGGCCGTGCCCTGTTCCTGCATCAGCGGGATCAGTTCGCGGGCGACAAAGGGGAAGGTGACGAACATGGTGGCAAGCACCAGTCCAGGCACAGCGAACAGGATCTTGATGTCATTGGCGCTGAGCCAGTGGCCAAGCCAGGTGTTGGCGCCGAACAGAAGCACGAAGACCAGGCCCGAAATAACAGGCGAGACCGAAAAGGGCAGGTCGATCAGCGTGGTCAGGACCGCCTTGCCCTTGAATTCGAACTTGGCGATCGCCCAGGCGGCGGCGACCCCGAAGGCGAGGTTCAGCGGTACGCTGATGCCGGCGACGGTCAGCGTCAGGCGGATCGCCGAGAAGGTTTCGGCATCGCCGAGGGCTTCAATAAACGGGCCGCCACCTTTGCGGAAAGCCTCGACGAAGACGGCTGCGAGAGGCAGCAGCAGCATCAGCAGCAGGAAGAGCAGCGAAACGGCGATCAGCGTGTAGCGCGCCATTCTGTGTTCGGTGGTCACCGAACGCAGTTTCGCGGGTTGAAGGGTTGCATCAAGCGCCATAACCGTACCTCCGCCTGCTCCAGCTCTGGATGAGGTTGATGACGAGCAACAAGGCGAACGAGATCACCAGCATGATAGCTGCGATGCCGGTGGCCGCCGCGTAATTGTATTCTTCGAGTTTAATGATGATCAGCAGCGGTGCGATTTCCGATTTGAACGGCAGGTTGCCGGCGATGAAGATGACCGAGCCGTATTCGCCGACGCCGCGGGCAAAGGCGAGCGCGAATCCGGTCAGCACGGCCGGCGCCAGCCCGGGCAGCAGCACGCGGAAAATCGTCTGCAGGCGGTTGGCGCCAAGCGTTGCCGCAGCCTCTTCGACCTCCTTGTCGATTTCCTCCATCACAGGCTGCACGGTGCGCACCACGAAGGGCAGACCGACGAAGATCAGGGCCACGACGATGCCGGCCGGGGTGAAGGCAATCTTGATGCCGAGCGGCGCCAGGAACTGGCCGACCCAGCCGTTCGGCGCGTAGAGCGCCGCCAACGCGATACCGGCAACGGCAGTCGGCAGTGCGAAGGGCAGATCAACCATGGCGTCGATGACGCGCTTGCCGGGGAATCGGTAGCGCACCAGGACCCAGGCAAGGATGATGCCGAAGACGGCGTTGACGATTGCGGCGATGAACGCGCTGCCGAAGCTGATGCGCAGCGCGTTCAGGATGCGCGGATCGAGCGCGATCGACCAGAATTTCTCCCAGCCAAGCGCGCTCGACCGGACGGCAAGGCCGGAGAGCGGGATGAGGATCAGAAGGGTGAGCCAGGTCAAGGTAAGGCCGAGCGCCATTCCGAAACCCGGAATGACGCTCGGCCGTTTGAACCGCCACCGCGTGGGGCTATGTGCTGTCATGAAGTCTATTATTGGGCCGGCTTGTAGATTTGGTCAAATACGCCGCCGTCGCCGAAGAATTTCGGCTGTGCCGTCTTCCAGCCGCCGAAGTCATCGATGGTGGCGAGTGTCAGCTTCGGGAAGCGGGCGATGTCGGCCGGATCGGCAGCTTCCGGCTTCGTCGGACGGTAGAAGTGCTTGGCGGCGATCTTCTGACCTTCATCCGAATAGAGGTAGTTGAGATAGGCTTCGGCGACCTTGCGCGTGCCCTTCTTGTCAACATTGCCGTCGACCACGGCGACCGGCGGGTCTGCGCGGATGGAGAAGCTCGGCGTCACGATTTCGAACTGGTCAGGACCAAGCTCTTCGAGCGAAAGATAGGCTTCGTTTTCCCAGGCGAGCAGCACGTCGCCGAGGCCGCGCTGGACGAAGGTGGTCGTGGCGCCGCGGGCGCCGGTGTCGAGAACAGGAACGTGCTGCAGCAGTTTCGTCACGTATTCCTGCGCCTTGGCGTCGTCACCGCCATTTGCCTGCTTGGCCCATGCCCAGGCGGCCAGGAAGTTCCAACGTGCGCCCCCCGAAGTCTTGGGGTTCGGCGTGATGACCTGCACGTCATCCTTGATCAGATCGCCCCAGTCCTTGATGCCCTTCGGGTTGCCCTTGCGGACCAGGAAGACGATCGTCGAGGTGTAAGGCGTCGAATTGTTGGGGAACTTGCTCTTCCAGTCGGCCGGGATCTTGCCGGTCTTCTTGGCGATGGCGTCGATATCGCCTTCAAGGGCCAGCGTGACAACATCGGCCTCGAGACCGTCGATGACCGAGCGGGCTTGAGCGCCGGAGCCGCCATGCGAGGCCTGGATCGTCACGCTTTCACCCGTATCCTTCTGCCACTTGGCGGCGAAGGCGGCGTTGAAATCCTTGTACAATTCGCGGGTCGGATCGTAGGAAACGTTAAGAAGCGTCTGATCCGCGAAGGCCGGCGCAATGCTGCCGATCGCGAAGCTGCCCGCCATGACCGCGGCCGCGAGGAGCCGGGTGAGTCGTTGTGTCTGCATGGGAACCCTCCTGTTTCTGGCTTAACTCTATCAAGTCAGTCGTATAATGAAACGAAACATCTTCCGGTTCCGGCAGGTCGGATAGAATGTCATTCCATTTGAGGGGCTATTTTGAAATGGACGTCCCGGAGTTGGCCGCGGCCAATCGCGTGGCCGCCGCCATGCCGCAAAACCGTGTTTTTTTGGCCACAGTTCCTCCACATCGGACCTGAGCGATGCTGATTTCTGCCCGCATTTTGCCGCGGTGGCGTTTGCGGATTCCTATATGGCGGCGGTGCGGTCGTATTTGCCGGCCGCTACGTGGGGGCATCCCTTGAAATGCGCCTCACATTCCAACCTGTTAGGGCCATTCGAAATGAATATCAGAACGATCCTTTTTGCTTCCGTTGCCGCCCTTGCCGCGGCCTCCGGAGCACGCGCAGCCGACGCCATCGTGGCAGCGGAACCCGAGCCCGTGGAATATGTTCGCGTTTGCGACGCCTACGGTACCGGCTATTTTTATATTCCGGGAACGGAAACATGCCTTTCGATCGGCGGCTATATCCGTACCGAAGTGCGCTTCGGTGACAACATTGCCGGCGATTCCGACGTCAACTTCTGGACTCGCGGTCAGGTCACCTTCCAGGCCAAGAACGACACCGAGTACGGCACGCTCACCGGCGTCCTGACGCTGCGTTACAATGCCGACAACGCCTCCGATCAGGAAGCGCTGCTGGACGAGGGCTACATCGATATCGCCGGTTTCCGCGTCGGCAAGCTCTATAGCTGGTGGGACGACGACATGAGCGGCGAGACCGATACGCTCGCCAGCAACGAGACGACCCACAACTCGATCCGTTATCAGTACGAGAATGGCGCTTTCGCCGCCGGTCTCTCGGTCGACGAGTTGGAAGACGACTATGCCACCAAGCCGGGCGAAGGCCCGAACAACTTCGGTGTCGCAGGTCAGGTCTCCTACAAGGCCGGCGCCATCAGCGGCTACCTGCTTGCCGGTTATGACACCGACACCAGCGAAGTCGCGGTTCGTGGTATCGTCTACGCCGATATCGGCCCGGGCACGCTCGGCATCGCCGGCGTCTGGGCAAGCGGCGCCAACTACTACTACGAAGAGTCCGAGTGGACGATCGCAGCAGAATACGCCTTGAAGATCAACGACAAGTGGTCGGTCACCCCGGGCTTCCAATATTTCGAAAACATCGCCCTCGAGGCTGACGGCAACGGTTTCACCGGCGGCAGCGCCTACACCACAGGCGTCACGATCGACTACCGAATCGTCGACGACCTGCGTTCGAAGCTCAGCGTGCAGTATCACGATGAGGACGAAGGCGACGACGAAGTGTTCGGCTTCCTGCGCTTCCAGCGCGACTTCTAAGTTGGTCTGATTGCAGACAAGCGGGCGCGGCCTTCGGGCCGCGCTTTTTTATGCCCGGGAATCAGCGATGAAATCGGAATAGAATTCGTCCGCTGTCCTTGCCTTGCGCATGGCGGCAAGCACGCCATTCGATTGCAGCCGCCGGGCGATGGCCGACAGAACATTCAGATATTCGCCGCGGTTGTTCTCCCCGAAAAGCAGCACCACGGCGATGTCGGCGGGGATATCGTCGATTGCCTCGAAATCCAGCGGCCGGGAAAAGCGGAGGAGCAGACCGCGCGGGCTGCTCATGCCGTCGATCGCGGCATGCGGAATGGCAATGCCATTGCCGATCCCGGTGGAGCCGAGCTTCTCACGCGCTTCGAGCGCCTTCAAAATGGCCCGGCTGTCAACGGAAAAGGCCTTGGCTGCCTTGTCCGCTATGATATGCAGCGCGCGCCATTTTGTCGGTGCCGACACGCCGATGAAGGTATGTTCCGGCCGGATGATATTGGGAAGATACATGTCATTCTCGATACTGTTCAGGCGGCGGGTGAGAGAGCAGGTCAGTCCGGTTCCCTGAGCCGATAGCCGACTCCGGTCTCGGTGGTGATATAGTGCGGCTGGTCGGGGCTCTGCTCGATCTTCTGTCTGAGCTGCCTGATATAGACGCGCAGATATTGCACGTCGGCTGCCGGCCCCCATACCTGCTTCAAAAGAAACTGGTGTGTCAGCACCTTGCCCGCATGCTGGGCGAGCACGCGCAGGATGTCGTATTCTTTCGGCGACAGTTTGAGTTCCTCGCCATCGACCTTGACGATGCGCTTGACAAGGTCGATCGACAGCCCGCCGGTCTGGAAGATCGCCTTTTCGCCCTGCTGCTGCAGCCGGTGACGCAGCGCCACGCGGATGCGGGCGCCAAGTTCGTTGATGCCGAAGGGCTTGGTGACGTAATCGTCGGCGCCGCTTTCCAGCGCCTTGACGATGCCGGCCTCGTCGGTGCGGCTGGAGAGGATGACGACGGGTATGGACAGGCCTTCGTCGCGCCACTCCTGCAAGAGGTCATGGCCAGCCGTGTCGGGCAGACCGAGATCGAGCAGGATGAGATCGGGCCTGCCGTCGGCAACCGATTGGCGGGCGATTGCCGCATTCGGCGCCTCCTGCACCTCGTAGCCCTGCGCGGTCAGGCCGACGCGAAGCAGCTTGCGGATTGGAGGCTCGTCGTCGACGACGAGGATCTTGACGGCTGAACCGGTCATCTGAGTTCATCCAGTTTCGGTATGTCGTTGGGTTTCGGCAGGCGGATGGTGAAGACGGCGCCCGGGCGGCCCTTTCGGTTGGCGGCGGTGATCGTGCCGCCCATCGCCTCGACGAAACCGCGGCAGATGGAAAGGCCGAGGCCGGTGCCGGCGCGCACCTGATCGCCCTTGCGCACGCGATAGAAGGTGTCGAAGACGCGGGTAAGGTCGGCGGGTGGAATGCCCGGACCTTCGTCCGAGACCTGCAGGATGACGTTGTCGGCATCGGCCCAGCCTTCGATTTGGATGACCGATCCCTCGGGCGCATATTTGGCGGCATTGTCGAGCAGGTTGAAGATCACCTGCTCGAACAGCACCGGATCGACCCGCACCATCGGCAGGTCGGCGGGAATGCTCATCTCGGTCTTGTGGTGTTCGAGGATCTTGGCGGCGCGGGCCAGCGCCGTGCCGACGATGTCGCCGGCATAGTGCGGCGCAGAATTCGGCTCCATCGCACCGGATTCGATCTTGGTCATGTCGAGCAGGTTGGCGATGAAACGGTTGAGGCGCTCGGATTCGTCGACGACGGTCGAGAGCAGGTCGTTGCGGTCCTCCTCCGGCATGGAGGCGAAATAGTCGCGCAGCGTGCCGGCAGCGCCGAGGATAGCCGCAAGCGGCGTTTTCAGATCATGCGAAATCGAGGTGAGCAGGGCCGAACGCAGCCTGTCGGCTTCGGCCGCGAGCCTTGCCCGGTCGACATCGGCGACGAGCTGAACGCGTTCGATCGCAAGGGCTGCCTGATCAGCCAGCGCATCGAGCAGGCGCTGCTGTTCCGGCGTCAGCAACGGCCCGTCGCGGCGGTCGCTGTCGAGGCCGATGACGCCGACGGCGGTGCGACCGGTTCTCAGCGGCACGTATAGGCGTTTGGCGCCGGGCAGGGTATCGGCGCCGCGGCCGGCGGCGTGATTGTGCTCCCAGGCCCAGCGGGCGGCGGCGATATCGGCCTCGTCGAGCGTGTCGTCAGGGGGATAACCGGCCTTGACGGCGATGCTGCCTTCTTCGGGCAACAGCAGCACGACGCGGACCTTCAGCATCGAGGCAAGCTGAAAGGCGGTCGCCCAGAGCACGTCGTCGAGCGTGCCGGTGCCGGCGAGTTTCTTCGAGAAGAGATAGAGATCCTCGGTCGTGCGTGCCCGCTGCCGGGCTGCGGCGGCCTGGCGCTGCACGGTTGCGGTGAGGTTGCTGGCGATGATGGCGACGCCGAGGAAGAAGAACAGCGCAAGCACGCTTTCCGGATCGCTGATCGTCAGCGTGTAGCGCGGCGGCAGGAAAAAGAAGTTGAAGGACAGCGCGCCGAGAATGCAGCTGTAGAGTGCCGGCCGTAATCCATGCAGGACGGCGGAGGTCAGCACCGCCATCAGGAAGACGAGGGCGAGGTTGCGCACGTCGAGCACCTGGTCGAGCACGATGCTGACCGCGAGCGCGATGGCGACATAGACGGTGGCCAGCAGATAGGCTCTGAAATCGAATTGGGGGGGCGTGGCCGCCGCTCGGACGCCGCGTGCGGTGGTGCCGTCCTTCTCATTGCCTGAAATGACATGGACGCTGATCTCGCCGGTCTTGCGGATCAGTTTGTCGGTGATCGAACGGCTCCACCAGTCGCGCCATGTCGCCGCCTTGGGAGCGCCGATGACGATGTGGGTGACGTTGTTGGCAGTGGCATGGCGGACGAGTTCCTCCGCCACCTCGCGGCCGGGAATGGTGATCGCCTCGCCGCCGAGCTGTTCGGCAAGTCGCAGCGTCGAGGCGATCGTATCGCGCTCGGCTTCGCTGAGGTTGACCGAACGGTTGGTCTCTATATAGACGGCGGCCCAGGGTGCGCGCAGGCGCGAGGCCATGCGGGCGGCGTAGCGCACCAGCGAGGCCGAGCGCGGGTGATGATCGACCGAGACGAGGACGCGTTCGCCCGCCGCCCAGGGGCCGGAGATGGCGTGGGCCTGCATATGGGTCAGCAGCTGGTCGTCGACGCGCTGGGCGGTCTTGCGCAGCGCCAGCTCCCGCAACGCCGTCAGATTGCCCGGTGTGAAGTAATTGGTCAGTGCCCGCTCGGCGGTGCGCGGCATGTAGACCTTGCCGTCATGCAGGCGCTTGATCAGATCGTCCGGGGTCAGATCGATGATCTCGACATCGTCGGCGAGATCGATGATCGAGTCCGGCACCGTCTCGCGCACGCGGATGCGGGTGATCTGCGAGACGACGTCGTTCAGGCTCTCGACATGCTGGATGTTCAGCGTCGTATAGACGTCGATGCCGCGATCGAGCAATTCCTTGACGTCGAGGTAACGCTTCGGATGGCGGCTACCCTCGGCGTTGGTATGTGCGAGTTCGTCGACCAGCACGAGATCCGGCCTGCGGGCGAGGATGCCGTCAAGGTCCATCTCCTCGAGCGCCCGGCCCTTATAGTCGATTTCGACGCGGGGAATGATCTCGAAGCCGGCGAGCAGCGCCTCGGTTTCCTTGCGGCCGTGGGTCTCGACGACGCCAATGACGACATCGAGGCCATCGGCGAGCTTGGCGCTGCCGGAGATCAGCATCTCATAGGTCTTGCCGACGCCGGGGGCGGCGCCCAGAAAGATCTTCAGACGGCCGCGCATCTCCGCCCGGGCTTTTTCAAGAAGCGCATCGGGCGAGGGCCTGCCGACCTGGTCGCGGTTGTCGTCTGGCATGCGTGTGGTCTTTCCAATGCCTGCGACGGAGGACGGGTTCTCCTCGGGATCTCTCTTTAAGTCAGTTCAGCCGACGGCCGGCATCGCTTGAGTTGGCGAAAGGCATTCCGGAGCCGGGCTCTATGCCGCGAATAGTCCCTATGCTCGCCCCACCCTCCGTCATGCTCGGGCTTGAGCCGAGCATCCACACGGCGCCCACCAGTTGGCCGCGACATGGATCCTCGGGTCAAGCCCGAGGATGACGGAGAGTGGGGTTGGCCTTGTCGCCAAACCACAGCATCTAACCTGCCAAACTCACTCAGTCATAGAAGCATCAAGGCTCTGGTTCAACGCCAGAACATTGACGGTAGGTTCTCCCAAAATGCCGAGTTCGCGGTCCTGGACGGCGCCGTCGACCAGCGCCTTGATCTTCGCCTCGTCGATGTTGCGTGCCTGGGCGACGCGCGGCACTTGGAAATAGGCGGCCTCGGGCGAGATATCGGGATCAAGGCCGCTGCCAGACGCGGTGACGAGGTCGGCCGGCACCTCGGCGTTCGGGTTTGCCGCCTTGGCTGTTTCGTAGTCGCCCTTCACGCGGTCGATCAGTTTCTCGCTGGTCGGCCCGAGGTTCGAGCCGCTGGAGGCGGCGGCGTTGTAGCCATCGCCGGCGGCCGAGGGGCGGCCGTGGAAATACTTGTCGCTGGTGAAGGCCTGGCCGATCAGCCTCGAGCCGATCACATGACCGTTCTTCTCGATCAGGCTGCCATTCGCCTGGGTTGGGAAGAGCGCCTGGGCCGCACCCGTCATGGCGATCGGATAAAGCAGGCCCGTGATGGCCGTGGTGGCAACGATCATAACGAGGGCCGGGCGAAGTTCTTTCAACATTGTTCGTACTCCTTGACGAGTTCACGCGGAGACCGATTCCGGTGAGGAACCGGATCTTCCGCTAGGCGAGGCCGAGGGCGGCGACGGCCAAGTCGATCGCCTTGATGCCGACGAAGGGCACGAGGATGCCGCCGAGGCCGTAGATCAGCAGGTTGCGTGACAGAAGCGCTCCGGCGCCGATCGGCCGGTAGCGCACACCCTTCAGCGACAGCGGGATCAGCGCGATGATGATCAGGGCGTTGAAGATGATCGCCGAGAGGATGGCGCTTTGCGGCGTCGACAGTCCCATGATGTTGAGCACACCGAGCTGCGGATAGAAGGTCAGGAACATCGCCGGGATAATGGCGAAATACTTGGCGATGTCGTTGGCGATCGAGAAGGTCGTCAGCGCGCCGCGTGTCATCAGCAGCTGCTTGCCGATCTCGACGATCTCGATCAGCTTTGTCGGGTCCGAGTCGAGATCGACCATGTTGCCGGCCTCTCGGGCGGCGACGGTGCCGGTGTTCATGGCAACGCCGACATCGGCCTGGGCCAGCGCCGGGGCATCGTTGGTGCCGTCGCCGCACATGGCGACGAGCTTGCCCTTGGCCTGTTCCTCGCGCATCAGCGCCAGCTTCATCTCGGGCGTCGCCTGGGCGAGGAAATCGTCGACGCCGGCCTCGGCGGCGATGGCCGCTGCCGTCAGCGGGTTGTCGCCTGTGATCATCACCGTGCGGATGCCCATGCGGCGGAGTTTCGTGAAACGCTCGCGGATGCCGCCCTTGACGATGTCCTTCAGCTGGATGATGCCGAGCAATCTGCCATTGCGGGCGACGGCCAGCGGCGTGCCGCCTGATTTGGCGACCTCGTCTGATATCGACTGCAGCTCGCGGACGACGTCGTTGCCGTTCTTCGAGGGGGCCTCGCCGTTGACATGGGCGAGCACGGTATCGACCGCACCTTTGCGGATCGAGGCGCCTTCGAGATCGACGCCGCTCATGCGGGTCTGGGCGGTGAAAGGCACGAAGCTGGCCTTGAGGCTCGCCATGTCGCGGCCGCGGATCGCATATTTCTCCTTGGCGAGCACGACGATCGAACGGCCTTCCGGCGTTTCGTCGGCAAGCGAGGCGAGCTGGGCGGCATCGGCGAGCTCCTGCTCGGAAACGCCGCGGACGGGGTGGAAGGCCGTCGCCTGGCGGTTGCCGAGGGTGATCGTGCCGGTTTTGTCGAGCAGCAGCGTGTCGACGTCGCCGGCCGCTTCGACGGCGCGGCCGGACATGGCGAGCACGTTGAAGCGGACGAGCCGGTCCATGCCGGCAATGCCGATCGCCGACAAGAGCGCGCCGATCGTCGTCGGGATCAGGGTGACGAAAAGGGCGACGAGCACGATGATCGGGATCGAGCCGCCGGCATAGATGGCAAAGCTCGGGATCGTCGCGGTGGCGAGCACGAAGATCAGGGTCATCCCGGCAAGCAGGATGTTGAGCGCGATCTCGTTCGGCGTCTTCTGGCGTTCGGCGCCTTCAACCAGCGAGATCATCCGGTCGAGGAAGGTGGAGCCCGCCGCCGCGGTGATGCGCACGCGGATCCAGTCGGACAACACCTGCGTGCCGCCGGTCACCGCCGAACGATCGCCACCGGATTCACGGATGACCGGGGCGGATTCACCTGTGATCGCCGCCTCGTTGACGGAGGCGATCCCTTCGATGACTTCGCCGTCCGAAGGGATGATGTCGCCGGCTTCGACCAGCACGATATCGCCGACCTTGAGGCTGGTGCCCGGCACCATGCAGTAGTCGCTGCCGTTGTTGGCGGTCAGCAGCTTGGCCTGGGTTTCGGTGCGCGCCTTGCGCAGCGAATCCGCCTGCGCCTTGCCGCGGCCTTCGGCGACGGCCTCGGCGAAATTGGCAAAGAGCACGGTGAACCAGAGCCAGAGATTGATCTGGAACGAGAAGCCGAGATTGCCGTTGCCCGCCACGAGGTCGCGCAGGAAGAGGACGGTGGTCAGCACCGAAACCGTGGCCACGACAAACATGACCGGATTTCTGGCAAGGGCGCGCGGGTCGAGCTTCGTGAAGGCGGCGCCGGCGGCGGGAACGAGGATGCGAGAATCGATGATGCTCGCGGATTTTGCCTGGCTCATAAAAGACTCCAGCTTTGAAACGAGGACGGCGAAGGAACCCTGGGATGCGGGTTATGGCATCGCCTCAGAAGGTTTGCCCGGCGATCGCGACCAAGTGCTCGACGACTGGGCCGAGGGCCAAAGCCGGGAAGAAGGTCAGGCCGCCGACGATCAGGATCGTGCCGATCAGCAGGCCGACAAAGAGCGGACCGTCGGTCGGGAAGGTGCCTGCCGAGGCTGGAACCGTCTTCTTGGCGATCAGCGAGCCGGCAATGGCGAGCGCCGGGATGATGACCAGGAAGCGGCCGGCCAGCATGCCGATGCCGAGCGTCACGTTGTACCAGGGCGTATTGCCCGTCAGGCCGCCGAAGGCCGAGCCGTTATTGGCCGCAGCCGAGGTATAGGCATAGAGGATCTCGGAGAAACCGTGCGGGCCGGCCGTGCCGACGGAGGCGACGGCGATCGGCAGAACCGAGGCGATTGCGGTGAAGACCAGCATGGCGAGCGGCAGGCAGAGGATGGCGAGAACGGCCATCTTCATTTCCTTCGCCTCGATCTTCTTGCCGAGGTATTCCGGCGTGCGGCCGACCATCAGGCCGGCGACGAAGACGGCGACGATGATGAAGAGCAGGATGCCGTAGAAACCGGCGCCGACACCGCCGACGATGATTTCGCCGAGCTGCATGTTGATCAGCGGAATGAGGCCGCCGAGTGCGGTGAAGCTGCCATGCATCGCGTTGACCGCGCCGCAGGAGGCGGCGGTGGTGATGACGGCGAAGAGCGAGGACAAGGCGACGCCGAACCGGACTTCCTTGCCCTCCATATTGCCGCCGACGAGGCCAAAGGCATGCATCAGCGGATTGCCGGCCGCTTCCGCCCAATAGGTGACGCCGACGCCGGCGATGAACAGCACGCCCATCGCGGCCAGAATCGCCCAGCCCTGGCGCTGGTTGCCGACCATGCGGCCGAAGACGTTGGTGAGACCCGCACCGATCGCGAAGATCGAAACCATCTGGATCAGGTTGGAGATCGCATCGGGATTTTCGAACGGATGGGCGGAATTGGCATTGAAGAAGCCGCCGCCATTGGTGCCGAGCATCTTGATCGCGAGCTGCGAGGCGACGGGGCCGACCGCAATCGTCTGCTGCGCGCCTTCGAGCGTCGTCGCATTGACATAGGGTCCGAGTGTCTGGGGCACGCCGAGATAGACATAGACGAGCGTCAGCACGATGCAGGTGGGCAGCAGGATATAAAGCGTGCCGCGGATTATATCGACCCAGAAATTGCCGATCGCCTTGCCGGACGCCCGTGCGAAGGCCCGGATGAAAGCGACCGCGATCGCCATGCCGGTCGCAGCGGACAGATAGTTCTGCACCGTGAAGCCGGCCATCTGGGCCAGATACGACATGGTGCTTTCACCGCCGTAATTCTGCCAGTTCGTATTTGTGGTAAAGCTGACGGCGGTGTTGAAGGAAAGTTCCGGCGGGACGGCAGCCATGCCAGCCGGATTGTAGGGCAGAACGCCTTGCAGGCGCATCAGCGCGTAGAGCAAGAGGACGCCGAGCAAGTTGAACAGCAGCATTGCAAAGGCATAGGAGGTCCAATGCTGCTCCTCGCGTTCGCTGGTGCCGGCAACGCGGTAAAGCCCCCGTTCGATCGGAACGAGGACGGGTGACAGGAATGTGCGCTCGCCGTTGTAGACTCGGGTCATGTAACCGCCGAGCGGTTTGACGAGCGCGAGGACGATCCCGCAATAGAGCAGGATCTGAAGCCATCCGTTGAGGGTCATGGGGCTAAAACTTTCAATACCCGGCTGGTTCCCGGTCGCGCAGGCGCGGCCCCGGAAGCGTCGGTTTTCAGAAGCGTTCTGGGCGTAAGAGAGCGTAGGTGAGGTAAACGGTGAGAAACACGGTTACGGCGCCGCTCAGGATATAATCGAGGGTCATCGTCGTTTCTCCTTAGAGGCTGTCGCAGGCTCCGACATAGGCAAAGCACAGCGCGAAAAATAAGATCGCGGTGCCGAGCAGAATGATATCCATCATAATCGTGACTCCTGCTGTTCTTGTTGGAGTCAGACAAGACAAAGGGCGGCCGTTGGAGACTGCCTTTCATACTTTCTGGCGTGGAGATGATCCTTGAATCTCTCGGGCACCAATATGGATCCGGAGCGCATAAAGGTTCGAGACGGCCGAAACGGCATCAATATAAAAATCTTATAAATGCTTTCAGGCGGCTGCAGCGGAAACGAGAGCAGGGCGCGATCTTGAAATTCAAGGATCGACCCGGAACTGGTAATGGCCTTCGGCGCTGCGGCCGTCCATCGAGAGGACGCGCCAGTCGAGGGTATAGAGGCCGGGCGCCATGGAGGGATCAAGCGGGATCTTGAAAATGGATCCTTCGGGACCGGAGAGGAACGGCTTGCCCAGGGGAAGCGTCCTGCCTTGGGCATCGAGCAAGGTGGCGGTCGAGCGGGCCAGATCGACGGGACCGCTGAAGGTAAGCTCGACATTGGCCGGCACGAGCTCTTCTTCCTGCTGCTGCGAGGGCAGAGACGCTTGTTCCAGCGCCGCGGCCGCCTGGTTGGCGGCGAAGAGCAGCGATGCGAACAGGCAGAATGACACGACCGACTTCATGATGGCCTTCCTATATTGCCGTTCCAATGGCGCCGGGAGCCGTCATGCTTCCGCCGCGCCATGCGGGCTGCATGCTAGTAACGCTGTCGGGGGCGATTTCGATCCCGCGTCCGTAGAATGACGCGCATTGGCAGCCCTGGGTTGTCCCTCTGAAGGGCGGCGTTCCAATCGGCCACCAATCTGCGCCAGAATTTTCGGAGCCGTCTGAAGATCCTCGAGGAAAGCCAGTTTCCGCCGACATTGTCGTTATCATGCTTCATCTCTTTTGCCGCCTCCCACTGTGTCATGGCTGATGATGAAGTAACTGTACTCTCCGGTGCTCTCTTCCGGAATCATACGGAGGTTTATCAGCGGTTATCTTTCGGGCTACGCATATGAGCATTTCGTCACGCGATGAGCAAAAGCTTACGTTGGCGGTTGAATTGAAGCGACTTGCGGTCTTATAGTCGGCTCAACGGCACCCTCTGAATCGCCGGGCCATAGGGAAGGAAACCGAGAATGACCAAAGTCCGTGCGCTGGTGCTGGAGCGCCAGCATGAGCTTGCGTTGCGCGACATCGATCTGCCGCTGGAGACAGGGCCGGGGCAGGTGAAGATCAAGATTCATACCGTCGGCGTCTGCGGTTCGGACGTTCATTATTACACCCACGGCAAGATCGGCCCCTTCGTCGTCAACGCGCCGATGGTGCTCGGCCATGAGGCGGCCGGCACGGTGGTCGAGGTGGGGGCCGGTGTCACACATCTGCAAGTCGGCGACCGTGTCTGCATGGAGCCGGGCATCCCCGATCCGAACTCCAAGGCGAGCCGGCTCGGCATGTACAATATTGATCCTGCCGTCAGCTTCTGGGCGACGCCGCCGATCCATGGCGTGCTGACGCCCGAAGTGGTGCATCCGGCCAATTATACTTTCAAGCTGCCCGACAATGTCAGCTTCGCCGAAGGCGCCATGGTCGAGCCCTTCGCGGTTGGCATGCAGGCGGCAGCCAAGGCGACGATCGCGCCCGGCGATACCGCTATCGTTCTCGGCGCCGGGCCGATCGGCACGATGGTCGCGATCGCCGCCCTTGCCGGCGGCTGCGCCCGCGCGATCGTCGCCGATCTCGCCCAGCCGAAGCTCGACATCGCCGCGCAATATCAGGGCGTCGTCCCGGTCAATATCCGCGAGAAGAACCTGATCGAAGAGGTCGGCCGGCTGACCGAAGGCTGGGGTGCGGATGTTGTCTTCGAATGCTCCGGGTCACCCAAGGCCTGGGAGACGATCATGGCGCTGCCGCGCCCGGGCGGTGTCGTCGTCGCCGTCGGCCTGCCGGTCAATCCGGTCGGCTTCGACGTCTCGACGGCCACCACCAAGGAGATCCGCATCGAAACGGTGTTCCGCTATGCCCACCAGTATGAGCGTTCGATCGCACTCTTGGCATCAGGCCGCGTCGATCTGAAGCCACTGATATCGGAGACGTTCAAGTTCGAAGATTCGATCAAGGCCTTCGATCGCGCGGTCGAAGCGCGGCCGAGCGACGTGAAGCTGCAGATCGTTATGGAATAGGCGCCGCAGCGCTCTTACGGATGGCTGCCGCTTGATTTCATCCTGCGAAAGAGTAGAGCCGCCACTGCCACGACAGCGGCGGCTGCGATGGCGATCAGCAGGTGCCGGTGAAGGGGCAGGCGGCCGAGTGTCTGCTGGATGCCGTGGCCGAACAGATAGCCGAGCGCTGTGAAAAGCTGCCCCCACACTAACGCGGCTACCGCATTCAGGACGATGAATTTGCCGGTCGAGATCCGGGTCGTGCCGATGACGATCGGGCTGATGGTGCGCAATCCGACGAGAAAACGGAACGCCAGGATGAAGCCGGTCTGATATTTCTCCAGAAGCCCGGTTGCGCGAGCGAGCGCGGGTCTTTCCATCAGCCGGCGCACGACGCTCCATTGCGCGGCATAACGGCCGGCGAAGAACCAGAGTTGGTCACCGGCGAAAGAGCCCGCGGTGGCCGCCAGCGACGCCGACCAATAGGTGAGCAGTTCGCGATGGGCAATCACGCCGCCGAGGAAGGCGGCCGTCTCGCCTTCGAAGGCTGCACCCAGGAAAATCGCCAGCAGGCCGTAGTTTTCGATCAGCGCTTCGATAGGCATGCGCGCCTCCAGCTCTTCCCGAGGTCAGGTCACGGCTAAACCGGCTTCAAATCCCCAAGCAGCGTCGGAATCAGCTCCGACACCGTCGGGTGGATCGGCACCGACCATTTCAGCGCGGGATAGGTGGTTCCCGCATTCATTGCATCGATCAAGCCATGGATCACTTCGTCGCCTTCGATGCCGAGGATCGCCGCGCCGAGGATCTCTTTGGTGTCGGCATCGGCAATCACCTTCATGAAGCCCTTGGTCTCGCCGCGTTCATTGGCCCGGCCGACGCGGCTCATCGGCCGGGTCGAGACCATGATCCTGCGGCCGGAGGCACGCGCCTGCTTCTCCGTCATGCCGACGCGACCGAGCGGCGGGTCGATGTAGAGCGCATAGGCCGGGATGCGGCTCGAGACCCTGCGGTCGTCGCCGTCGAGCAGGTTGGCGGCGGCGATTTCGAAATCATTGTAGGAAGTATGGGTGAAGGCGCCGCGGCCATTGCAGTCGCCGAGCGCAAAGATGCCCTCGACATTGGTGGCAAGCTTGTCGTCGACGGTGATATAGCCGCGCTTGTCCGTCGCCACGCCGGCGGCCTCGAGGCCGAGGTCGTCGGTATTCGGTTTGCGGCCGGTGGCGATCAGCACATGGCTCGCATCGATCTTCGCCGCGCCGACGGCAACGCCAATTCCGCTGCCATTTCGCGCGAAAGCGATGTTGCCGGCGTCGGTGTGGACTGTGATGCCTTCGGAGCGCAGTATATCGGCGATCGCGTCCGATATATCTTCGTCCTCGCGCGAAGCGAGCTTCGGGCCGTGCTCGATGACACTGACTTCGGCGCCGAAGCGGCGATACATCTGGGCGAATTCCAGCCCGATATAGCTGCCGCCGATCACCGCCAGATGCCGCGGCAGCGTGTCGAGATGAATGATCGAGGTGCTGGTGAGGTAGTCGATGTCATCGATGCCGGGCAGCTCGGGGATGACAGGTCGCGCGCCGACATTGAGGAAGATGCGCGGCGCCGTCAGGGTCTCGCCGTTGACGCGGACGGTCTTCGCATCCTCGAAGCGGGCATGACCGTAGATCACGCTCATGCCATCCATGCTGTCAAACCAGCCGATCAGGCCGTTGCGGGCGTTCATCGTCACCGTTTCCGCCCGGGCTCTCACCACTTTCATGTCGATAGCGATTTCCCCGGGGATATTGACGCCGTAGGCGGCGCCGCTTCTTGCGACATGGGCGGCGCGGGCGCTGGCGACGAGAGTCTTCGTTGGCATGCAGCCGGCATTGACGCAGGTGCCGCCGAGGAACTTGCGCTCGACGAGCGCTACCTTCATGCCCTTTTCGACTATGCGGGCGGCGAGGAACGGGCCGGCCTGGCCAGCGCCGATAACGATGGCGTCGAAGCTTTTCATGACACGGCTCCCACGATCAACACGGCAGCGACAACGGCAACGGCATCCTCGATGAGGGCGGCCGGCGGATCCTTGCCGAAGGCGGCGGCAAGCCTGGCGCGCAGCGCGGCGCCGCCATAGGTGCCGATGACGGCGCCGATCACGCCGGCGATCAGCCCGCCGAAAAGCAGGCTACTGGCTGCGCCGATCGTGGCGCCGGCAAGTGCTCCAGTGACGATGCGGGCGCCGAACTGCATCGGCACCTTGCGCGACGGCGTCGATGGCAGCTGGTCGGTGACGAGTTCAACGACGGCGAGAACGGTGAAAATCCACGGCGTCCACCGGTAGCCCATGAAGGCAAGCGGCGTCTGCGATACGTCGAACCAGCCGAGCGCCGCACCCCAGGCGACGGCAGCGGGCGCAGTCATGGCGCGAAGGCCCGAGATAACACCGATCAGCAATGCAAGAAGCAGAAACATGCGTGATCCCCTCATTGCCGGCCTTATGCCGCAGCCAGGGAAGGTCTCACATTGTCAGGCGCGTGGCAATTCGCCAGGTCTGGCCGGGCTCTGCAACTCAATTTGCAAAGGCGGCGATGCCGGTGATCGCCCGGCCGATGATCAACGCATGGATGTCGTGCGTGCCCTCATAGGTGTTGACCACTTCGAGGTTGACGAGATGGCGGGCGATGCCGAATTCGTCGGAGATGCCGTTGCCGCCGAGCATGTCGCGGGCCGCGCGCGCCATATCAAGCGCCTTGCCGCAACTGTTGCGCTTGAGGATCGAGGTCAGCTCCACCGGCGGATGGCCTTCCTCCTTCATTCGGCCGAGCCGCAGGCAGCCCTGAAGGCCGAGCGCGATCTCCGCCGCCATGTCGGCGAGCTTCTTCTGGATCAGCTGGTTGGCGGCGAGCGGCCGGCCGAACTGCTTGCGCTCCAGCGTATATTGCCGTGCCCTGGCATAACAATCCTCGGCGGCACCAAGTGCGCCCCAGGCAATGCCGAAGCGGGCCGAGTTGAGGCAGGTGAACGGTCCCTTGAGACCGGTGACGCCGGGCAGAAGATTTTCTTCCGGCACGAAGACCCCGTCCATCACCACTTCGCCAGTGATCGAGGCGCGCAAGCCCACTTTGCCGTGGATGGCGGGGGCCGAAAGCCCCTTCCAACCCTTTTCGAGTATGAAGCCGCGGATGAGGCCATCCTCGGTCTTTGCCCAGACGACGAAGACATCGGCGATCGGTGCATTCGAGATCCAGGTCTTCGAGCCGGTCAGGCTATAGCCGCCGTCGACCTTCCTGGCGCGTGTCGCCATCGAGCCTGGGTCGGAGCCATGGTCGGGCTCGGTCAGGCCGAAGCAGCCAATCCATTCGCCGGTCGCAAGTTTGGGCAGGTATTTCAGCTTCTGCGCCTCGGACCCGAAGGTTTCGATCGGCACCATGACAAGCGAGGACTGCACGCTCATCATCGAGCGATAGCCGCTGTCGACCCGTTCGACCTCGCGGGCAATCAGGCCGTAGGAGACGTAACCGAGGCCGGCGCCGCCATAGTCGGGGGATATCGTCGGGCCGAGCAGGCCGAGTTCGCCCATTTCTCGGAAGATGGCGGGATCGGTCTTTTCATTGCGAAAGGCGTCGAGAACACGGGGAGCGAGCTTTTGCTGCGCATAGGCATGGGCGGAATCCTGCACCATGCGCTCCTCGTTGGTCAGCTGCTCCACCAGGCGGAATGGGTCGGACCAGTCGAAAACTTCGCGCGTATGCTGCATGGCAGCGTCTCCTCATTCAGCCTTGCCTCGCTCAAGGTCGCATAGACCCGCCAGCCGAGCGCGTCAACAACAAGGCGTCCCTATCGAAAAGACAGGGGCGGCCATCTTTTCAAACGCGACGCCATGATCCACTTTGCCCGCGGTCGATTCTGGAATGAGGAGGCGGAAATGTCGTCAAGCGATCTGTTCGTATCGGGCGAGGGGGCCGATTGGATCAATCCGGAGCCTGGCGTCACCAGGCGCGTCATGACCTATCTGCCCGAGATGATGATGGTAGAAGTGGCGTTCGAAAGCGGCGCCGTGGGTGCTGCCCATTCGCATCCGCACATCCAGGCAAGCTATGTCGCCGAAGGCAGCTTCGAGGTGACGATCGATGGCCGCACCGAAGTGCTGCGGCAGGGCGGCAGCTTCATCGTGCCGCCCAATCTCGTCCATGGCGTCAAGGCACTGGAAAAGGGCCGGCTGATCGATACCTTCACGCCGCACCGGGCCGAGTTTCTCAAGTAATCAGCTTTCGGATTCCGACCGGCGCGCGGAACTGGCGGCGGCGATATAGGGCGGCACGAAGCGCGCATCTTCGCCGCGCACGGCCTCGCGCAGAAAGTCGATGACCGCCCGCACACGCGGCGCCTGTTTCAGATCGCGATGGCAGGTAATCCAGTAATGGCGCTTGAGGTCGATCTCCTCGGGCAGCACGCGCACGAGCTCGGGATAACGGCTGGCGAAGAAATAGGGCAGGATGCAGAGGCCGAGGCCGTTTCGGGTGGCGGTGAGCTGCGCGAAAATGCTGGAGCTCTGGAACTGCGGTTTGATGCGCGGATGCACATCGCTGAGATAATCCAGCCCCGGCGCGAAAATCATTTCCTCGATATAGCTGACGAAAGGATGCTGAAGCAGATCTTCGCGGCAGGTGATGGCAGGCGCCTTTGCCAGATAGTCGCGCGAGCCGTAGATCTGCAAGTGATAATCGGTCAGCTTTTCAGCGTAATAAGGCCCGCCTTTCGGCTCGTCGAGCACAACTGAAAGATCGGCCTCCTTGCGCGACAGCGACATGATCTGCTGGATGGTCACCAGCTCGAGCGAAAGATGCGGATGCTGGGCTGCAAAGCGCGGCAACACGGTGGCGAAGAAGAAATTGGCAAAACCCTCAGGCGCGCTGAGGCGCACGAGGCCGCGCTGCGCCATCGAGCCATCGGCAAGGTCGGTGCGCAGCCGCTCGGTCTCCTGCTCCATCCGCTCGGCCGTCTCGATGAAACGCGTGCCCATGGCGGTCAACACGTAGCCACGCGGATTGCGTTCGAAGAGCTTGACCTTGAGGGCAAATTCCAGCCGGTCGATACGCCGAGAAACGGTGGCGTGGCTGGAGCGCAACTGCCGGGCCGCCGTCGAGAGCTGTCCGGTACGGGCGACGGCTAGAAAAAACTGCAGATCGTCCCAGGTAAACTGCGGTGAGTTCGTCATCGCCATTCCCTCCGTTCAACAACCAGCAACGAATAGCATGATCTTTAAAGATTGATACAATTCATTGTTTTGTTTGAGTTTTGTTTCCAATCTATCGGCAATCGGAGGCTGCGTGTTCGGCGAAAGCCCTGGAGCTCGATGAGGCCGGGGAGGCGCCGGCGATAAATCCGTTGATGCTTCGGCGGCGGCGCTTTCAGTCTCTCTGAGTAATGCTACACGGCCGCGTTTGAAATTTTGAGGGAATATTGATGAAGAAATTGGCTCGCCTGCTGCTGACGGTCGCTCTCGCATTCGTTGTTGTTATCGGTTTTCGTTGGTATCGCTACGTCTCCAACACTGAAAGTCCCTATGACGAAGTCGGCATCACGCTCAACTCGGCTATGCCAAGCCCGATCAATGCCTGGGGCTGTGCCAAGCTGAAAGAAACCTTTAGCGGCGTCTTGCCTCCCTATGGCTGCGGTGCCGACAACGGGACGCAGTGGAAGTAACAGCAGCCTGAACGTGCCGAAATGCGCCTGTGGGATGAACGGACAAAGTAGGATTGTTCATTCGGCTGATGGCACATGCCTGCACAACTGCAGAAACTGCCCTAGTTCTAGCGCTGAGCGCTGATTCCTGGCGCTCCCTGAGGTTGGGATGGAAATTGTGCAGCTTTCTGTCTGTGCAAAAATGAACAGATACTGTTTGGAATTAGTTGTAAACCACCCGTTGCTTCAGGCGAGAATTTCCATGATCGTAGGACGAGGGGCGGTCGTTCTGAGGAGTGCGACCGGCCAAATCTGAACAGACCCGCAATCTGGCTCATCTCTGGGAGGAGAAAATATGCGTAAGAATCTCATTGCATCAGTTGCATTTCTGCTTGCGAGCAGCACTGCCGTGCTCGCGCAGAGCGCGACCGACGGCAAGGTCAAGATCGGCATCCTGAACGACCAGTCGGGCGTTTATGCCGACTTCGGCGGCAAGTCTTCCGTCGAGGCCGCCAAGATGGCCGTCGAGGATTTCGGCGGCAAGGTGCTGGATGTGCCGGTCGAGATCGTCGATGCCGATCACCAGAACAAGCCGGATATCGCCTCAAACATTGCCCGGCAATGGTACGACACCGAGCAGGTGGATGCGATCATGGAACTGACGACCTCCTCGGTGGCGCTTGCCGTGCAGGCGATCGGCAAGGAAAAGAAGAAGATCGACATCGTCACCGGTGCGGCGACGACGGATCTCACCGGCAAGGCCTGCTCGCCCTACGGCTTCCATTGGGCCTACGACACCCACGCGCTCGCTGTCGGCACCGGCGGCGCCCTCGTCAAGCAGGGCGGCGACAGCTGGTTCTTCCTGACCGCCGACTATGCTTTCGGTTATTCGCTGGAGCAGCAGACCAGCGAATATGTCAAGGCAAGCGGCGGCACCGTCGTCGGCGCCGTCCGCCATCCGCTATCAACCCAGGACTTCTCCTCCTTCCTGCTACAGGCGCAATCGTCCGGCGCCAAGGTGATCGGCCTCGCCAACGCCGGCCTCGATACCTCGAACGCCATCAAGCAGGCGGCCGAATTCGGCATCACCCAGGGCGGCCAGCATCTGGCGGCGCTGCTCTTCACGCTCGCCGAAGTCCATGGTCTCGGTCTCGAGGCAGCGCAGGGCCTGACGCTGACGGAGGGCTACTATTGGAACCGCGACGACGAAAGCCGCGCCTTCGCCAAGAAGTTCTTCGACCGCACCGGCAAGATGCCGAACATGATCCATACCGGCACCTATTCGGCGGTGACGCAATATCTGAAGGCGGTGCAGAAAGCCGGCACCGACGAGACGGAAGCCGTCGCCAAGCAGTTGCATGAAATGCCTGTCGACGACGTCTTCGGCCGCGGCGGCACGGTCGGCCCCAACGGCCGCATGATCCACGACATGTATCTGCTGCAGGTCAAGAAACCTTCCGAAAGCAAGGAGCCGTGGGATTACTTCAACGTTCTCGCCACCATTCCCGGCAAGGACGCCTATATCGATCCCGCCAAGAGCGGCTGCGATCTGGTGAAGTAGGCACGATGGCGGTTTCCGCGAGTGAAACTCAGGTAAAGCCGCGGGTGGTATTGTCCGCCCGCGGCCTGCGCCGCGATTTCGGCGGCTTCACGGCCGTCAAGAATGTCGATCTCGACGTGCATGACGCCAGCGTGCATGCGTTGATTGGCCCCAACGGCGCCGGCAAGACGACGGTCTTCAACCTGCTGACGAAGTTCCTGCAGCCGACGGCTGGCACGATCACGCTGATGGGCACCGACATCACCGGGACCCCGCCCGACAGGGTGGCGCGCATGGGGCTGGTGCGCTCCTTCCAGATATCGGCGGTCTTTCCGCACTTAAGCGTGCTCGACAATGTGCGCGTGGCGCTGCAGCGGCCGAACCATCTGTCGACGCAATTCTGGCGGCCGCTCTCGGCGCTCGAGCGGCTGAACGAACGCGCCGAGCAACTGCTTGCGAGCGTCGGCCTTTCCAAGGAGCGCGACCATTTCGCCGCCGATCTTTCCTATGGCCGCAAGCGCGTGCTGGAGATCGCCACGACGCTGGCGCTCGACCCGAAAGTGTTGCTGCTCGACGAGCCGATGGCCGGTATGGGGCATGAGGATGTCGGCGTCGTCTCCGCGATCATCCGTGACGTCGCCCGCGACCGGGCGGTGCTGATGGTCGAGCACAACCTCTCCGTCGTCGCCAATATCTGCCAGCACGTCACCGTGCTGCAGCGCGGCGAGATCCTTGCCGAGGGCGACTATGCCACCGTCAGCCAGGATGAGCGCGTCCGCGAGGCCTACATGGGCACGGAGGAGCACTGATGACCGCTCTCCTCGAGGTCCAGGGCCTCAACGCCTGGTACGGCGAAAGCCACATATTGCACGGCGTCGACATGCATGTCGGCGAGGGCGAGACGATCACCATTCTCGGCCGCAACGGCGTCGGCAAGACGACGACGCTGCGCACCATCACCGGCATCGTGCGCGCTCGCAAGGGCAGGATCAGCTTTGCCGGCAGCGACATGATGCATGTGCCGCTGCACAAGACGGCGCACCGGGGCATCGGATTCGTGCCGGAGGAGCGCGGCATCTTTTCGACGCTCACCGTCTCGGAAAACCTGCTGCTGCCGCCTGTCGTGGCGGCGGGCGGCATGACGCTCGACGAGATCTACGAACTCTTTCCCAATCTCTACGAGCGCCGCGGCAGCCCGGGTACCAAACTTTCAGGCGGCGAGCAGCAGATGCTGGCGATCGCCCGGGTTCTGCGCACCGGTGTGCGGCTGCTCATTCTCGACGAACCGACGGAAGGGCTTGCTCCGGTCATCGTCCAGCGCATCGGCGAGGTACTGAAGAAGCTCAAGGAGCGCGGCATGACGATCCTGCTCGTCGAACAGAATTTCCGCTTCGCCAGCCGTATTGCCGATCGCTTCTATCTGATGGATCATGGGCAGATGGTGTCGGAATTCCCGGTCGGCGAACTGCCGCAGCGCATGGATACGCTGCACAAGGTTCTGGGAGTGTGACCAGATGACGATGATCTTCGGCATTCCCCTGCAGGCGCTGCTCGGCCAGCTCTTGATCGGCCTGATCAACGGTTCGTTCTATGCGCTGCTCAGCCTCGGCCTCGCCATCATTTTCGGCCTGCTCCGGGTGATCAACTTCGCCCATGGCGCCCAATATATGCTCGGCGCTTTTGTCGCCTATCTGCTGCTCACCTATGCCGGCATCGGCTACTGGCCGTCGCTGATCCTGGCGCCTGTTATCGTCGGGCTTGCCGGTGCCGTCATCGAGCGGCTGTTCCTGCGCCGGCTCTACGATCTCGATCCACTCTACGGCCTGCTCTTTACCTTCGGCCTGGCGCTCGCCGTCGAAGGCACCTTCCGCTATCTCTACGGTTCTTCCGGCCAGCCCTATGCGACGCCGGCAGCGCTTGCCGGCGGGGCCAATCTCGGCTTCATGTTCCTGCCGATCTATCGCGGCTGGGTGGTCGTCGTCTCGCTCGTCGTCTGCCTCGGCACATGGCTGCTGATCGAGAAGACCAAGCTCGGGGCCTATCTCAGGGCTGCGACCGAAAACGCCGTGCTGGTCCAGGTCTTCGGCGTCAACGTGCCGGTACTGCTGACGCTGACCTACGCGCTCGGCGCCGGCCTTGCCGCCTTTGCCGGTGTGCTGGCGGCGCCGATCTACCAGGTCTCGCCGCTGATGGGCTCGAACATGATCATCGTCGTCTTCGCCGTGGTCGTCGTCGGCGGCATGGGATCGATCATGGGTGCGATCATCACCGGTTATGTGCTCGGCATCGCCGAGGGCCTGACCAAGGTCTTCTATCCCGAGGCTTCCAACATCGTGATCTTCGTCATCATGGCGATCGTGCTTCTCATCAGGCCCGCGGGCCTCTTCGGCCGGGATGCCTGACATGACTGACATCACCGAAACCATCCGAACGGAAAAAAGTCGAACCGCTCTATCGGTGCAGGCGGGCTTCCTGCTTGTCGGACTGCTGCTTCTGCTGCTCGCGCCGTTCTTCTTCTATCCGATCTTCCTGATGAAGCTGCTCTGCTTCGCGCTGTTTGCCTGTGCCTTCAACCTGCTGCTCGGCTATACCGGTCTGCTTTCCTTCGGCCATGCCACCTTCTTCGGCGGTGCCGCCTATTTCACCGCCTATACGGTGAAGGCATGGGGCCTGCCGCCGGAACTCGGCATCCTGATCGGCGTGGCGGGGGCGGCCTTTCTCGGCTTGGTCATGGGTTTCTTCGCGATCCGCCGCCAGGGCATCTATTTCGCGATGATCACGCTGGCGCTGTCGCAGATGTTCTTCTTCTTCTGCCTGCAGGCCAAGTTTACCGAAGGCGAGGATGGCATCCAGTCGGTGCCGCGTGGCCACCTCTTCGGCTTCATCGATCTGAACAACTCGACCAACATGTATTATTTCGTGCTGGCCGTCTTCCTCGTCGGCATCCTGATCATCTGGCGTTTCATCAATTCGCCTTTCGGCATGATCCTGAAATCGATCCGCGAAAACGAGCAAAGGGCGATCTCGCTCGGTTATTCCGTGACGCGCTACAAGCTCGGCGCCTTCGTCATGTCGGCAGCGCTTGCGGGGCTGGCCGGCGCGGTCAAATCGATCGTCTTCCAGTTCGCGACGCTCACCGACGTCGCCTGGCAGATGTCGGGCGAGGTGATCCTGATGACGCTGCTCGGCGGCATCGGCACGCTGATCGGCCCGCTTTTCGGCGCGGGGTTGGTGGTGGCGCTGGAAAACTACCTCGCGACCTCGGAATTTCCGGTGACGATCATCACCGGCGTCGTCTTCATGGTCTGCGTGCTGATCTTCCGCCGCGGCATCATCGGCGAATTCTATGCCTCGCGGCTCGGGCGGAAGCTGGGCTTCGTCTATCGCCGCTAACGGGCGGCCGTCTCCCTCATTCGCAGCGTGGGCAGAGGCGGGCGGCCAAGCATCTGGATTTTCGTGCAGGGCGCACATGGATCGTTACGACTACATAATCATCGGGGCAGGTAGTGCCGGCTGCGTACTCGCCAATCGTCTATCCGCCGACGGCAGGAGCCGCGTGCTGCTATTGGAAGCCGGCGGCAGCGACAACTACCACTGGATCCATATCCCAGTCGGCTATCTCTATTGCATCAACAATCCGCGTACCGACTGGTGCTTCACCACGGCGCCGGAAGCGGGGCTGAACGGCCGGGCGCTGAGCTATCCCCGCGGCAAGGTACTCGGCGGCTGCTCCTCGATCAACGGCATGATCTATATGCGCGGTCAGGCGCGCGATTACGACCTCTGGCGGCAGATGGGCTGCAGCGGCTGGGGCTGGGACGATGTTCTGCCCTTCTTCCGCAAGTCCGAGGATTTTTATCGCGGCGAAGACGAGATGCATGGGGTCGGCGGCGAATGGCGCATCGAGAAGGCGCGGGTGCGCTGGGCCGTGCTTGACGCCTTCCAGCAGGCGGCGAGAGAAGCCGGCATCCCCGAGACGGAAGATTTCAACCGCGGCAGCAATGAAGGTTCCGGCTATTTCGACGTCAACCAGCGCTCGGGCATACGCTGGAACACGTCGAAAGCCTTCCTGCGCCCGGCGCGCAAGCGCTCCAACCTGACGGTGCTTACCAAGGCGCAGGTGCGGCGCCTGCTGGTGGAGGAGGGGGCCGTCGCCGGGGTCGAATTCCAGCACCAGGGCGTGGCGAAGCGCGCCTATGCGGGCAAGGAAACCATCCTTTCGGCCGGTTCGATCGGCTCGCCGCATATTCTGGAACTCTCCGGAATCGGCAGGGGCGAGGTGCTGCAGCGGGTGGGCATCGATGTCGTCACCGAGATCAAGAGTGTCGGCGAGAACCTGCAGGATCATCTGCAGCTGCGTCTGGCCTATAAGGTGACCGGCGTTCCGACGCTGAACGAAAAGGCGACGAAGCTGATCGGCAAGGCGGCGATCGGGCTCGAATATCTCGTCCGCCGCTCCGGGCCGATGGCGATGGCGCCGAGCCAGCTCGGCATCTTCACCCGCTCGGGGCCGGACCGGGAGACGCCCGACCTGCAATATCACGTGCAGCCGGTCTCGCTCGAAAAATTCGGCGACCCCGTCCATCCTTTCCCGGCGATCACCGCGAGCGTCTGCAATCTGAGGCCGGAAAGCCGCGGTTCGGTGCACCTGTCGAGCCCGGATTTTGCCGCACAGCCGACGATCAGCCCGAAATACCTCTCGACGCAGCGCGATCGTGACATAGCTGTCCGTTCGATACGGTTGACACGCAGGATCGTCGCGCAGCCATCCTTCGCGAGGTTCCGGCCGGAAGAGTTCAAGCCGGGGCCGAGCTATCAGACCGAGGCCGATCTGGAGCGGGCGGCCGGCGATATCGGCACGACGATCTTTCATCCCGTCGGCACCTGCCGTATGGGCGCCGACAGGGAGAGCGTCGTCGATCCCAGGCTGAAACTCAGGGCGCTCGGCAAGCTCAGGATCGCCGACGCCTCGGTGATGCCGTCGATCACCTCGGGCAACACCAATTCGCCGACGATCATGATCGCCGAAAAGGCGGCGGCGATGATCCTCGAAGACAATCGATAGGAGAAGACCATGGCAAGGATCGCATTCATCGGGCTCGGCAACATGGGCGGGCCGATGGCGGCCAATCTCGTCAAATTGGGTCACGAGGTTCTCGGCTTCGATCTCGCCGCCTCCGTGCTGAAGGCGGCCGAGGCGAGCGGCGTCAAACCGGCGAGCCATGCCAGCCAGGCAGTCAAGGACGCGGAGATCGTCATCACGATGCTGCCGCAGGGCCGGCATGTGCTGACGGCGTGGACCGATATCCTGCAGACTACCGCGCAGGGAACACTTGTCATCGATTGCTCGACCATCGATGTCGAGAGCAGCCGCAAGGCGCATGAGATGGCCAACGCAGCAGGCTGCCTGTCGCTTGATGCACCCGTCTCGGGTGGCACGGGCGGCGCGAGCGCGGGAACGCTGACCTTCATGGCCGGCGGCTCCCCGGAAGCCTTCGCCCGGGCGAAGCCGATCCTCGAAGCCATGGGCAAGAAGATCGTCCATTGCGGCGAGGCGGGCGCTGGTCAGGCGGCGAAGATCTGCAACAACATGATCCTCGGCATCTCGATGGTCGGCGTCTGCGAAGCCTTCGTGCTGGCCGAGAAACTCGGCCTCTCGCATCAGGCGCTGTTCGACGTCGCCTCGACCTCATCAGGCCAGTGCTGGTCGATCAACACCTATTGCCCGGTTCCCGGGCCGGTGCCGACCTCGCCTGCCAACAATGGTTACAAGCCAGGTTTTGCCGCAGCCTTGATGCTGAAGGATCTCAAGCTCTCGCAGGAGGCGGCGCTCGCGAGCGGCGCTTCAACGCCGATGGGCGCGGAGGCCGCGCAACTTTATGCGCTCTTCGAAAAGCAGGGCAATGGCGGCAGGGATTTTTCCGCCATCATCGAGATGTTCCGCGAGAAGGTGTAGGCGACGGCCTACAAGAGATAGCTGACCGGTTCCCTTCGAACCGGGTGCGGGAAGACGCCCATGCCGACGCCGAAAATCGAGTGCAGCGTGTCGGCCTGCATGATCTCGGCGGGCGTGCCTTCGGCCGTGATCCGGCCGCTGCTGAGCGCGACGATCGCGTCGCAGTAGCGGGCGGCGAGGTTGATATCGTGCAGCACGATGACGACGGTCAGCCCGCGTTCGTGGCTGAGATCCTGTACCAGGGAGAGAACGCTCGCCTGATGGGCGAGGTCAAGCGCCGATGTCGGTTCGTCGAGTAGCAGGCAGCTGGCATCCTGGACGAGCATCATGGCGATCCAGGCGCGCTGGCGCTCGCCGCCGGACATGTTGGCAACGAGGCGATCGGCAAAATCCTCAAGACCGGTGCGGGCGATCGCCTCCTCGACCTTGCTGCGGTCCGTTGCGGTGAAGCGCCCGAGCGTACCGTGCCAGGGAAAACGGCCGAGCGCCACCAGTTCGCGCACGGTCATCCCGTCGGCCGCCGGGGTGAATTGCGGCATATAACCGACGTGCCGGGCAAACTCGCGGGCACCCCAGTCAGCCGCCGGCTTGTCGTCGAAGGCGATGGCGCCGGATTGCGGCGCGATCTGGCGGGCGAGGATCTTCAAAAGCGTGCTCTTGCCGGACCCGTTCGGCCCCACCAGACCGTAGATGCGGCCCTTTTCGAGGGTCAGGTCGACGCCCGAGAGGATCGACTTCGGCCCGATGGCATAGGTAATTCCGGACAGGGCAAGGAAGGACGAAGGCATGGTCTGCTCCAGGTTCGGCACTGCAGGTTCGGGAGGCAAGCCCTCCCTTCACACCCGGTTCCTGCAAAACTAAACTATGATTGTCAACTTACCTTTTTCCGCTGAGCAAGAAAGCGGGAGCGCGGGCATTGTCGAGGCCGCAGGCAGAAATGACGTCAATCAGGTCTTCGACACCGAAAAACTCAGCCTGGCGTCGCCGAAGAGGATGTCGATCTCGCCGGGTTCAGACAGTTCGATGGCGCCGCTCAACGTGCCCGTCGTGATCAGCGCGCCTGCCTTCAGCGATGTTTCCGGACGCAAGTCGTCATTGGCGTAGTCGACCAGCCAGGTGAGAACGTCGCCCTTCGGATGCTGGGCCGGACCGTCATAGATGGTGCGGCCGGCATGGGTGACCTTGAGCGGCGTGCCGCCGGCGGTATCGACAAGGCTGTTGTCGAGCTTCGGACCGAGCACATAGCCGCTGTTGCCGAGGCGGTCGGCGGCAAAGAGCAGGAAGGAAACGCTGCCGCTTTCCCTGACCGCGCTGAGCAGCAGTTCGGCGCCGAGATGGACAGTGGAGATCGCCTTGACCACTTCGGCGCGGCTGTACGGCTTACCCGTGCGGATCGGCAGGTCATTGCCGAGGCGAACAGCAATTTCGGTTTCGAATTTCAAGCCGGGATACCAGGGGATATCAGCACCGAAGACCGATTCGGCATAGGGATGCAGCGGACCGCTGACGGCCTGGCCTTGCGGCGAGACCGTCACCTTCCATGCATTGCTGGAAATGCCATCGGCCGCGGCGAGGAAATGCTGGGCTTCCATCGCCTGATGGAGGTCAGCTGGCGGCAGAAAGGCGCTGGTCGCCTCCTGTATGCCGGCTTGGCGCAGACTGTAAAGCCTGGCTGCGAGGGCGCGCGGATCGAATGCTTCTGTCATGCTGTCTCCTCGACCTGATTTTGGAGGTGCCACACTACTAACCGCAAGCCGGCGAGGAACAAGGGGCGCGCCTGGGAAAAGCTGCTATTTCATCGCCGCGAACCAGCGATCGCGATAGGCCTTGAGCCTGGGGATATCGGTCGGCGGAACATGTGTCTGCGCCCCGGAGACCGGCCGGATGCCGGTCAGAAGGGCGGCCCCCTGGCTGGTGCCGGTCGAGCCGGGAAGGGCGATGACATCGCGGCCGGTGAGGGCGGCGAGCAGCTTGAGATAGGTTCCGTTCAGGGCAAAAGGCCCTTCGACGATGACAGGGCCCTTGGCGCTGATCAGTCCGAGACATGCATCGGTCATCAGCGCGAGATAGAGGCAGCTGGCGGCAAAACGCTCCTCGCGGCTCGCGTCTTCGGCGCCGATCCAGCGGCTTGCCTTGCCCGGAAACGGTCCCGAACCGGGGGCGATATTGGCCAGCAGCATGATGCCCTTGTCGATGACGGCGCCGATCGCTGCCTGCGCGGCCTTTTCGTCGACAGGGCCGATTTCGGCCGAAAGGATATCGAATTCCCGCCCGCCCATGAAACGCGAGGAGGGAACGGCGCGGCCATAGGCGTCGACATTGGCAAGCGCATCGCGTTTCGGATCGAGGTGGTCGAGATCGCCGCCGACGCCGAAACTGATGACCCAGGTGCCTGTCGAGACGACGGCGAAAGGGGCTTGCCGATGGACGAGGTGCGGCAGCAGCGAGGCGTTGGAATCGTGGATGCCGCAATAGACGGGCACGGAGATGCCGATATCGTCGGCAATATCAGGCAGGACAGGGCCGAGCGCATCGAAGGCGGAGCGGATCGGCGCCATCAGACCGCGGATGCCGAGCCTGTCGACGAGCGAGGAATAGCTTGATGTTTTCGGGTTCCAGAGGTCGGTGTGACAGCCGAGCGAAGTCAGCTCATTGGTGGCGACGCCGGTCAGCCGCGCCGCCCAATATTGCGCGTAGGTTACGATGGTCGCGACCTGGGCGAATTCCTCGGGAAAGGCGGTCTTCTGGTAGTGCAGCTGCGCGCCGACATTGAGGCCCATTGCTAGGCGCGGCGAGAAGGTTTCCTCGAAGGAAGGACGCAGCCGCGTATAGGCATCCCGGATGTCCTCCGGATATTCATGCTCGTAGTCGATCACGGGCATGGCGAGAGCACCGTCCCGGTCGAGCAGCGCGGCTGCGGCGCCATGGGTGGTGATCGAAATGGCATCGAAGCCGGGGTCCCGCGCCAGGCCTTTCAGTGCGTCGAGGGCGAAGGACCAGAGCGCCTCGATATCATAATGCGGGTAGAGGCCGGTCTTGATCATGATGTTCGGCCGTTTCAGGACGGCGATCTCGGCGCCTGTCCCACTGTCGAGCACGACGACCTTGGCATTGGTCTTGCCGATATCGAGGACGGCGATGCGGCGATAGGAACTGGTGGTCATGGCATGTGGAAGAGGGTGACGAGGTCGCTTTGAACAGGCGAATTATCCGGATTGGTCGCCATGATATCGGCCATATGAGCCCACCATTTTTTCATGACCGGATGGTCCGGCAGGCTCGTCATCGTGTGGTCCTTCGACCGCGTCAGCACGCCGAACAGCGTGTTGGTCTCGCGGTCGAGATGGATCGAATAGTCGCTGGCGCCCGACTGGTGCAGCAGATCGACCAGCTCCGGCCAGATCTCGTCATGCCGCTTGCGGTATTCGGTTTCCATGCCGGGATTGAGCTGCATCTTGAAGGCGTGTTTTTCCAGGGTCATCGGGAGCTCATGAGCTTGATGCGGCGGGCGATAATCGGAATCGCGATGGTGATGATGAGGAGAAGGCCGATGAAGATCGACATGACGATGCCGGGCACGTTCAACAGGCCGAGGCCGAAGGTGACGAGGCCCATGACGAAGGCGGCGATCACGACGCCGCCGATCGTGCCCGAGCCGCCGAGGATTGAGATACCGCCGAGCACGACCATGGTGACGACCTCGAGTTCCCAGCCTTGGGCGATCGACGGCCGGGTCGAGCCGAGCCGCGAAGTCAGGCAGACGGCGGCAACACCGCTCATGACGCCGGTCAGCAGGAAGAGAATGAATTTGACGCGCTCGACCGGGATGCCGGAGAAGCGGGCGGCGAAATCATTGTTGCCGATCGCATAGACCTGCCGGCCGAAATTCGTCGCATGCAGCAGGATGGCAAAGAGGATCGCCAGCACGAAGAACAGCACGAATTCGAAGGAGAACACCCAGAACACGTAGCCCTGGCCGAAATAGGCGAAATCGGAAGGGTACTTGCCGTAGGCCTGGTCGCCGAGCACGATATAGGAAATGCCGCGGAACAGGCTCATCGTGCCGATGGTGACAACAATCGACGGCAGTTTCAGCACCGAAACGAGCACGCCGTTGAAGATGCCGCAGGCAAGGCCGGTGCCGATGCCGATCGCGACCAGGCCCGGCGTGCCGACGCCGAGTTGCGCCGCCGCCCCCATCGCCGTCGAGGCGAGGGCGATGATCGCGGCGACCGAGAGGTCGATTTCGCCCGAGATGACGAGCAGCGCCATGGCGAAGGCGATCATCGCCTTTTCGGTGAAGTTGAAAGTGGCGTCCGAGAGGTTCCAGGCATCGAGGAAATAGGGTGAGGCCACGGAATTGAAGATGAAGATCAGGATGGCGACGCCGAAGAGCAGCACTTCCCAACTCGACATGATGCGTTTGAACGGCGTGCCGAGCCGATCGGGAATGATCCGTTTTTCGGGCGTTGGAGAAACGGTGCTCATGCTGCGACCTCCGCTGCTGCGCGGTCACGCAGGATGATGCGGCCTCGATTGCGCTCGCGCCTTGCGTTGAAGACGACGGCGAGAATGATAACGGTGCCGGAGATCGCCATCTGCGTGAAGGGCGAAATGCCGATGACCGGCAGGGCGTTCTTGATGACGCCGAGGAACAGCGCGCCGAGCACGGTGCCGGCGACCGAGCCGACGCCGCCGGCAATCGAGATGCCGCCGATGACGCAGGCCGCAACGCTGTCGAGCTCGAAGCCGTTGGCGATATCGACATAGGCGACCGCATAACGCGAAACCCATAAATAGCTGGAAAGGCCGGCGAGCGCGCCCGAGAGCACGAAGGCGAGGAATTTCGTGCGGCCGGTATCGATGCCGGCATAGACGGCAGCTGTCGGATTGCCGCCGGTCGCATAGGCCGAGCGGCCGAACGGGCTGTAGCGCAGCAGCATGTACATCAGCGCGACGATGATGATCGCAACCCAGCTCAGCACCGGCAGGCCGAGGATCGGCGTGCGGGGAACGGCGAGGAAGGTCGGCGTCATCTGGTGGGCGTTCACCCAGGCGCCGCCGGAGAGCACGAAGGCCATGCCGCGATAGATGGTGAGCGTGCCGAGGGTCACGACGATCGGCGGGATTTCCAGGCGCCAGACGAGGAAGCCGTTGATGGTGCCGAGGGCAGCGCCGATCACGACCGCGGCGAGGATCAGCACGATCAGCGGCAGGCCGGGAAAGGCGGCGTTCATCATCGCGATCGCCATGCCGGTAAAGGCAAGGTTGGCGGCCACCGAGAGATCGATCGATTTCGTCAGGATAACAGTCATCTGGGCAAGGCCAAGAATGATGAGGATCGCTGTGTCGTTGAAGATGCCGGCGAGATTATCCGGTGTGGCGAAATCGGCCGCCCGCGTCGAGAAGATGCCAATCATCAGCACGATGATGGCAAAGAGCAGGGTTTCGCGTTTTCTGATCAGTTTGGCCATGCCCGTCACCTCATGCGTTTCCGGTCGCCGCGCGCACCAGCGCCTCCGGCGAAAGCTGATCGCGCTCGAAGAGCCCGGCCGACAGGCCTTCCTTCATCACCAGAACGCGGTCCGACATGCCGATGATCTCGGGCAGCTCGGAAGAGATCATGATGATCGAGAGGCCCTCTGCGGCAAGCTCGCTGATGAAGCCGTGGACGGCGGCTTTCGAGCCGATGTCGATGCCCTTTGTAGGCTCATCGAGGATGATGACCTTGGGCATGGTGGCGAGCCACTTGCCGATGACGACCTTCTGCTGGTTGCCGCCCGACAGCGTGCCGACCGGCACGGAGAGGGCGGCGGCGCGCAGATCCAGCCGCTCGGCATATTTTCGGGCGAGCGCGAATTCTTCCGCCGCCTGCAGGAAGCCCTTGCGCGAGGTGCGCGTCAGCGACGGCAGCGTCATGTTCTGGTAGATCGGCATCGGCAGCGCCAGGCCGTGGCGGCCGCGCTCTTCCGGCACATAGACGATGCCGGCCTTGATGGCGTCATGCGGCGAGCTGATCGAAATTTCCCGGCCTTCCAGCGTCAACCTGCCGGAGAGCGGCCTGGTGATGCCGAAGAGCGATTGCGCGAGTTCCGATCGTCCGGCGCCGATCAGGCCGTAAATGCCGAGAATCTCACCCTTGCGCAGGGTCAGCGAAATATCGCGGAATTCGGTGCGGTGGCTGTATTTTTCCACGTCGAGCACCGGGCCGCCGATCGCGACATCGATCTTCGGAAAGACGTTTTCGACGTCACGGCCGACCATCATGCGGACGATTTCGTCCTGCGGTGTTTCCTTGAGCTTACCCCGGCCGACAGCGCGGCCGTCGCGGAAGACGACGAAATCGTCGGCGATCTCGTAAAGCTCGTCGAACTTGTGGCTGATGAAGAGGATCGCCTTGTCCTGTTCCTTCAGGCCCTTGATGATGCGGAAGAGATCGTCGATCTCCTTGCGGGAAAGGGCGGCCGTCGGCTCGTCCATGATGACGATGCGGGCCTCGATCGACAGAGCGCGGGCAATCGCCACCAGGTGGCGTTGCGCGATCGAGAGGTCCTTCAGCCGGATCGTCGGATCGATATTGCTTTCAAGCGCCGTCAGCAGCGTCTTCGAGCGGCTGTTCATCATCTGCCAGTCGATGGTGCGGAAGCGCGTGCGCGGCGCATGACCGAGGAAGATGTTTTCGGCAACCGTCAGCTCGTCGAACAGCACGGTTTCCTGGTGGATGGCGGTGACGCCGGCATCGATCGCCGCCTGGGCGCTCGCGAAGGTCACTGTCCGGCCGTCAACCAGGATCTCGCCTTCGTTCGGCCTGTAGATGCCGGTCAGGATCTTGACGAGTGTCGACTTGCCGGCGCCGTTTTCGCCGATCAGCGCCGTGACCGTGCCGGGGTGAAGCGCGATGCTGACATTGTCGAGCGCTTTCACGCCGGGAAAGATCTGGGAGATGCCGCGCATTTCCAGAATGGCGGGGGCATTGCCGGTTTTGCTGTCCGTGACGGATTGTTGAAAGGCGGCGTTCATCGGCTTTCTACCAGTGTCGAATGAGAAATCCCGGCGGCTAACAGGCCGCCGGGCTTTTATAGAGCTGCTTCGGATCAGAAGACCTTGGAGAACTGGTCGATGTTCGAGGCATTGTAGACGAAGGGATCGGCCATGGCGGCTTCGCCGTTGTCGCCGACCTTGATCTTGCCCATGCGGCCAGCATTGATTTCGCTGCCCGGCTTGCCGTCGGTCTCGCCCTTGACGAGGCGGTAGGCGATCTGGGTGGCGGAGTAGCCGAGGTCGATCGGGTTCCAGATGGCGAATTCCTTTGTCGCGCCAGACTTGATCGCGCCGGCCATTTCGGACGGCAGGCCGAGGCCGGTGACGTAGACCTTACCGACAAGGCCCTTGTCTTCGACAACCTTGGAAGCGGCGAGAACGCCGACCGTTGTCGGGGCGACGATGACCTTGACGTTCGGGTTGGACTTCAGCAAGCCTTCGGCTTCACGATAGGACTTGTCCGAGAGGTCGTCGCCGTAAACCGTGGTGACGAGGTTGAGGCCCGGGAAATCCTTGAGCTGCTTCTTCATCTGGTCGATCCAGATGTTCTGGTTGGTCGAGGTGGTCGTTGCCGACAGGATGGCGAAGTCACCCTTGCCGCCTTCGAGATGATCCTTGGCGAGCGTCAGGCACATCTTGCCGATCAGCTCGTTGGAGGAGGGGTTGAGCTGCAGGATACGGCCTTCCGGTGCGACGCCGGAATCCCACGAGATGACCTTGATGCCGCGCTGGGTTGCCTTCTTCAGCGCCGGAACAAGCGCGTCGGGATCGTTGGCCGAAACGGCGATGGCATCGACGCCTTGAGCGATCAGCGAGTTGATCACTTCGATCTGGCCTTCGGCCGTCGTCGATGTCGGACCGGTGTAGATCACTTCCACGCCGCCGAGTTCCTTGGCGGCTTCCTGGGCACCCTTGTTGGCGGCGTCGAAGAAACCGTTGCCGAGCGACTTCACGACGAGGCCGATCTTGATGTCCTTGGCGCTGGCAGTGCCGGCCATCATGGCGATGGCGAGCGCTGCGCCGAGCGCCAGTGTCTTTGCGAATTTCATGTCACTTTCCTCCCATTAAGATTTAGACTTCCACACCTCGGCGGCGCCTCATGCGACCGACGAGGAATCCTCCTTCGCAAGCTGCGCCACCGGGGTCGCGACAATAAGCCGGACGCCGGCATTCTCGACCATGCGAGCTGCCTCTTCTGAAATCCCGTCATCGGTGATGATCGCAGAAACACGGTCGAGCGCGCAGAGAATGAGGCTCGACCGCCGATTGAACTTGCTGGAATCGACCATCACGACGAGTTCGTCGGCCTGGTGCATCAGCTTCTGCTCGCTCTGGATGATGAGGGCGTCGGCCTCCATGATGCCGAGCGGGCCGACACCCTGCGCGCCGATGAACATGCGCCGCGCATAAAAATTGCGGATCGCGTCGTTGTCGAAGGGCGACAGGATCAGGCTCTGCTCGCGATAGATCGCGCCGCCCGGCACCGTCACGGTGTTTTTGGAATGCTTGACCAGATGTTCGGCGATGGCAAAAGAGTTGGTCATCACCTGCAGGCGGTGGCCGGCCATGTAATGCACCATCTGGAAAGTGGTCGTGCCGCCATTGATGATGATGGCGTCGCCGGCCTCGCAAAGTTCGACGGCGGCGCGCGCAATTGCGCGTTTTTTATCGATGTTGACTGATTCTGAAACCCGGAAGGGCCGGCCGGCGAGATTGCCGAGCTGCGGCGGATGCACCGCCTCCGCGCCGCCGCGGACACGGCGGATCTTGCCCTGCACGTGAAGAGCCGCAATGTCACGCCTGATTGTCGCTTCAGAAGCTTCCGTCAATTCGGAAATGTCCTGGATCGTCACGACGGACTTTTCCTGAACGGCGCTTAAGATGATGCGATGACGTTCGCGTTCGTGCATTGGCTCCTCCTCTTGTCATATATATTTCGTATCTGTTAAAGCCTGTCAATCACAAACGATCATAAATTTCCATATTGCGATGCAGCATAAGCGATTTTGACCGTTTTCGATTGACAAGCGCATTTATGATGCGCGATACCTTGAGCGAAAGGGCTCGCTGATCGCGGTGCCTGACAAGCCTATATGGGAGGATGATATGGCGGCGAACGTCCGGCTTCTGGAAAACCGGTGGGATGATGGTTATGCGGCGGGCCTCGATGAGCCCGGCAAGCTGCTCTATCGCTCCAATCTGCTCGGCGCCGACAAGCGCATCACCAATTACGGCGGCGGCAATACCTCGGCGAAGGTGATGGAAACCGATCCCCTAACCGGCGGCAAGGTCATGGTCCTTTGGGTCAAGGGCTCGGGCGGCGACGTCGGCACTATCAAGCTCGATGGTTTTGCGACCCTCTACCAGGACAAGCTGGAATCGCTGAAATCAATCTACAAGGGCGTCGAGGACGAAGACCGCATGGTCGGCTTCCTGCCGCACTGCACCTTCAACCTGAATGGCCGTGCCGCCTCGATCGACACGCCGCTGCACGGCTTTGTGCCGTTCACCCATGTCGACCACATGCATCCCGACGCGATCATCGCCATTGCCGCCTCGAAGAACTCCAGGGAATTGACCAAGCAGATCTTCGGTGACGAGATCGGCTGGCTGCCCTGGCGCCGTCCGGGCTTCCAGCTCGGCCTCGATCTCGAAGCCTTCGTCAAGGCGAACCCGAACGCCAAGGGCGTCGTGCTCGAAAGCCACGGCCTCTTCACCTGGGCGAATGACGCCAAGGCCTGCTACGAGCTGACACTCGACATCATCAACAAGGCGATCGTCTGGTTTGCCGAAAAGACCGAAGGCAAGACGATTTTCGGCGGTGCACTGACCCAGAGCCTGCCCGTCGCCGAGCGCCGCGCTATCGCCGCCCGGCTGATGCCGGAGATCCGCGGCCGGATCGGCAAGCAGGAGCGCAAGCTCGGTCATTTCGATGATCAGGACGCCGTGCTCGAATTCGTCAATTCCCGAGATCTGCGGCCGCTCGGCGCGCTCGGCACCAGCTGCCCCGACCATTTCCTGCGCACCAAGATCCGCCCGCTGATCGTCGATTTCGACCCGGCCAAGCCGGATGTCGACGCGATCGTCGCCGGCCTCGACCAGGCGCTGGAGGATTACCGCGCCGATTACGCCCGCTATTACAACGACTGCAAGCATGACAATTCGCCCGCGATGCGCGACGCCAATCCCGTCATCTTCCTCGTTCCCGGCGTCGGCATGCTGTCCTTTGCCCGCGACAAGGCAACGGCGCGCATCGCCAGCGAATTCTACGTCAACGCCATCAACGTCATGCGCGGTGCCTCGACGGTTTCGGAATATCGGGGCCTGCCGGAGCAGGAAGCCTTCGATATCGAATACTGGCTGCTGGAAGAGGCGAAGCTCCAGCGCATGCCGAAGCCGAAGAGCCTTGCCGGCCGGGTGGCGTTCGTCACCGGCGGCGCCGGCGGCATCGGCCGGGCGACGGCCGCCCGCCTTGTCGGCGAGGGCGCCTGCGTGGTGCTTGCCGATATCGATCAGGCAGCACTCGAAAGCACAGAGGCCGACTTCGTCAAGAAATACGGTGCTGATGCCGTGCGCAGCGTCCGGCTCGACGTTACCAAGGAAGATGCGGTGATCGCCTCCTTCGCGGAAGCTTCGGTCGAATTCGGCGGCGTCGATATCCTCGTCTCGAATGCCGGCATTGCCTCCTCCGCGCCGATCGAAGCCACCGAGCTTTCGACCTGGAACCGCAATATCGACATTCTGGCGACTGGCTATTTCCTTGTCTCGCGGGAGGCGTTCCGTCTGTTCCGCCGCCAGGCGCTCGGCGGCAACATTGTCTTCGTTGCCTCGAAGAACGGCCTTGCCGCTTCGCCGAACGCGTCTGCCTATTGCACGGCAAAGGCCGCCGAAATCCATCTCGCCCGCTGCCTGGCGCTGGAAGGCGCGGATGCCGGCATCCGCGTCAACACTGTCAACCCGGATGCGGTGCTGCGCGGTTCGAAGATCTGGAGCGGCGAATGGCGCGAGCAGCGCGCCGCCTCCTCGAAGATCGAGGTCGATGATCTCGAGGAACATTACCGCAAGCGTTCGATGCTGAAGCTCAACGTGTTTCCGGAGGATATCGCCGAGGCGATCTACTTCCTCGCATCGGACCTTTCGGCAAAATCAACCGGCAATATCATCAATGTCGACGCCGGCAACGTGCAGAGCTTTACGCGGTGATTTTTGACGGGCGGATGCGTCTGCCCCTCACCCTAACCCTCTCCCCGTCATGACGGGGAGAGGGGACTTGCCCAACGAAATGTTGGAGTAGGACAGAGACGGCGCGGCATATTCCCTTCTGCCCCTCACAACGGGGAGAAGGTGCCGGCAGGCGGATGAGGGGCGGCCCCACGGCAGTTCCAATGTAGAAATTGCAGAACCGGGAGGACAAAATGGCCGAGTTCAGGATCGCGCAGGATCTCGTCGCGAGCGAGAACGACAAGCGGGCAGCCGCACTGAAAGCCGATTATGAGGCGCTGGGCGCCATACTTGCGCGCCGCGGCGTCGATATCGAAGCCATCACCCGCAGGGTCGCGGAATTCTTCGTCGCCGTTCCTTCTTGGGGTGTCGGCACCGGCGGCACGCGCTTTGCCCGCTTCCCGGGCGCCGGCGAGCCACGCGGCATCTTCGACAAGCTCGACGATTGCGCCGTCATCAATCAGCTGACGCAGGCGACACCGACCGTCTCGCTGCATATTCCCTGGGACAAGGCGGACGCCAAGGAATTGAAGGCCAAGGGCGATGCGCTCGGCCTCGGCTTCGACGCGATGAATTCGAACACCTTCTCCGACGCGCCGGGACAGGCCCATTCCTACAAATACGGCTCTCTCAGCCACACCGACGCGGCGACGCGCGCGCAGGCGGTGGAGCACAATCTCGAATGCATCGAGATCGGCAAGGCGATCGGCTCCAAAGCGCTGACGGTCTGGATCGGCGACGGATCGAACTTCCCCGGCCAGAGCAATTTCACCAAGGCATTCGAGCGTTACCTCGCCTCGATGGCCGACATTTACAAGGCGCTGCCCGACGACTGGAAGCTGTTCTCCGAGCACAAGATGTATGAGCCGGCCTTCTATTCGACGATCGTACAGGACTGGGGCACCAACTATCTGATCGCCCAGACGCTCGGCCCCAAGGCCCATTGCCTTGTCGATCTCGGCCACCATGCGCCGAACACCAATATCGAGATGATCGTTGCCCGCCTGATCCAGTTCGGGAAGCTCGGCGGCTTCCACTTCAACGATTCGAAATATGGCGACGACGATCTCGATGCCGGCGTAATCGATCCCTATCGGCTGTTCCTGGTGTTCAACGAGCTGGTCGATGCCGAGCAGCGCGGCGTCAACGATTTCAATCCGGCGCATATGATCGACCAGTCCCACAATGTCACCGATCCGATCGAGAGCCTGATCAACAGCGCCAACGAAATCCGCCGCGCCTATGCGCAGGCGCTCCTCGTCGATCGCAAGGCGCTCGAGGGCTATCAGCAGGACAATGACGCGCTGATGGCGTCGGAAACGCTGAAGCGCGCCTATCGCGCCGATGTCGAACCGATCCTTGCCGAGGCGCGCCGTCGCGCCGGCGGGGCGATCGACCCGATCGCCGCCTACCGCGCCAGTGGCTACCGCAAAAAGGTGGCGGCCGAGCGTCCGGCATCGGTTGCCGGCGGCGGCGGCATCATCTGAGCTGCCGGGCTGAATAGAAGTGTGGTCGCCGGCAGCGCGGGGTGAAACGCTGCCGGCAATCGCCGATCACGGTTTCCAGGCGCCGGCGATCTGACGGGTTGCGATGTTCAACCGGTTCCAGACATTGATGTTGGCGATGGCGATGACGAGAGCCGCAAGGCTGCGGCCGTCATAATGCCGGGTCGCCTCGTCCCAGATCTCGTCCGGCACCGGGTCGGCGCGGTCGCTGGTGCGGGTCACAGCCTCGGTCAGCGCAAGGGCTGCTCGCTCGGCATCGCTATAATAGGGGGCGTCGCGCCAGCCGGCGACGGCAAAGAGCCGCTCATCCGTCTCACCGTGTTTGCGGGCAATGCGCCAATGACCATCGATGCAGACGCTGCAGCCGTTGATCTGGCTGGCGCGCAGATTGACGAGTTCGAGCAGCTTTGGCGAAAGGCCCGTTTCGGTCGGCACCTTGCCGAGTGCATTGAGCGCCTGCATGGCTTGTGGAAGCACGAGGGCGGGATTTCCCATTCTCTCCTGCATGATATGTCTCCTTGATGCGTTCAGGGTGCGACGATCCGCCGGCGCTGTCACACCGGCCCGGTTTCATTCGTCATTGATGTGACGGAACGCAGCGAAGGAATGTGACGGATGAACGAGAATAATTGGCTGGCCGATCAATTCGAGGCGAACCGGGCGCATCTGAAAGCGGCCGCCTATCGCATGCTCGGCTCGCGCAGCGAGGCCGAAGACGCCGTTCAGGAGGCTTGGCTGCGGCTCACCCGTGCGGATAGGACTGACGTCGGCAATCTCGGCGGCTGGCTGACGACGGTGGTGGCTCGTATCTGCCTCGATATGCTGCGTGCCCGCAAGACCCGGCGCGAGGAGCCGCTGGAGATGCCAGTCCATGCAGCGATCGCCGATCCTGCCAAGGATCCGGAGCGCGACGCCGCATTCGCCGATTCGGTGGGCGTGGCGCTGCTCGTCGTGTTGCAGACGCTGGCGCCTGCCGAACGGGTTGCCTTCGTGCTGCACGACATGTTCGATCTTCCCTTCGACGAAATCGCGCCGATTATCGGCCGATCATCCGCCGCCGCCCGTCAGCTCGCGAGCCGTGCCCGCCGCAGGGTGCAGGGCGTGGACGAGACGCCGGATGTCGATCTCGGCCGCAAGCGAACGATTGCGGAGGCCTTTCTAACGGCTTCGCGCAGCGGTGATCTGCAGGCGCTGATTGCCGTGCTCGCCCCAGATGTCGTGTTTCGGCTGGACGCGACGGCGGCGCGTTTCGGGGCCTTCGGCGAAACGCGCGGCGCATCCGAAGTGGCAGAGTTGTTCAAGGGCCGGGCGCAGGCGGCAGAGATCGCCATCGTCGACGGCGAGCTTGGCTTCGTCGTGCGCATCGCGGGTCAGATTCGCGTCGTAGTAGCGTTTACCATCGCCGGAGACAGGATTGCGGCCATCGAAGCCATCGCCGATCCCGACCACCTCGAACGGCTTGACTACTCAATCCTGCGAGATTGAAATCGCTGGAAAAATTTGCCGCTCCTTGGCGGGAGCGCGGTTGAGAACGAGCGCGCTGCCGCCACTGCCGTGCGGCTAGCGACGCTTCATTTCTCTTGACAGCAGTCTCTTCGGCTTTATTCTATTATAAGGATTTATATAGCATAACTATGGAATTTGGAAATATGATCATATCGGGCGACCGGACGAAGAAGCCACTTCTCCTCACCAATGTCAGACCGATGGCGTTCGGTGCGGGCGCATCCGAGGGGGTGATCGACATTCTCGTCAATGCTGACGGCCGCATCGCCGGGATTGGTCCGTCGCTTCCGGCCTCTGAGGATGTGACACGAGTCGACGGCAAGGGTGCCTTCATTTCGCCGGGCTGGATCGATCTACACGTACACATCTGGCATGGCGGCACCGATATCTCCATCCGCCCCTCCGAATGCGGTCTCGAGCGCGGCGTCACCACCCTGGTCGACGCCGGTTCGGCCGGCGAGGCAAATTTCCATGGCTTCCGCGAGTATATCATCGAGCCCTCACGCGAACGCATCAAGGCCTTCCTGAACCTCGGCTCGATCGGCCTCGTCGCCTGCAACCGCGTCGCCGAGCTCAGGGATATCAGGGATATCGATCTCGACCGGATTCTCGAAGTCTACGCCGAAAACAGCGAGCACATCGTCGGCATCAAGGTGCGCGCCAGCCACGTCATCACCGGCTCCTGGGGCGTCACTCCCGTCAAGCTCGGCAAGAAGATCGCCAAGATCCTGAAAGTGCCGATGATGGTCCATGTCGGCGAACCGCCGGCACTTTACGACGAAGTGCTCGAAATTCTCGGCCCCGGCGACGTCGTCACCCACTGCTTCAACGGCAAGGCCGGTTCGAGCATCATGGAGGACGAGGATCTTTTCAATCTCGCCGAGCGCTGCGCCTCCGAAGGCATCCGCCTCGACATCGGCCATGGCGGCGCCTCCTTCTCCTTCAAGGTCGCCGAAGCGGCGATCGCGCGCGGGCTTCTGCCGTTCTCGATCTCGACCGATCTGCACGGCCATTCGATGAACTTTCCGGTCTGGGATCTGGCAACGACGATGTCGAAGCTGCTCAGCGTCGGCATGCCCTTCGACAAGGTCGTGGAAGCCGTCACCCATGCGCCGGCCTCCGTCATCAAGCTGCCGATGGAGAACCGACTTTCCGTCGGCGCGCCAGCCGAATTCACGATTTTCGACCTCGTCGATTCCGGGCTCGAAGCAACGGATTCCAATGGCGATGTCTCGGTCCTCAGCAAGCTGTTCGAGCCGCGCTTTGCGGTGATGGGCGCCGAAGCGTTCACAGCCAGCCGGTACGTGCCGCGGGCGCGCAGGCTCGTGCGTCACAGCCACGGCTATTCCTACAGATAAATCCGGTGGCGCGGCAGGTGTCAGCGGTTGCGCCAACCCATCAGTTTTTCGATCCGTTCCGCCGAATTGCGCACATGCGCCGTATAATGGTTCTCATCGGAAAAGGCCTTCTGCTCAGGCAGCACGATCGAAATGGTGGCGACGCACTGGCCGGCGCGATCGCAGATCGGCGAGGCGATGCAGGCGACCGCATAGTCGGATTCTCCGGCCTGGATCGACAGGCGCGCCTCGAAGGCCTTGCCGGCCGCTTCCGACAGGGTGCTCGGATCGATCTCGGCGCGGCCGGTCGGTGATGAGCGGGCGCAGCGTTTGAAAAGCTCGATGCGTTCCTCTTCGGGGAGGTGGCCGACGAGCAGGCGGCCTGATGCCGTCCAGTTGAGCGGCACCCGGGTGCCGACGCGCGACGCCACCTGGAAATGGCTCGGACCGTCGGCCATGGCAAGCACCAGCATGTAATCGCCGTCACGGCCGCAGACCTGCACGGTTTCGCCGGCCTGGCGACAGAGATCGTGCATTTCATGAGTGGCAATGCTCATGAAATCCAGAGATCGCGCATAGGCGAGACCATAGTGATAAAGCCGGGCGCCGAGCCAGATCGAGCCGTCCGCCTGGCGCGTCAGCATGTTCTTCTCGACGAGGTCGTCGACGATGACGTAGACCGTCGATAGCGGCGCCTTCACCGCCTTGGCGATGGCATAGACGCCGGCCGGCGATCCTGTCTCATAGAGATGATCGATCACCTGAAGAGCGCGGTCGATGCCGCTGACGCGGGCGCGGCGCGTGCCCTTGCCGCCGGCTTCGCCGGCAAGGCTCTCATCTTCGGAGTAAACTGCGGGCGATGTCTTTCCGTCCAATTCCATGCACCTCATGAACACTGCAGCCATATTACATTACTATGGCACAATGGTCGCTGTGGCAAATCGCAACATCTTGTAGGTTGATCGTCTGTGCGGATGTGGTGGCGGTGGAACCGGGAGACTGCGTGATATCCGCATCCGCCGACCGCCGACCTCATAACAGGCAGACGCGCTCCGATGATGCTCCAGGCTTTTGCCAGCCCCTTGTCGAGCGTGACGAGCGTGGCGTCGCTACCGATTGCGACGGCGAGATGCAGTGCGTCACCGGCACGAAGACCGAGATTGAAAAGCGATCTGGCCGCAACGCCGTTGGAACAACCAGCCGCAGCCTGAGTTTGTCCCTCAACTCAGGAGGCTATAATGACACAATATCCAACACCCCCTTTCCCATCCCAGAAACAGCCGATGCCGGGTTTCACGGCACAGATGGATCCGGTTCCCGACCATGGTGAAAAAACCTATCGCGGATCCGAACGGCTCAAGGGCAAGCGGGCGATCATTACCGGTGGCGACAGCGGCATCGGCCGGGCAGTGGCAATCGCCTATGCCCGGGAAGGCGCAGATCTGGTGATCTCCTATCTTGACGAGGATGAGGATGCCGACGAGACGAAGCGGCTCGTTGAACAGGCGGGGCGCAAGGCCGTGCTCGTCAGTGGCGACATCCAGGATCCGGCCCATTGCCGGCAAATTGTCGAGACGGCGGTCAAGGAGCTCGGTGGTATCGACATTCTCGTCAACAATGCCGCGCACCAGGCAAGCTTCAAGAGCATCGACGAGATCAGCGACGAGGAGTGGGAGCTGACCTTCAAGGTCAACATCCACGCGATGTTCTACCTGACAAAGGCGGCCGTCGCCCATATGAAGCCCGGCAGCTCCATCATCAATACGGCCTCGATCAATGCGGACAATCCGAACCCGACGCTGCTTGCCTATGCCACCACGAAGGGTGCGATCCAGAATTTCACCGCCGGCCTGGCCCAGCTTCTGGCCGAGAAGGGCATTCGCGCCAATGCCGTGGCGCCGGGCCCGATCTGGACGCCGCTCATCCCGTCGACGCTGCCCGAAGATAGCGTCAGCAATTTCGGCAAGCAGGTGCCGATGAAGCGGCCGGGCCAGCCGGCCGAACTGGCCACGGCCTATGTCATGCTGGCCGATCCCTTGTCGAGCTATGTCTCGGGCACGACAATCGCGGTCACCGGTGGCAAACCGATCCTCTAAACCGGTTTGCCGTAGCCGCCGCCGGTCGGCGTCGTGACGATCACGGCGTCGCCGGCGGCGAGCATTGCCTGGTCGCAGCCTTCCAGCCTTTCGACCGTGCCGTCGCTGCGACGAACCTCCGTTTTTCCCAATTGCCCGTCTTCCCCGCCGAAGAGGCCGAAAGGCCGGATCGTTCGGTGCGAGGAGAGAATGCTGCAATCCATCGCTTGCAGGAAGCGGATGGTGCGCTCGGTCCCGCCGCCGGAACTATATTGGCCCTTGCCCCCGGAGCCGCGGCGGATGTGAAAATCTTCCAGCACGACGGGAAAGCGGAATTCCAGCACCTCGGGATCGGTCAGCCGTGAGTTGGTCATATGGGTGTGCACGCCGTCGGCGCCGCTGAAGCCGGTGCCGTCATTGAGCAGGCCGGCGGGGCCGCCGGAGCAGATTGTCTCGTAATATTGGTAGGTGACGTTGCCGAAGGTCAGGTTGTTCATCGACCCTTGGGCGGCTGCCAGCGTTCCGAGCGCCCCGAAGAGCGCATTCGTCACATGCTGGCTGGTCTCGACATTGCCGGCGACGACGGCGGCCGGATAGGCCGGGCGCAGCATCGATCCGTCCGGCACGACGATCCGGATCGGCCGCAGGCAGCCGGCATTCATCGGGATCGGCTGCTCGACCATGACGCGAAATACATAGAGCACCGCGGCGCGCGTCACCGGTTCCGGCGCATTGAAATTGGTCGGTTGCTGGGCGCTCGTGCCGGTGAAATCGACCGTTGCCTCGCGCGCCTTCCGGTCGACGGTGATCTTCACCTTGATGACGGCGCCCTGATCGGTGGGATAGGAGAATTCGCTGTCGCTGAGGCGGGCGATCACCCGGCGAACGCTCTCCTCGGCATTGTCCTGGACATGGCCCATATAGGCTTCGACGACGTCGAGCCCGAAATGGGCGACCATCTTGCGCAGTTCCTGAACGCCCTTTTCGTTGGCCGCGATCTGCGCCTTCACGTCGGCGAGGTTCTGGGCCGGGTTGCGGGCGGGGTAGGGATGGTCCCGCAGCATTGCCGCAAATTCGCTCTCACGGAAACGGCCTTTGTCGACCAGCAGGAAATTGTCGATCAGCACGCCTTCCTCATCGACCTTGGTCGCCCGCGGCGTCATCGAACCAGGTGCCTTGCCGCCGATGTCGGCATGATGGCCGCGCGAGGCGACGTAAAACAGGATGGTCTCGCCGGCGTCGTCGAACACCGGCGTGACGACGGTGATGTCGGGCAGATGCGTGCCGCCGTTGTAAGGCGCATTGAGCGCGAAGACATCGCCCGGTCGAATGCGGCCTTCGTTGAGCCGGATGATCGTTTCGACCGAGCGATCCATCGATCCCAGATGCACGGGCATATGCGGCGCATTGGCGACGAGTGCGCCGGTGCGGTCGAAGACGGCGCAGGAGAAATCGAGCCGCTCCTTGATATTGACCGAGTGAGCAGTGTTCTGCAGCGTCACGCCCATCTGCTCGGCGATCGCCATGAACAGATTGTTGAAGACTTCGAGCATGACGGGGTCGGCGCTGGTGCCGATCGCCGAATTGCGGGAAAGCGCGATCTCGCGGGTGAGAACGATATGGTCGTGGCCGGTCAGGCGCGCCTGCCAGCCGGTCTCGACGACGATCGTCTGATGCGCTTCGATGATGAGGGCCGGCCCCTTGACGACTGCACCCGGCTTCAGCGCATCACGCCTGAAAATGCCGGCCTCATGCCAGCTTCCGCCGGAATAGAAGCGGGTCGTGCGCAGCGCTTGCGGTGCGAAGCTCCCCGCCTGCACGTTCATCTCCTCGACATCGGCGCCGCCGCCGATGCCTTCGACTTCGATGGAGTCGACGACGACAGGCCGGTCTTCGAAGATGAAGCCGAACTGCTTCTTGTGGGCGGCGGCAAAGGCTTGCGTCATCTCCTCCTGCGGCCCGAAGGCGACGGGCAGGGCGGTGTCGGTGCCCTTATATTGCAGGTGCAGCCGGATGACGACCTCCATGTCGCCGGCTTCGACGCCCTGCAGCATCAGTTCCCTGCGCACCTCTTTCTCCAGTTCGGTCCGGATACCGCCGATCGCCGGCAGGGCGGCGGCTAGTTCGGCCAGCACCGCGCGCTGGCGTGTGGCGCGGATATCGGCGAGCCCCATGCCATAGGCCGAAAGAATGCCGGAGAAGGGGTGGATCAGCACCGTTTTCATGCCGAGGCTGTCGGCGACCAGGCAGGCATGCTGGCCGCCGGCGCCGCCGAAACAGGTGAGCGCATAGTCGGAAACGTCGTAACCGCGCTGGACGGAGATCTTCTTGATGGCGTTGGCCATATTCTCGACAGCGATAGCGAGGAAGCCGTCGGCCACCTCTTCCGCCGTCCGGCCGCCGCCGATATCCTGCGCCATCTCGGCAAAGGCGGCGCGCACCGCCTCGGCGTCGAGCGGCTGGTCTTGCTCCGGCCCGAAGATTGTGGGGAAGAACTCCGGCAGCAGCTTGCCCGTCATGATATTTGCATCAGTAACAGCAAGCGGCCCGCCGCGGCGATAGGATTTCGGGCCGGGCGTGGCACCCGCCGACTCCGGGCCGACGCGGAAGCGTGAACCGTCATAGCTCAGGATCGAGCCGCCGCCGGCTGCGACGGTATGGATCTTCATCATCGGCGCGCGCATGCGCACACCGGCGACCTCGGTCTCGAAAGCGCGTTCCAGCTCGCCGTCATAGTGCGAAACGTCCGTCGAGGTGCCGCCCATGTCGAAGCCGATCATCCTGTCGAAACCGGCGATGCGCGAGACCTCGACCGCGCCGACCACCCCGCCCGCGGGTCCGGAGAGGATTGCATCCTTTCCCTGGAAGAGATGCGCGTCGGTCAGTCCGCCCGAGGACTGCATGAACATCAGCTTCGGGCCCTTTCCTTCGACCGCGCCGAGCTCGACGGCGACCTGATCGACATAGCGCCGGAGAACCGGGGATAGATAGGCATCGACGACGGCCGTGTCGCCGCGGCCGACAAGCTTGATCAGCGGTGAAACCACATGCGAGGGCGAGATCTGCGTGAAGCCGATGGCGCGCGCGATGGCGGCGGCCTGCTGTTCGTGCTCGGGATAGCGGTAGGCATGCATGAAAACGATTGCGACGGCGCGCAGTCCCCGCGCATAGGCGGCTTCAAGCGCGTGCCGCAGATCATCTTCTAAGAGCGGGCGTTCCACCGTGCCGTCCGCCAGTACGCGCTCGTCGGCCTCGATCACATCGGCGTAGAGCAGTTCCGGTTTGACGATTTTCTTGGCGAAGATGTCGGCGCGCGCCTGATAGCCGATCTCCAGCGCATCGCGAAAGCCCTTCGTCGTCACCAACAGGGTCGGATCACCCTTGCGTTCGAGAAGTGCATTGGTGGCGACCGTCGTTCCCATCTTCACGGTGCCGATGAGCTCGGAAGGGATCGTCTGGCCGGGCTTGAGGCCGAGCAATTCGCGGATGCCATGAACCGCCGGGTCGCGATAGGCTTCCGGATTTTCCGAAAGCAGCTTGTTCGCGACGAGCGAGCCGTCGGGGCGGCGGGCGACGATATCGGTGAAGGTGCCGCCGCGATCGATCCAGAAATCCCACTGCCCGCTCATCGTCCGGCCTCCCGTTGAATTGAAAAATCATTGACGATTTATCGATAAAATGTCAACGTTGAGCTGTTGATCGTGGAGGGATGGAATGGCAGATGAATGCGGGCAACCGGAAATCGGGCCGATCGTCTCCTCCTCGCATCTCGCCGACGGCGCGCTTCCCGTTCTGTCGGAACTGGAATTTGGGCTCATCCTCGCCGGCAATGCCTTCGACCGCTGGATGGTGCGCTGCATGACGGCGGCGGGCGAACCCGGCTGCGCTGCGATCGACGTGCTGGTGCTGCATTCGGTGGCGCACCGGCGGCGGCCGAAGCGGCTCGGCGATCTCTGCAGCGTGCTCGGCGTCGAGGATACGCATCTGGTGATTTATGCGCTCAAGAAGCTGGAAAAGCGCGGCCTCGTGAAAAGCGCGCGGGCAGGCAAGGAGAAGTTGATCATCGCTACCGACAAGGGCGTTGAAACCTGCCTGAGATACCGTGCGGTGCGCGAAGCGTTGCTGGTGGAATCAATGAAGGGGCTCGGGCTCGATGCCGGCTCGACATCGGCAGTGGCAGCGATGCTGAGGGCACTTTCCGGCCACTACGATCAAGCAGCAAGGGCCGCCGCCTCTTTATGACGACAGCCCTTGTCGGGGGCAGGGAGAGATCCCCCGGGTTCAAGCGGCTTTTCAGCCGAAGCAGGGGATGGCCGGCAGATTGGCGCGGCTCGCAAGCGCTCCGATCATCTTGCCCACCGGCGTCGGGCGCGGTTGACCTTTGTCGGCGGCCGTCTCCAGGAGTTGCTTGAAGTCCTCAAGCTTCACGCCGTCGGCGCGCAACACCATGGCGATCAGGGGGTCGCGAAGGGCTTCGGATATCGTCAGGTCGTCTCTGGTCTTTCTCATGGCTTGTCCTCCTTTCGTGGGCGGTCGCCCGTGTTCCACATCCGCCGCCAACCCTCTGCGTTGACTTTCGCGGCCTGTGGTGTTACCGGTAAGTAACAATGCTGTTGTTACCGATCGGTCACATTGATGTCAAGGACTTCGTCCGCAAAAAAATCAGAAACTTCGAATGAAATCTCCGCAACCGTTTCAGAAGATCGCATCCCGCCGCGGGAGCGCATCGTCTCGACGGCCGTGGAGCTTTTCCGCGAGCGCGGCATCCGCGGCATTGGCGTCGATGCCATCGCCGACGCCGCCCTGACCAACAAGATGACGCTCTACCGGCATTTCGGCTCGAAGGACGAACTCGTCTGCGAGACGTTGCGGCGCGCCTCCGAAAAGGCCAATGCCATCTGGCGCGATCTGGAGGCCGCCCATCCCGGCGATCCCCGCGCCCAGCTCGGCGCCTGGGTGGAGATGCGGGCGCAGTGTCTGAACGGCGAGCCCGCTGGCTGCGATCTCGCCAACGCCGCCATCGAGCTCAAGGGGGAGGGTCATCCCGCCCATGAAGTGATCGAACGGCACAAGGCCGAACAACGCGATCGCCTCGCCGCGCTCTGTTCGGCAGCCGGTGCGCGCGAACCTCAACTTCTTGCCGATACGCTGACGCTGCTGCTCGAAGGCGCGCGCGTCAGTCGCCAAACGATGGGCGCCGCCGGCTGTTGCGGCCATTTCGCCAAGGCCTGCAGAGCAGCGATCGCTTCTTTCACCTGATAGACCGGAACCTTACCGCCTCCACATCGTTTTCCCATCACCGGACGATGTGGAGACCGGGAGATGAACCACGTCTATCTCAAGCGGCTATATGCCAGACGCGCCGAGCTCGAAGCCAAGCTCGAGCTTCACGAGGCGCGCTATTGTTTTGGCGAGGAAGAGGTCGATGACGGCACCGACAGCGACCTGCGTCAGCGATTGAGCGAGGTCTCCGAGGAGATCGCCGCGCTGGAGAACAGGTCGGACAGAGCCTTTTCGGGGTAGGTCACCGAAGCTGCAACTGCTGTCGGATCATGGGCAAAGCCATGGTCAGGAGCGTCGCGAAAACCATGATGACGCCATAGGGTATCTTCCGGCTCGCCCGAATTTCCTCGATACGTATGAAAAAGGCGAGATGCGCGACTGCCAGCGGCACCGGCAGCCGCAGGACCAGCAGCGTCACGATGCCGAGGACAAGCAGCAGCACCGCGAACGGCATCATTCCGTGCCAGCCGATAAAAAGGCCGATCGGCAGGAAAAGCTTGGCGTCTCCTGCGCCAAACAGGCGGAACGCCCAGAGAGCCACCCCAAGCATGAACATCAGCAGACCGGCCGCGATGTCGCCGCCGATTCCGCTCGAGGCAAACAGCGCCGCGCCGACATCATCCGAGCCAAGTATCAAGGCCACTGCCCGCAGTGCACAAAGTGTTACGAGCGCCAGCACGACGGCATTGGGGATTTTCCATGTACGGAAATCGGTCCAGGCCGCGTAGAGAAAAAGAAATACTGCAAGAGAACTAGTAACATTGACCATTTGCAGCATAGGCTTCGACCTTTTCGGCTATTTTAAGCTTATTGTGTAGGCTAGGTTCACTCGATTACGGCAAAATTGTCGATTTTTACGGCCGGTTCTTTCATCCCAGTTTTAACCATAAAGTATAGATATCGCCCGTTCGCCTACAAAAGATTTGACTAAATTAGAATTAACAGATTATTAATATTTCCAGTCGAAGGGGCGGTCTCGACGACAAAGTGCCGGGGAAATACGGCGCACCACTTACCTGGGAGGTAATTCTCGATGAAAGCATTTGTAAATAGCGTACGCGCTTTCGCGCGGGAAGAAGATGGCGTCGCACTTACCGAATACCTCATTCTGCTTGCCTTGCTGGTTGGCGGGGTGATCACGGCGGTGACACTGGCCGGCACCAATCTGAGTGCGGTCTGGACGGCATGGGCAGGGTGGTTCACGACCGCGCTGGCTGTCCCGGCCTGATATTGGCGTTCGACGAAGGGAGGGGTTTTTGTTAACCCCTCTCTTCTAAATTAGAAATAATGAATGGATGCACTCCGTCCAGTGTAGCGAGTAACCGCGATGCGTTCTTCAACGATTTTAAGTCTCGTTATTGCATTTGTACTCGCCGCCGCCGCAGTTTTCGGGATGCGCGCGTATCTCTCCGATCAGAAGGCCCGACTGCTGGCGATGAACGGCGTGAAGGCCGAGGAAAGGACACTTGTGGTCGCCGCCACGCCAATGCGCTTCGGCGACCGGATTCGATCCGAAAACCTCAGGGCCATTCCCTGGCCCTCCAATGAAACACCCGCAGGCTCGTTCGTCAGCATCGATCTGGTCGTCGGCAACGATGCCCAGCCGCGTTATGCCATGGCGGCGATCGATCCGGGCGAGCCGGTTCTATCCTCGAAAATCACCGGTACCGGCGAACGCGCCACGCTGTCGGCGGCGCTCGACCAGGGCATGAAGGCGGTCTCCATCCGGGTCAACGACGTGCTCGGCGTTGCCGGGTTCGTAAGGCCTTCCGATCGCGTCGACGTGCTTCTGACGCGGGTCGTGCGCGGACCGGCCGGCAACGATCAGACCTTCGTCGACGTGCTGCTGCAAGGCGTCAAGGTGCTGGCGGTGGACCAGACGGCCGACGAGCGCAAGGACGAGCCATCCGTCGTCAAGACCGTGACCTTTGAGGTCACGACCGACGAGGCGCAGCGCCTTACCCTCGGCTCCAGTATCGGCACGCTCTCACTGGCGCTCCGCAATGTTGCCTCTTCCTCTATCGAGCAGACCCGGCCGATCACCGTCGCCGACCTCGGTGGCGGGGCGATGGCGACAGAACTGGGCAAGGATTTGGAAAAGAAGTTGCCAGAACCCGAGAAACAAGTGCAGATTGTGGAGCAAAGGGTCGAACCGGTGTTGCCGGTTGAGCCGAAGTGGGTGACAGTGGGGGTCTGGAACACGACGAAGCGCGAGGAGCACCGAGTCGGCCTGGTCCAGTGATGTTTATACGGCATGCCGCAGGTGCGGCTAGCCGAATGAGGGGGCTAAAGCAGGCATGGCGAGCGGCAAGAGAAGAATCGCAGGGACGAAAAGCCTTGCGGCATTAGCGGCAGTGTTTTCGGCCTGTGTGTGTTTGGCCCCTGGATTTGCCGGCTGCGCCAACGCACAGGAAAAGTCCGTCACTTTAGGCGAATCGGTCCAGCACGTGACGCTGCCTCCGAACGAGACGCTGACGCTCAACACCGGGCAGCCCTTCGGGGATCTCGTCATCGGCAGCGCCGATATGATCGACGTGGTGCCGCTTTCCGACCGCTCGCTGTTCATTCGCGGCAAAAAGATCGGCGCCACCAATATCTCGGTCTATGGCGAAGACAAGTCGCTTCTCGGCGTCATCGACATCCGCGTTGCCAGCGATTTCAGCGAAGTCGCCTCCGCCATTCGCTCTGCCGCGCCCTCGGCTCGGGTCAGGGTCATCAACTCCAACGATCGCATTCGCCTGACAGGCTTCGTCCGCGACGGCATCGAACTGCAGCGGGTGATGGAAATCGCCCAGTCCTATTCCGACCAGCCGGTGCTGAACCAGTTGCGCGTCAGTGACAGCCAGCAGGTGATGCTGGAGGTCCGGGTCATCGAAGCCTCGCGCCAGACGGGTCGTGACCTCGGGATCGGTTGGTCCGGGCACGGCAACAACGGAATCGGCAAGGCAACGACCAGCCAGGGTATCACCGTGGACGATGACGGCAACCTGGTCCGTAGCCTCCTCGATCCCAAGGGTGCGGCAACGGGGGCGCTGCCCTTCGGCCAGTTGATCGCCAAGGTGCTGGAAATCTCGGGCGGCCACATCGATGTGGTGATCAACGCCCTCGAGCAGAAGGGACTGGTGCGTCGCCTGGCGCAGCCGAACCTCATCGCCATGAGCGGCTCGACCGCCAGCTTCCATGCCGGCGGTGAGGTGCCGATCCTGAAGACGACGAACAACGGCACGACGGTCGCCACCGAGACGGACTATCGCCCCTTCGGTGTGCGGCTGACCTTCAAGCCGGTGGTTCTTGATGATGGGCTGATCAATCTGGAGATCGAGCCCGAGGTTTCCGAGCTCGATCCGTCGATCAACGTCAACGGCAATCCGGGCTTCATCTCGCGCGCGGCCAGCACCACGGTCGCGCTTCGCGACGGCCAGAGCTTTGCCTTGGCCGGCCTGCTGCAGTCGATCAATGCCAAAGACATCCAGCAATTGCCCGGCCTCGGAAAGATACCAGTGCTCGGCGCACTATTCCGTTCGACGAGTTTCCAGAAGAAGGAATCCGACCTCGTCATCGTCGTCACGCCGCACATCGTTCGACCGGCCCGCCCTGGCGAGGATCTCTACAGTCCGCTCGACCAGACGCGTTCGTCCAACGACCTCGAGCTTTTTGCGCTCGGTGTCATGGAAGTCGACAAGGACATGCTCCGACGCTTTCGCAATGGCGAAGGTGTGACTGGGCCCTATGGCCATCGTCTCGACCTGAACCAGGGAGTCCAAGCCGTTGCTACAAAACGCTAAGCGCGTCCTTTTCGTCCTTGCAGCCGCCGGCCTCGCTTCCGGCTGCGCCGACTACATGAACCATCGCGACACGATCACCTTCGGGCTCGGCAATGCCGTGGAAGCAAACAAGGCCATCCACATTCAGGACCCGTTCCCGCCGGAAGCCCAGCGAACGCAAATCGCAAGCGACGGCAAGGTGATCCGCAGGGTGGTCACTCAATATCAGAACGGCGGGTTGGGCGTTGTTCAGCCGTCGCCGGCCATGGGGGCGAATGGGGCCTCCAACGGGGCGACCGCCAGCCAATAGGCTGGCGAAAGGCATGAACTGCGGCAGTGCGCCGGAGGGAAAATGCACGAAACGGGGTCATCACGGCGATAGCGCCGTGATGGGGGGACGCCAATGCTCAGCAGGGTTGTCAGACGGTTCTGGAACGATCATCGCGGCTATGTCATCGCCTTGACGCTCATCGCCATGCCAATGCTTCTCGGCTTTTCGCTGCTGATCATCGATGTCGGTCGCAGCAGCAACCTGCATACCGATCTCCAGAACGCCGTCGATGCGATGGCGCTGGCCGGGGCCCGCGAACTCGATGGCCGCGATGATGCCATTACGAGGGCGCAGACGGCGATCGAGAAAATCGCCAACAGCGCGGCCTTTTCCGGCGGCGGAACCGGCATGTCGCTTGGTTCGAATATCAGCGTGACCTATGACGCCGGCAACGATGCCGGAAGCACTGTTACCGTGCTTTTTCTGAAGGATATCCCGGCCAACGACGATACATCAATCCCGGCTTCGATGGAAACGACAGTGGCCAGCGAAGCGTCCTATGCCTGGGTCGTCGCGAAGCCGCAAGCGATGCAGACGATCTTTCCGATCCCGGTCGGCTTTACCCGCGATACGATCAACATCGCCGCCGACGCCGTGGCGGTATATCACGCCAGTGCCTGCGACGTGACGCCGATCTACATCTGCAATCCGTTCGAGCCGGTGGGGAACACGAGTGAAAGCGCCAGCGAAACTGCAGCTACGGCCCTGCACACCAACTTTGCGGCCGGCAATCTCTATGGACGACAGATCGAGCTTCACAGCACCGCGGCATCCAATCCCGGTCCCGGCAATTTCGGCTTCCTGCGGACCCCCTTGGGCAATGGTGCGTCCGTGCTGGCGGAGGCTCTTGCCACCGGCAATCCCGGTACATGCTACACACAGGACAACCTCGATACCGAGACCGGCGCAAAGGCGGGGCCCGTCGAGGACGGGGTCAATACGCGCTTCGGCTTCTACTCCTCGTCGTTCAACAAGGCGAACGGAGATTATCGTTACCGGCCTGCCCAGAACGTGCGCTCCGCGCAGTCAATCAGCGGCAAGGGCAAGAAGGGCTGCGATACCTATAATCCAGTCATGGTCGGAGCCGTTGTCGGCGATGCGACCAAGGCCTTGCCGCTCGGCTATGGAGCGGGCATGACCTCGCTTGCCGGCGGCAAGATCAGCAGTGGCAACAATTGGAACTACACGACCTATTGGAATGTCGCGCAGGGCACGGCAGCGCCCTCGGTGAGCACGGTCCTCAGCAACTACTCCAGTTATCCCCCGCAGGCGACCGGAACGCCAGCACAGCCCTCCGCTTATGACGTCTATCGCTACGAGCTTGCAAACGCGGCTCTCATCAATCATGCCTCGGCGAATGGTGAGACCGGAACGCCGGCAACGGGTGGTCAGTGCTATGCCGGCCCGGACCTTTCGAACTATACGGCAGCCGAATATGGCGACCGCCGCGAGATTTTCTCGGCCATTGTCAATTGTGGCTATGAGGCTTCGGTCGGCCATCTGAACGGTCACAAGGCCACGCGCGCCGTTGCCTTCGCGCGCATGTTCCTGACCAAGCCGGCGATAAAGGATGCCGGCGAACGATACCTTTCCCTGGAGATGATCGACATCACCGGCAAGGGTGGTCGCGGTACGCTGGACGAATTCCTGCGGGAAGAATCGGAGCTGGTCAGATGATTGCGTTCCGCAATTTTATTCTGCATCGGCTTTGCCTCGGTTTCTGGCGGCGGGAGGAAGGCGCAGTGCTCGCCGAAGCGCTGCTCGCAATCCCCTTTGTGACGCTCTTTGCGGCTGGAATACTGGAGTTTGGCAGCATCTTCTGGCAGCGCATGCAGATCGACGCAGGCTTGCGCGATGCGGGGCGTTACCTTTCGCGCTGCCGACCGGCCTCGGGAACCTATGTGCCGACATGCAATCAGGCGACGGCCAAGACCATTGCTTTTTACGGAACGCAAACACCCGCGGCAGATGCTGAGCCCCGTGTCCCCGGCTGGAACGACCCTTCCGACATCACAATCAGTGCACCCGATGCGGACGGCAACATCACCATTTCCACTGCGCATCTCTATCAGAGTTCACCGGTATTCGCCTTTCTCGGACTCGACGCCATCACGATCAGTTCCTTCCATGAAGAGAGATACATCGGATGGTGACCTCCAGGGCAATCAAGGCATTCTGGCAGGATAGCAGTGGCGCCAGCCTTGTCGAAGCATTGCTGACCTTTCCGATCGTCATGCTGGTCTTCGCCGCCTTCATCGAGTTCGGCTATGCCATGTCGCAGTGGAATCAGACGGTCAAGGCACTGCAATATGGTGCCCGACTGGCGGCCGTATCAGATCCGCTGACAACCAATTTCGCTGCCGTTTTCCCGGTCGAAGCTGCCGATCCGCTCAACAACGGCAAAGCGACGCCGAACGATGCCACGATATCCTCGACCTGCGGACCGGCTCTTGCGAACTGCAGCACGGCGGCATTGAACCGGATTGTCCTCGGAAGCGACGGCGTTTGCAACGCGGGAACCGATCCCCACCCGGGCATTTGCGACCTAAACTGGCGCATCACGCCGGATAAGCTGATGGTCACCTATCAGCGATCGGGGCTCGGCTATTGGGGCCGCCCGGACGGGCCGGTGCTGACGATGCGGCTGGAGGTGCGCGACATCACCTTCGATCTGCCGATCCTCGGCGGGTTGCTGGGACTGAACGACGTCACCATCCCGGCCCATCCGGTGACGATCACGACGGAAGACCTGAAGACCTGCTCAACCTGCTGACTTCTTGTTACGCGTAGGAAAGCGAAAATGACAGCGCACATGAACATTGCCGCATCCACCAAGATCCTGGTTCTCTCCGACGACGCGGCCGCAGCGAGCTTCATGCTCGATACATTCGGGTCGCTTTCGCGTTACGATGTCCGCCATCTCTCGCTGAAGGCGCTCGGAGAAAAGGGCCGACTCGATCCGACGCAGTTCGGACTGATCGTTCTCGACGTCGACAACGGGGAATTGCTGCAGCAGCCGGAGCTCTTCGCGTTTCGCACCCGCTATCGGGACGTTCCGCTCGTCGTCGTCTCCGAAGACTTGCCGGACGACATGCTGCGGCTGCTCTTCCGCCTGAACGGCAATGACTGGCTGAAGAAGCCGCTCGAGCGCCGCGCCCTGATCGACATGATTTCGACCCATGCGCCAGGCACGGGCGCCAGCGACAGCCGGGTGCATGCCGTGGTCTCAGCCGTCGGTGGCGCGGGCGCCAGCATGATCGCTTCGTCGCTCGCGCATGTGCTGGCCCAGCCGACCAAGAATTCCACGCCGAGGATCGACTTGTTCGACACGGATTTTTGTTCTGGGGCGCTCGGCTATTATCTCAATCTTGTCAACGACTACGACTTGAAACCGGTCATCGCCAATCCTTCCCGGGTCGATCTCGAATTCATCGATCTTGTCCGAAAGCGGCATCCGGGCGGCTTTTCACTGCTGTCCTTCAAGCAGCCGTCAGTCCTTCTGGCGCCGAAGGGCGGTGAACTCGTGCTGCGTATGCTCGACGTGGCCGCCTTTGAGAGCGACCACACGATCGTCGACATCCCCTATTATGACACGCCGTGGAAATACGAGGTGCTCACTTCGGTCAACAGCATCTATATCGTCACAGAAATGACGGTCCCCGCGCTTTCTCATGCGAAGGATTTGTTTTCAAACCTGGTGCGGCTGCGAGGAAGTGCGGATCAGATATTCATCGTCATCAACAAATACCGCGCCAAGTTTTTTGGCCTCGGCCTGCGCCGACAACAAACGGAGAAGATATTCAAGGACATCCCGACGCACGTCATTGCGGATGACTGGGAGACTTTGAGCGAGGCGGTCAACCGCGGAGTGCTGCCGGTTCAGGTGAATTCCCGTGCGCGCTTCTGCGGCGCGGTCGGTAAACTTGGAGCATTGGTGCGATGAAGGCGATTGACAGTGGGTGCATAAGGTCCTGCGTCGGCCTTGTGTTTCTGGCCGTTCTGGCCGTCGCCGGGGATGCGGCGGCAGCCGGGCTAGTGCCGCGAAGCCTTGGGCCGACGACAAGCACGGTGGTGACGATCGAAAAAGGCTACGCGGCTGGAACGATCGTCATCGTCAGCGCGAACCGAACGCTGGATCTCGTCATCTCCGATGGACGGGCGATCCGTTACAAGATCGGCGTCGGACGAGATGGATTTCGCTGGAGCGGGACTGTCAAGGTTGGACGCAAGGCGGAGTGGCCCGACTGGCGCCCGCCTGCCGAGATGAAGGCGCGCGCAGCCGGGCTTCCGGACTTGGTGCCCGCCGGGCCGCTCAATCCCTTGGGCGCTCGCGGGATCTATCTCTTCAAGGGCGGGACCGACACGCTCTACCGCATTCATGGAACGAACGAGCAGTCGACGGTCGGCGATTTCGCGTCATCGGGCTGTTTTCGCATGAGCAATGCCGACGTCATCGATCTCTATGAGAGGGTGAAAGTCGGTTCCACGGTCATTGTAAAATAGTTCAGGGGTGGGAAACATGGCGAACGGCATCATGGGGCGTTTCTACAAGCATCAGCAGGAGCCTGAAATCCGCGAACATCCGGAGGCGGCCGAACTGTCACTCGTCGCAGCGCAGAACATGCCTGCCCAACCGGTCTCTGTCAGCAGCACGGTGAGTGGCGAAGAAGCTTCGCTTGGGCCGGACCTGGTTTCCGAGCGGGTCAATCTGCACCGCTACCTGCTCGATCGCATCAACCTCGGGATTCTCGACACGCTCGACAACGAGGAGATCGCCACCGAGATCCGACCGCTGGTCAAGGATTACATCCGCAATAACAACTTTCCGCTGAATGCCAAGGAAATCAATGATCTGATTCGCGATATCACCGACGAGATGCTCGGGCTGGGGCCGATCGAGCCGCTGCTGGCCGACGACACGATCGCGGATATTCTCATCAACGGCTACAACAGCGTCTATGTCGAGCGGAGCGGCAAGCTCGAGAGCACCGCCGTGCGGTTCAAGGACGAGGACCATCTGCTTCGGGTGATCAACAAGATCGTCTCGGCCGTCGGTCGCCGCGTCGACGAGTCGACGCCGATGGTCGACGCCCGCCTCAAGGATGGCTCGCGTGTCAACGTTGCCATCAGGCCGATCTCGGTCGATGGACCGCTCGTTTCCATTCGCAAATTCACCCGCAAGCCGCTGACATTGGAGCGCCTGGTGCAATATGGCGCCATGGCCGATGCGATGCGCATCCTTCTCAGCGCTGCGGTCAAGGGCAAGGTGTCGATGGTGATTTCAGGCGGCACCGGTTCCGGCAAGACCACCTTGCTCAACGCTCTCTCGTCCCAGATTTCTCCAAAGGAGCGCCTGATCACCATCGAGGATGCGGCCGAACTGCAACTGCAGCAGCCCCATGTCGGGCGCTTGGAAACCCGACCGCCGACGCTCGACGGACGCAACGAGATCCGCCAACGCGAACTTCTGAAAAACGCCCTGCGCATGCGCCCCGACCGCATCATCGTCGGCGAAGTCCGCGGCGACGAGGCATTCGACATGCTGCAGGCGATGAATACCGGGCACGAGGGGTCGATGACGACGATTCACGCCAACACGCCCCGCGACGCCGTCGGCCGGCTTGAGCAGATGGTCGGCATGGCCGGGATGCCGATGTCGCAGTTGAGTATTCGCTCGCAGATCTCGTCCGCCATCACCGTCATCGTGCAGGTACAGCGCCTGAGCGACGGCAGCCGCAAAGTTGTCTCGATCTCCGAGATCACCGGCATGGAGGGCGAAGTCGTGCAGATGCAGGAGATTATGAAATTCAAGAAAATCAACACCGATGAAGGTGGGCGGATCCATGGAGAATTCCGCGCCACCGGCATCCGGCCGCGGTTCGTCGAGGAATTTGCCGAACTCGGGATCGAGATCCCTGTGGCGATTTTCGATCCCGGTAAACCGCTGCAAACGGGGCCTGTTCAATGACGACCCTCACGCTGCTTTACGCCGCCGTTTTCACCGCGGCCCTAGTCGCTGTCGAAGCGATCATGCGCGGCTATTTCAAGACATCCGAACGCCACCGCGCGGTGAACCATCGGTTGCGCTTGCTCGAGGTCAGCGATGATCATCGTAAAACCTATAGCGATATGCTCAAGGAGCGCGGTGCCGGCGACAGTTGGCGGCAAACCCCCATAATGCAGCGACTGCTGCGGTTCTACGCCCAGTCGGGAATCAAGTTCGATATCAGGCGTTTTGCTCTCTTCGCGATCGCCGGCGCACTTGTGACATGGCTGGTCGTCCAGTTCCTCGTGCCGAGCACTCTGTTCAGAATACCCGTCTTTCTCCTGATCTGCCTCCTCGTCCCGGCACTCGTCGTCTGGCGCGCCCGGGCCAGCCGCATGAAGAAATTCGAACTGAAACTTCCTGAAGCGCTGGATGTCGCCAATCGCAGCCTCGCGGCTGGCCACCCGCTGCCGGCGGCGATCGCTCTGGTGGCCCGCGAGATGCCTGATCCGATCGGCACCGAGTTCGGCCTCCTCTCGGATGAACTCACCTACGGCGTTACACTGGATGATGCCCTTCTCAACTTGGCGGGCCGGGTCGGCGTCGAGGATCTGAATCTGCTCGCGATATCGTTGAGCGTACAGGCGGGAACCGGCGGAAATCTCGTGGAGATCTTGCAAAACCTTTCGAAGACGCTGCGAGACCGGACGATGCTGAAGGCGAAGGTCAGAGCGATTTCCTCGGAAGGGCGTATCACGGCGATCTTCATGTCGATTTATCCCTTTCTGCTCTACGCGATGATCAAGGCATTGTCGCCGACCTACTTCGATCCCGTCTGGGATAGCGGCTACGGAACCGCCATTGTGAGCGTGCTGCTCACCGCCATGGCGATCGGGAATGTCATTCTCTACAAGATGGTCAACTTCGAGTACTGAGGCGGTCATGTCGAGTGAGTATGGAATTTACCTCATCGTCTTCTTTGCAGTCCTGATCTTTACAGCAGCAGCCTCGGAACTGTTTTTTCGACAGCGCGAGGTCGCGGTTCGGGTTTCGAAGAGCTCGGCGGCAGCCCGCGAGGAGTTCCACCTCGGCGATACGACAATCGCCGATCTCGGCGAGGCTGAAAACCGCCTGATCCGTCGCTATTTCGAGATTACGCGACGCGACACGAATGTGAACTCCACCCAGAACCGGCTGATTCGTGCGGGGTATTTCGCTGCCGGCGCCGTGACCACCTTCCAGGTGGTTCGCGCGGTGGTCTGTATCAGCGTGCTCGTTGCGGCGGTCTGGGCCGTAAACCGGATCGCACCCAATATGTCGCAGATGGCGGCCCTGATCATTGCGATGTTTGCTGCGGGCGTAACCTTCATCCTGGTCAACATCTATATCGACCGGCGCGGCGCCGCCAAGGAGAGGGAGTACCGCCGACTCTTTCCCGATTTCATGGATATGCTGATCGTCTGCCTCGATGCGGGCATGAGCATCGAGGCGGCGGCAAACCGGGTTGCTCGTGAATTCGTCGACAAGAAGCAGGACTTCGGCCTGCATCTCTCGATCATGATGCTGGAAGTGCGTGGCGGCCGGCGATTGCGCGAGGCGCTCGCCAACCTTGCCACCCGCCTGAGGATCGATGAGGCCCGGGCCCTTTCCGTTCTGTTCCGCCAATCGGAGGAACTCGGGACCAGCGTTACGCAGACGCTGCGGGTCTACAGCAAGGAAATGCGCGACCTGCGTATTGTCCGCGCGGAGGAAAAGGCCAACGCCCTGCCGGTCAAGATGCTGCTGCCGCTCGGCGCCTTCCTTTTTCCGGTGAGCCTCATCATCGTTCTCGTCCCCATTGTTATCCGTGTCGTCATGCTTCTCGTCAGCATGAAACCCGGCGGTTGAGCCAAGCGAGGTCGTATGCAGTATTCGCTCGAACAAAATCGTAATGATGCGATCATTTCCCTCGACCCGCGGATGCCAATGGCACCGGCAAGCCTAGAACAAGCGGGATTGGATCAGTCGTTCCTGCTCCGGCTGGCCGCAAAATGTGCGGTCGAACAGGATACGACCACGGCATCTCATCTCGCTGAGCGCATGAAATTGCCGAAAGTGATCGTCAACATCCTGATCAAGGAACTGGTAAAACTCGCCTATCTCGAGGCCCGTGGCTTGGCGGGTGAGGATGTCAAATCCGATGTCCGATATGCGCTGTCAATGAAGGGGTTCGAATATGCCCACACGGCGTCGCGTCAATGCCAATATGTCGGACCGGCGCCGGTATCGCTCGACGCGTTCTGCCGGCAACTCGGTTTGCAGTCCATCCATGACGAGCGCGTGACCCCCGAGCGGCTGACCGACAGCCTTGAGGGGCTGGTGCTCTCGCACACCCTGGTCGAAAAGCTCGGCCCGGCCATTAACTCCGGCCGCTCTATTCTGCTTTACGGACCGCCCGGCAACGGAAAGACCAGCATCGCCGAGCGGACGTCGCAGCTGTTTCGCCAAACGATCTGGGTGCCCTATGCCATCGAGGTCGGCGGCCATGTCATCAGTTTCTATGACGAAGCCGTGCACCACCCTGTATCCGAGGCTGATACGGATTCTCATCCGAAAGCGGATCGCCGATGGATCGAATGCCGCCGCCCGGTGATCAAGACGGGCGGGGAATTGACCCTCGATCAGCTCGATCTCACCTTCAACGCCGGGCCAAATGTCTATGAAGCGCCCATACACTTGAAGGCCTCCGGCGGCGTCTTCATTATCGACGACTTCGGGCGTCAGCAAGTGGCGCCGCAGGCGCTCATCAATCGCTGGATTGTGCCGCTCGAGCGCGGATATGACTTCCTGACGCTGCACACCGGCAAGAAGTTCAAGGTTCCCTTTGACGAGTTGGTCGTGTTTTCGACCAATATCGCACCGAAGGACCTCTCCGACGAGGCGGGCTTGCGGCGCCTCAAATACAAGATCTATGTCAACACGCCGTCGCGAGACGAATATATCAGAATTTTCAAATCCTATGCCAGCGGCGCCGGAGTGGTTGTCTGCGATCCAGACCTGAACCTGTTCTACGATCGCAAGTACAATGGCGAAGTGCTAGCGTCGTGTTATCATCCGAAATATCTTATCGATTTCGTCGGTTCTTACTGCGAATTCAACGGCATAACAGGAATCGCGTCGCTCGATATGCTCGAACGGGCGTGGGAAGGTGTATTTACGTCGGAATGATTGCGGGCCTGGTGCTGATCGCCTGTTCCCGGACAATGTGTCCAACTTTATGACTTACGGGGGAGTAACACAAATGACCGGCATCCCGAATATCGACATCGAAGCCGACCGCGCAAAACCAAGCCACATGCGAACACCAGAGCCGAGAGGCTCAAGAAACCCGCTGCTCGTCGGTTTGATCCTCATGCTCCTGCCGGTGAATGCCGGCGTTCTCATTTATACGGCCAAGAACTCAGCCGATGTTCGCGAGAGCCGCGAAACCATCGCCGCGCTCAAAAGGTCCATTGATGGCCTGAGAGGACAAATGGAAAAGCAGTCGGGCAACATCGCGGATACTGCCAAGGCCGACGAAGTCGCACTGATCCGCCAGGAGATTGATAGCTTGCAAAAGTCCATTTTGTCGATGAACGAAGGGATGCGCAACGACAGAAGCGGTGCACGCATGGGTTCAGCCTTGGTCCTCAGCGCGCCCGGCAAGGAACCAGCACAATTTTTCGCACCTTCGGTCCGCGCCCTGTCGGCGGAAACTCTAACGCCGGATAGCACTCTTGCGTCCATCGAAGCCGGCGGCATTCCAATCAATAACCTGCCGCGTTACGAACGCACGCTCTCGCCGGAAGGCAAGCTCATCCTTCGGAAGGCACGGTAAATACCGACTTCGCCGAAATCCCCAAAGCAATCGGTGGACGCCGCCAGGGGCGCCGTGCCGCTGCTCATATCTAGGGCGTTCTCATCTCGACGCAGATTGCAGATCGCTGAAGGATCGATTACCTCTGAGCATACTTCACACTGTTCTTCATCAGTTCGAGATTACGGGCAGTGACTTCGTTTCCGGGATCGAGCTCATAGGCTTTCAGGAAATAGCGTCTGGCAGTCCGCAGGTCGCCACGTAACAGGTGAGAATATCCGATATTGTTGTAGTAGACCGGGGTGTTGCCGATCATCCGCGAGAGTTGCTGGTAGGCGCGGTCGGACGTGTCAAAGCGGGCAACCATGTCGGCGGAGGCTGCCAGGCCTAGCCAGGCGGCCGGGTCTTCCGGAAAAACGTCGACGGCGCGCTTGTAGATGGCGTAGGATTTTCCGTAGTTTTTTTCCTGAAACTGCAGTTTGCCGTTGGTTATCAGCTCGTCGTTCTTGTAGAAGGCGACCGCCGAGTCGTCCTGGAGGGTTTTGGCACTGTCGCCGTAAGCAGCCAGACCATCAACGCCGGATGACTGGCAACCAGCCAAAATCACTCCGGTCGCTATCAAAAAGGCAATGCATTTCGTCCCAGCTCTGATCTGCAACATTGGAAATTTGATCCCCACCAGACATTCTTACCCAAGACTCGGATGCGTTCACCGGCATCATCATGAAAAAAAGCTAACAACTCAAGAATTTAAGCAATTACTCACAAAAAAGCGACGGAGGCGGCCTTCGCCGGGATTGCGCCATGGGTGATAAACCCCAGCTATCCAGGGTAGGTATCATGTGCCCAGTGATTCTCAGAGTAGAAAATCAATCAACGTCGCCTACCCTGCTTGCCAGGTCAAAGGATGGAACGCCGCATGCGGATCGCCATTTTTTCGCTGATGCGACTGGGGCCAGCACTGGCCTTAGTCCCTGGCGCTGAGGATCTCGATCGTCCGCTCGTCGAATTTTCCTTGATAAAAACGATCGATCACCCGGTGGAAGGGTGAGTCGTGATCGCTGATCGCAGCAAACAAGGTCATCGAAGAGCGCAGCTTGCTATCATCAGGCGAGCCGAGGATGTCATGAGCCGATCGGCCGTCGATCGATAAAATCGCCTCGACGCAGCGCAGCAGCCGGCTTGAGAGCGTGGGATCGGCGAGATAGGCAGCGGCTTCCCCGGCCGAGCGTATGGCGTATTTTTCCGCCATTGCCGAGGTGCCGAGACCAGTTATCTGCGGGAAGATGAACCACATCCAATGGGAGGTTTTCCGTCCGGCCCTCAGCTCGGAAAGCGCCTGCTCGTAGATGCCGTTTTGGGCATCGACGAAACGTTCGAGATTGTAATCGATCTTGCCGGCCATGGTTCTTTCCCCTTTTTGCTGTCAACGCAGCCTTGAGCCAGAGGTCTCCATGCCCGGCGAAGGAACGTCTCCCCGGCGAACAATGTCGCCCGGGGGTAGTCGACTTTGCTATCAGCAGACCCTTTCAGCATAAGGGCTACTGTCACGGCAATGGCCGTAAGGCTGATGGTGCGGCGTATCGTCAGGGGTGGCGGCAATGGCCGATGTCGTCACCGGATCCGTCTCGCTGGAAGAATATGCGGCAAAACCGACAAAGCTCAAGACAACCAGCGCTGCGACCACGACGATGCGCTCGAAACCGGAAAGTTTCTGGGCGCTGACATGTTCCACATAGTCGCGCTCGCCTGGGCCGGCAGTTTCGTCCTCTTTCACGTGGAGGGTCACCATGTCCTGGCGACGGCTTAAATTTTCACAATCTGTCATTTTAATTACTCCTGGAACACATGCGAGCCGGTCGAAGAGTAAACTCTCACCCTCGTGCCGAACCGGCTCGCCATGCGTGCATGCATGTGTGTCTTCAATCGTGGCAATTGAAGGGGCGATATTCAAACTCAGTGTTCAAAAATTCGTACCAATAAATGCAAAAGATCGTGAGGCTCTGGCCCGCTCGAATGATCCGGGTTAGTCCTAGGCGGCATCTCTCATCAGGACCGTCCCATGAGCAAATCCTTCGGTGCGATGTCTGTCGCCCAGCTTTCCGTTCTCATCCAGGGCGGTGTCGCCGATCCGGTCGATGTGGCCGAGACGGTATTCGAATCCATCTCGGGTTTTGCCGACAAGGCGGTCTTCACCACATTGCTCGAAGGCCGGGCGATGGAGGAGGCGCGCGCCTCCTCCAAACGTTTGCGGGAAGGGCGCTCGCTCGGTTTGCTGGACGGCGTTCCGATCGCCTGGAAGGATCTTTTCGACATTGAGGGCCTGCCAACGACGGCAGGGTCCGTCGTCCTGGCCGCCGATCCGCCCGCCACTCGCGATGCGGCGGTCGTCGGTCTCCTCAGGCAGGCGGGCATGATTGCCATCGGCCGCACCAATATGAGCGAGTTCGCCTTTTCCGGCCTTGGCATCAATCCGCATTACGGCACGCCGGTCAATCCGCGCGGCACCGATCTCCCGCGCATCCCCGGCGGCTCCTCCTCCGGCGCCGGTGTCGCCGTCGCAGCCGGGCTGGTGCCGGTCGCGATGGGCACGGATACCGGCGGGTCGGTGCGCATTCCCGCCGCCTTCAATGGGATCGTCGGCTACAAGGCGACATCAGGCCGTCATGCGATGGACGGCGTCTATCCGCTGGCAAAGAGCCTCGATTCGCTGGGGCCGCTCTGCCGCAGCGTCAGGGATGGCGTGTGGATCGATGCGGCGATGCGCGGCCTGACCGCGCCTGATGTCATCGAGCGTCCGTTGCGGGGGCTGGAATTGCTCGTGCCCGAAAATATCGTTTTCGATGCGGCGGAACCGGGCGTTGTCGCTGCTTTCGAGATGGCTTTGGAACGTCTTCAAAGCGCCGGTGCCTCTGTTTCCCGCACCGTCATTCCCGCCTTCAGCGAATTCTTCGATCTGATGACGAGATATGGTCCACTGGTGACGGCGGAGGCTTTCGCCCTTCACCAGGAACGTTTGGCGGGACCGGATGCAGACCGTATGGACCATCGCGTCGTCATGCGTACCCGCTTGGGAAGCAGGACAACGGCGCCCGATTACATCGCGATGCTGCAGGCGCGCAGCCGCCTGATCGCCGATACGAACCGCCTCATTGGCAATCGCCTGATCGCTTTTCCCACGGTCGCCCATGTCGCTCCGCCGATCTCGCCGCTGGAAAAGGATGACGAACTGTTCTTCGCCACGAATAACAAGACGCTGCGCAATACCGCGCTCGGCAATTTCCTCGACTGGTGCGGCGTTTCCATCCCCTGCGGCACGGGCGTAGCAGGCATGCCGGTCGGTCTGCTGCTTTCGGCGACCGCAAATCGCGACGAGGCGCTGCTGGGGGCGGCACTTGTGGCCGAGGCGGTGGTCCGGGGCGATTTCGTCTGAAATTGGCAATTGAACCGCCCGGTGTTTATTGCCATTGATGGGTGAGGAGATTCTGGAGGAAGGCACGTGCAAGTTTTGCAGAACGGACGCTTCGCGGTTTCGACCTGGTCGCTGCATCGGCTGCTTGGCGCTGTTTATGCCTATAGCCCCGATCCCGATAAGAGTGCGGCGCCGAAAGAGCCCTACGGCCCCGGCGGCGCGGCGCTGATCGACATGCCGGCGGCGCTCGCGGCGCGCGATATCCACCGGCTGGAGGTCTGTTCCTTCCATCTGCCGAGCCTTGATGCCGTCTATCTAACTGAACTCAGCGACGCGGTGGCGTCGTCGAACGTGCTGTTCCAGACGCTACTGGTCGAGGACGGCGATCCAAGCCATCCCGAAACGGCCGAACGCGATGTCAGATGGATGGCAGAGTGGATCGATATCGCGGCTGCGCTCGGGGCGCAAAGGATGCGCGTCATCGCCGGCAAGCAGAAGCCGACGCCGGAAAACCTTGCCCGCGCCGCCCGCCATCTTGATTGGCTGGCAGAGCAGGCGGAAGGCAGCGGCGTGCGTGTCGTCGTCGAGAACTGGTTCGACCTGCTGCCGTCACCGGTCGAGATGAACTGGCTGCTTGACCGGCTGGACGGCACGGTCGGGCTCAACGGCGATCTGGGCAACTGGACGGCGCCGGCCAAATATCAGGGCCTCGCCGATATCATGCGCCGGGCGGAAATCTGCCACGCCAAGGCGGACTATAACGCTGCGGGTCTCGATGCCGAGGATTACCGCAAGTGCCTGGAGATGTGCGAGACGGCCGGTTACGCCGGTCCTTTCACTGTGATTTACGACTCGCCGTTCTTCTCCAACGAATGGGACGGCATTCTGCTGCAAAAGGCGTTCATCGAGGATTTCCTGCATGAGGCGCCGGCGCGCAGGTTGGCTTAATAAGCTTATTCCTGGCGCGGGAACCTCTGGTTCTCCTCCAGAACGTTCAGGTCCATGTGGTTGCGCATGTAGCGCTCCGAGGCTTTCTGCAGCGGCTGATAATCCCAGGGATAATAGGCACCATTGCGCAGCGCGGCGTAGACCACCCAGCGGCGCGCCTGGCTTTCGCGCACGGCTGCGTCGAAATCGGAAAGGTTCCAGCGCCGGCCGGCCTGTTCGACAAGGCTTGCCAAGGCGTCGGCATGCGCCGGATTTTCCACGAGGTTCTCGAGCTCGTGGGGGTCGGCCTCAAGGTCGAACAGCATCGGCGGGTCCTTTTCGCAGAGCGAGAGCTTGTATCGCCCGTCCCTAAGGCAGACGAGCGGCGCTTCGGAACCTTCCGCGGCATATTCCATCGGCACGGGGCCTCGGCTGCCGCCGCCCTGGGCAAGCGCTGCGAGATCCCAACCCTCGGTCCACGGTCTCAGTGAGGCGATATCGATCCCGACGAGGCCGGCGAGTGTCGGCGTCACGTCGAGGGTGGAGACGGGCTGGTCGATGCGCTTCGGCTTCCAGCCCGGTGCCGCAATCATCAGCGGAACGCGAGCCGAACCTTCGAAGAAGTTCATCTTGAACCAGAGACCGCGATCGCCGAGCATGTCGCCATGGTCTGACACGAACAGGATGATCGTATTGTCGGCCATGCGGCTGCGTTCCAGCACGTCGAGAATCTCGCCGATCTTCTCGTCGACATAGGAAATGTTGGCAAAATAGCCGCGTCTTGCCCGCCTGATCTGCTCCTGACTGATGTCGAAAGCATCGTGGTCGCAGGCTCTCATCAGGCGCTGCGAATGTGGGTCCTGCTGTCCATATGCGATCGGCGCGACCGCCGGGTCGAGGGCCGGGCAATCCTCATAGAGATCCCAGAATTTGCGGCGTGCGACATAGGGATCGTGCGGATGGGTAAAGCTGACGGTCAGGCACCAGGGGCGTTCATCCTGGCCGCGCGAGAGATCGAAGAGCTTGCGGGTGGCGTGATAGGCGACCTCGTCGTCATACTCCATCTGGTTGGTGATTTCGGCCACGCCGGCGCCGGTGACCGAGCCGAGATTATGGTACCACCAGTCGATGCGTTCGCCGGGCTTGGTGTAGTCGGGCGTCCAGCCGAAATCGGCCGGATAAATATCCGTCGTCAGGCGCTCTTCGAAGCCATGCAACTGGTCGGGGCCGACGAAATGCATCTTGCCTGATAGCGCCGTCTGGTATCCGGCCGCGCGCAGATGGTGGGCATAGGTCGGGATGTCGGAAGCAAATTCGGCCGCATTGTCGTAGACGCGCGTCCGGCTCGGCAATTGCCCGGACATGAAGGAGGCGCGCGCCGGCGCGCAGAGCGGGCTTGCCGTATAGGTATTGGCAAAGCGTACCGAGCGCTCTGCCAGCGATTTCAGATGCGGCGCGTGAAGAAAATCGGCGGGGCCATCGGGAAAGAAGGTTCCATTCAGCTGATCCACCATCAGGATGAGGATATTCGGGCGCGCCATTTGAATTGCCTTTTGCTATTTGAAGATTTTATTGAAGCGTCTAATATCGCGCCTGTAAAGGCGGCTTTTTTCGATATCTGCCCAAAAGGATCTTTATGTCAGAACGGACGCCTGAGCTCGGATGGATGCGCCTCTTCATCGAGGTGGCGCGGCTCGGGAGCTTTTCCGCGGCGGCAGCGCTTCTCGGTTTGAGCCAGCCGGCCGTGAGCTATCAGATCCGCCGGCTGGAAGAGCAGTTCGGCGTCAGCCTGCTGCGCCGCCAGCATCGTGGCGTCGAACTGACCGCGGAAGGCGAGCGGCTTCTCGAAGTGGCCGCCAAGGCGGTCGGCGACATCGACGCGCTCGCCCGCAGTTTCCGGGTCGAGGCGCAAAGACCGGTGGTCAGGCTGAGAACCGATTATGCTTTCTCGGCACTTTGGCTGATCCCGCGCATGGATGGCTTTCGCCTTCTGCACCCGGAAACGGATATGCAGATCGTCGCGACGCAGCGGCTTGCGGCCGGATTTCGCGACGAGGCGGATGTTGCGGTGGTTTTCGGTACGCGGGCGGAATTCGGCGCCGTCGGTACGCTTCTGCTGCCGGAAAGGGTCGTGCCTGTCTGCACACGCGGGTTTCTCGATCGCAATGGTCCTTTCGACGATCCGAGGCAGCTTGCCAAGGCGAGGCTGATCCATCTCGACGCGCCGCTGCCATCGCCCTGGTTCGACTGGCGCGGTTATTTTGCCGAACTTTCCGTCCAGCGTGACATCAATGCCGGCCGCGGCGACATCAGTTTCAATACCTATTCGCTCGTTATCCAGGCCGCACTAAGCGAGCAGGGCGTGGCGCTCGGCTGGATCGGCCTCGTCGATACGCTTCTTTCGGCGCACATGCTGCTGCAAGCCGGCCCGCAGTTGGAGGCGGCCGACCGCGGTTATTGGCTGGTGCCGCCGCGGTCTCCAAATGTCCTCAGCGAGAAGCTCTGCACCTGGCTGTCGGATGAGGTAGAGAGAAATGCTGAGTAGCGGTTGCATTTCTCCACGGGAGAAGCCTTGTCATCGGCGATGCCGATCGACATTGTGGGATCGAATTCATGAAGAAGGTGGCTGAAGCATGCGAACGATCGGATATGTCATCGGACTGCTTATGGTCCTGCTCGGCCTGATCTGGATTGGGCAGGGAAGCGGCTATTTTCCCTATCCGGCCTCCAGTTTCATGATCGCCCAAACGATCTGGATGCTCTGGGGAGCAATTCTGGCGGCGGCGGGCATCGTCGTGATGGTCATCATCTCGCGGCGGCGCAGAGGATAAACTGCTGCCGCCGCTTGGCGGCAATCCGGCCGGAGACGGCCTGTCGAATGAGGAGAATGGCATGAGCGCAGCTGAAATCGATGGCTTTGCGGACCGGATCAGGAAGCACCAGGGCGGCATGATCTCCGCCTGGGTCGGCATCCCCGACGCCATGCTCGTCAACCACCTGGCGCAGGAAGCTTTCGATGCCGTCGTGCTGGATATGCAGCATGGCATGTGGGACATGCAGTCGGCGGCAAACGCCGTCGCTCAGACGCGTCTTGCCGGCAAGCCGGCCATCGCGCGCATTCCCGTCGGCGATTTTGCCTCCGCTTCGCGGCTGCTCGATGCCGGCGCCTCCGGTATCATCGCGCCGATGATCAATTCGGCCGAGGACGCGCGAGCCCTGGTCAGGTCCACGAAATATCCGCCACTCGGCGAGCGCAGCTGGGGGCCGTCATTGGCGCTGAACCATACCGGTCTGTCGGCTGACGTGTATCTCAAGAGCGCCAACGAACTCACTGTCGCCATCGCCATGATCGAAACCCGCGCCGCTCTCGACGCGATCGACGGCATTCTCGGCGTCACCGGCATCGACGGCATTTTCGTCGGTCCTGCCGATCTTTCGATTGCGCTGTCGAACGGCGACCAGGTGGCGCCGAACGCCGCCGAAATCGACAGCGCCATGCAGCATGCCGTTGCTCGCTGCCGCGCCCACGGCAAATTCGCCTGCGCCTATGCCGGCGATGGCGAGCGGGCTGGCGAACTGCTGAAGTTCGGCTTCGACCTGGTCATTGCCGGTGCGGAGACCGTGCAACTGCGCGCCGGCGCCCGCCGTGCGATCAACGCAGCGCGCAGGATCGCTTCCGGCGGCTGAGCTCGTCTCAGCGGACCGGTTTGACCGCCAGCCAGATGACGTGGCGGGCGCCGCGCTTGCGGTTGGCGCGGGTGTTGACGACGTCGACAGAAAAGCCGCTGTCCTTGAGACGCCGTGTGAAATCGGGATCGGGGCCGGACGACCAGACGGCGAGCACGCCGCCGGGGCGAAGTGCGTCGCGGGTGGCGCGAAGGCCGTTAAAATCGTAGAGCCGATCATTGGATTCGCGGGTCAGCCCGTCCGGGCCGTTGTCGACATCGAGCAGGATCGCGTCATAGCCTGCCTTGCCGGCACGGATCGCCTCGCCGACGTCGCCTTGATGGATGCCGACGCGGGGATCGTCGAGACAGCCCTTGAAGACCTCGGCCATCGGCCCGCGCGCCCAGGCGACGACGGCGGGCACGAGTTCGGCGACGGTGACGCTGGCATCTTCGGGAAGGACGGCGAGGGCGGCACGCAGGGTAAAGCCCATGCCGAGCCCGCCGATCAAGATTCGGGGCTTCGGATGCGCCGTGATCCGTTCCCAGGACAGCGTTGCCAGCGCTTCCTCCGAGCCGCTGAGGCGGCTGTTCATCAACTCGTTGGCACCGAGCATGATCGAGAATTCGCTGCCGCGCTGCTTCAGCCTGAGTTCGCCGTCTTCGCCGGGAATGGTCGCGGAATCGAGCTGAATCCAGGGCAGCATGACGGTTTCGCCTCACATGAAAGGAACCGTCCCCTAGCACAGGGCGAAGAGCGAGGCCAGCAAGCCGGCCTCAGATCATCCGCATGAAATGGTTCTGCTCCGCTTCGACGATCTCGTCCTGCGGTGCGGCCGAACGACGGCGGATATGTTCCACCTCCTCGGGCATCAAGCGCGCCTTCGGATCGTCGAAGCGGACATCGGGATCGGGCACTGCCGAAAGCAGCAGCCTTGTATAGGGATGCAGCGGGTTGTCGATCACCCGAGCGGTGCTGCCCCATTCGACGACCTGGCCGGCATACATCACCGCGATGTCCTCGGCGACGTAACGGGCAGTGGCGATGTCATGGGTGATGTAGAGCAGACCGAGATTCATCTCCTGCTTCATCTCGTTCAGAAGGTTCAACACGCCCAGGCGCACCGAGACGTCGAGCATCGAAGTCGGCTCGTCCGCCACGATCACCTCCGGCTTGACGGCGAGGGCGCGTGCAATGTTGACGCGCTGGCGTTGACCGCCGGAGAGTTCATGCGGATATTTCGGCGCGACAAGATCCGGGTCGAGCCTGACGCGCTGCAAGAGTTCCCGCACCGTCGCATCGATCTCGCTGCGGCGGATATCCGGCCTGTGCAGCTTCAGCGGCCGCTGTAGATGGTGGGCGATCGTATGCGCCGGGTTCAGCGAGGCGAACGGGTCCTGGAAAATCATCTGCACGGATCTGCGGTAGCGCGCGATCTCGTCCGCCCCGGCGCCTTCGACCGGGCGGCCCTTATAGAGGATCTGTCCTGCTGTCGGCTGATATTCGCGCATCGCCATGCGGGCGCAAGTGGTCTTGCCGCTGCCGGATTCGCCGACGAGCGCCAGTGCCCGGCCAGCATGCAGCGAAAAGGAGATCGAGCGGGCGGCATGGACGGCGGATGCGCCGTGGCCGAAGGTTTTGCTCACTTGGTCCAGGACGAGGATGGTTTCGCTCATAGCAGCACGCCTCCATGAAGCGAGGGGAAGGAAGCCCAGAGCTTTTTCGTATAGGCGTGCTGCGGTGTCTTGTAGATCGCGCCGGCATCGTTCTGCTCGACGAGCCTGCCGCCGAGCATGATGCCGATGCGATCGCAGAACTGCACCATCAACCCGAGATCATGGGTGATGAAAAGCACCGAGAAGCCGAAGCTGCGGCGCAGTTCGTTGATGCGCTGCAGGATCTCGCGCTGGACGACGACGTCGAGCGCCGTCGTCGGCTCGTCCATGACGACCAGTTTCGGATCGAGCGCCATGCAGATGGCAATGACGATGCGCTGGCGCATGCCGCCGGAAAACTGGTGCGGGTAGTCGCGCATGCGGTCCGGCGCGATGTCGACCAGTTTCAGCATCTCGGCGGTGCGCTCGCGGGCCTGCGCGCGGCTCATGTTCTTATGCGTGCGCAGCACGTCATAGAATTGCGTCTCGACGCGCAGCACCGGGTTCAGCGAATTCATGGCGCTCTGGAAGACCATGGCGACTTCGCGCCAGCGGAAGGCGGCAAGCGCCTGCCGGTCGAGGCCGAGCACGTCGCGGCCGTCGAGCAGGATGCGGCTCTCCTTGCGGATCAGCGCCGGCGGCCTGTGCAGGCGGCTGATGGCGAAGGCGATGGTGCTCTTGCCGCAGCCGGATTCGCCGGCGAGGCCGAAAACTTGGCCCGGCGTGACGTCGAAGCTGACGTCGTCGACGGCGCGGAAATCCTTCTCCTCGCCGATATAATCGATGGTGAGGTTCCTCACCGAGAGCAGCGGCTGCGTCACAGGCGGCCCTCCCCGGAGTGGACGAGCAGCGACCAGCGCTTCAGGTGATTGCCAGTGCGCAGACGCGGATTGGCGATCTCGTCGACGGCGAAGTTGAGGAGCGACATGCCGATGCCGAGGAAGGCGAGCGCGAAGCAGGGGGTGAGGATATCCCACCAGGCGCCGACCGAAAGTGCGGAGGCCTTCTGCGCATTATAGAGCATCGTGCCCCAGGAGATCGCTTTGGGATCGCCGAGCCCCAGGAATTCCAGTGTCGCTTCGGTGATAATAGCGAAGATGACGCTGCCGATGAAATTGATGCCGACGATGGATATGACGTTGGGGAAGATCTCGAATGTCATGATGCGCCACTGCGGCTCGCCCATCATCTCGGCCGATTTGACGAAATCCTTGTGTTTGACCGAGAGCGTTTCGGCGCGGGTGACGCGTGCGCCCCAGGCCCAGGAAGTGGCGCCGAGGATGAGGGCGATGACGAGCGGGCTTGCTTGGCCGATGAAGGCTGCGAGCACCAGTAGCAGCGGCAGATTGGGAACGACGAGCACCATGTTGGTGAAGAAGCTGATGATTTCGTCCGTCTTGCCGCCGCGATAACCGGAGATGATGCCGAGCGCTGTGCCAACGAGCGTGATCAGCAGCCCGGCGCCGAAGCCAACGGCAAGCGAGGTGCGGGCGCCGTAGAGCAGGCGGGCGAAGACGTCCTGGCCGATGCGAGTCGTGCCGAGCAGATGGTCGAGCGATGGCGGCTGGTGCGGCCTGCCGGTGCGGGCGGCCGGATCGTAGTGCGTCAGCAGCGGTGCCGCGATCGCGACGGCGATGATGAGAGCGATGATGACGAGGCCGATCAGCGCCTTGCGGTTTCGCAGCAGGCTCTTCATCTCACGCTCCCTTCAGCCGCGGGTCGAGCGAGATATAGCTGACGTCGACGATGAAATTGGCGATCAGCATGGTTGCTGTCATGATCAGGAGCTGGCCCTGGATGACGGGATAATCGCGGGCGAGGATTGCCTGGTAGAGAATGTTGCCGAGGCCGGGATAGTTGTAGACGACCTCCGTCACCAGCGAGCCGCCGAGGATGGTGCCGATCGCGATGGCAAGGCTGGAGACGGTCGGCAGCAGGGCGTTGCGCGCCGCATACCAGAGCATCACATGCCGGTCGGAAAGGCCCTTGGCGCGGGCCATGACGATATAATCCTCGCCGAGCAGGTTGATCATGTTGTTGCGCATGGTGACGGTGAAGCCGCCGATCAGCACGGTGCAGAGGGTCACCATTGGCAGGATGCCGTGATAGGCGACGCTGCCGATATAGTGCAGGCTGAAGGCCGGATCGAGCGACGGGTCGGCGGCATAGCCGTTCGGGAACCAGCCGAGCGTGAAGCCGAAGATGAAGAGCACGATCAGCGAGGTGACGACGGCTGGTACCGAGGTCGCGAAGATCGCGCCGACGGAGACGATGACGTCGAACCTGCTGCCGCGCCGCCAGGCGGCGAGGATGCCGAGGAAGGTGCCGAGCGCGAAGCTGACGATCGTCGCCGTTCCCATCAGGCCGACGGTCCAGACGAGGGCATGGCCGAGAACCGAGGTGACCGGCAACGGGAAATACTTGATCGAGCGGCCGAGATCGCCGGTGAAGATGCTGCCGAGATAGGTGAGATATTGCTGCCAGAGCGGACCGTCGACGAAGCCGAAGGTCAGCTTCAGCGCCTGCAGGCTTTCCGGCGGCAATTCGGCGCCGGCGCTCGAAAACATGATCTGCACGGGATCGCCCGGCATCAGACGGGGCAGGAAGAAATTGATCGTCGCTGCCGCGATGAAGGCTGCCATGTAGAAGACGAGGCGGCGAAGCAGGAAAGCCATGGGGACTCCGTCGTGAGCGGAGCGGCGTTGACGCGCCGCTCCCGAGATCAATGCCTTACTTGACCGGCTCCAAGGCGAGCAGGTTCAAGAGGCGCGCCGGATTGGTGCGCGAGATCGACGGATTGACGAAGGGATTTTCCTTGGTCGACCAGCCGGTGAAACGCTTGGTGTTGTACTGGTACCAGTTCGGATTGTTGAAGACCGGAATGACAGGCATGTTTTCGGCGACGATGCGCTGCGCCTTGTTCATCGCTTCCTTCTGTTTGGCGAGGTCGGCGGTCTGGGTGAACTCGGTGACGAGCTTCTCCACATCCGGGTTGAACCAGCGCTGCGCGGTGAAGCGGGTCTTGCCTTTGTCCGAAGCGCTGAAGGCGCGCTTGTAGGGATAGTAGGGCGAAGCCGAAGCCGGCAGGCTGTTGATCGCCGCATCGAAGGTGCCGTTGATGAGGTTGCCGGTCCAGACTGCTTCTTCAGGCGTTTCGATCTTGGCATCGATGCCGACCGCCTGCATGCCTTCGACGGCGATGTTGACGGTGTCGACCCAGTCCGTCCAGGAGTTCGGGACGATGATCGAGAAGGCGATCTTGCTGCCGTCGGAATTGTCGCGGAAGCCGTCGCCATCCTTGTCCTTGTAGCCGGCCTCGTCGAGCAGCGCCTTGGCCGCGTCGGCGTCATAGGTCGCGTATTTGCCGAAGTCGGCCTTGATGGAAGGGTCTGCCCAGCTCTTGTAGAGTTCACCCATCAGGCCGGGGTCTTCGTTCAGCGTCGGGTAGCCGTAGCCGGCGACGTCGATCATCGTCTTGCGGTCGAGCGCCATGCCGACGGCGCGGCGGAACTTCACATCGTTGAAGGCCTTCTTGTTGTTCTCGTTTGCGGTTTCCAAGTTGAACAGGAAGGCGACCATGCTGCTCGGCGAATACCAATAGTGGAAATGCGCCGGGTCCTTCGAGACATAGACATTGTCGATGTCGGGAATGAAGGAGACGCCCCAGTCGAGCGTGCCGTCGGCCGTTGCCGTCAGGATCTGATTGTTGTCGGCAAGCTGCGGAAAGCGAATGCAGTCGACCTTCAGGTGCGCGTTGTCCCAATAGTTCGGGTTGCGGCACTGGTCGTAGGTCTGGCCGGTGAAGCGCGGCACCTCGGTCAGCGGGCCGCTGCCGACCGGGGTTTCGTTGGCGAAGGTGACGGGATCGGCGACGTCCTTCCAGACATGTTCGGGAACGATTGGCAGCTGCGAGATCTGCTCGGCGGCAAGCGAGCTCGGATTGGCGAGGGTGAAGCGCACCGTCTGGCCGTCGACGGCTTGGACGTCGGTGACGAACGTCCAGATGCTGACGAAATCGAGCGCCGGGAATTTCTTCAGATAGTCATAGGTGAACTTGACGTCGGCTGCGGTCAGCGGCTCGCCATCCGACCATTTCAGGTTCCGGCGCAGCTTGAACTCTATGCTCTTCAGGTCGTCGGAGAGCTTGAAGCTTTCGGCCAGGCGGTAGACCGGCTTGTTGCTGTCGAAGCGATTGAAAATCACCAGCGGCTCGTAGATGAAGTCGAGCGTCGACTGGCGCGCCGAGGTCTGGTTGAACGGGTTGAAGTTGCGAACCCAGGTGGTCGCCGGCTCGATATTCGCCGTCAGCACCGTCTGCGCCATGGCGGATCCCGAAATCAGCGTGAGTGCTGCGGCCCCAAGAAGATATTTTTTCATGTTCCATTCCCCTTCTTCTTATACGTGAAAAATGATGTGCCGGTCAGGCGGCCGGCACGCTGGCAAACATGTCTTCGACTTGCCGGTGAGCGGCGCGATAATCGATCTTGAGATTGCCGAGGCGGGCCTTGCCGGCGGCGATGCGCTTGAGAGCGGCGTCGGTCAGCGGGCGGGCGGCCTTGGCTGCGGCTTCGCTTTCCCTGACGTCACCGTGGCTGTGGAGGGCGATATCGAAGCCCGCGTCGAGCACTTGGGCGACGCGTTCCGGCAGGGTGCCGGAGAGCGACTGCATGAAGATGCAGTCGGATATCAGCACGCCCTCATAGCCCATCTCCTTGCGGATCAGGTCGTGCATAACAGGCGAGATCGAAGCCGGCAGCTCCGCGTCGTAGGCCGAATAGACGACATGGGCGACCATGGCCCAGGGCGTATCCTTCAGCGTGACGAACGGCTTGAAATCGGTGGCGATGAGCGTTTCGCGGCTGGCATCGACCACCGGACGCTCCTTGTGGGAGTCGAGCGTGGCGCGGCCATGGCCGGGAATGTGCTTCATGACGGGCATGTTGCCGGTCTCTAGCAGGCCGTCGACCACCTCGCGGCCGAGGGCGGCGATGAAGTCCGGATCGGGGCCGAAGGAGCGGGCGCCGATGACCGCGCTCGTCGTCTCGAAGACGAGGTCGAGAACGGGCGAGCAGCCGCTGGAAAGGCCGAGTTCCGTCATCATCGCGCCCATGGCCTGGGAGGAAAGGCGCAGTGCCTTTTTGCCGAGATCGAGATCGCGCCGCGCCAGGTCGGCGAACTGGCCGAAGCTGCGGAAGAGCGGCCAGGGACCGGCGTCGAGGTGTTGGACGCGCCCGCCTTCCTGGTCGGTGAAGACAGGCGCATCGTCGCGGCCGACGGCTTCGCGAAAGCGCTCGATCAGGCGCCTCGTCTGCTCCGGCTCGCGCTGATTGCGCCGCCCGACGAAAAGGCCGAGCGGGTTGGTGTCGCGAAAGAGCGCGAATTCATAATCCGATATGATGGGATTCGGAAGCCCGACGAAAAGGGCAAGAGGGGTCGAGGACAATTCTGGAACTCCGGTATCAGATGGTCATTTCGGCGCGCTTCTGAGCATGCCTTCGTAAATGCCCTTGTCGGGGGCGGGGATAACGATGGCGCCTGCGGTCCTGGCGTAGAAGTCGACGGGGCCGGCATCGCCGATGAAGGCGTAGGCATGGCCGAGCGTCTTCATTGTCTCAAGGCAGGCGGAAAACAGCGCGAGGCCGATGCCCCTGCCGCGTGCTCCGGAATCGACGCCGGTCGGGCCGAAGAAGCCACGCGCCGTGGTGTCGTAGCAGGCAAAGCCAAGCAACTTGCCGCCTTCGACTGATATCAGGCAGGCGACGGGCTGGCGGGAAAAAGCGACCGAAACCTCGCTCGCCCAATTCTCGCTGAATTGTTCGCGAACCCAGTTGACCACGAGGTGCAGTTCCGCAGGAAGAGCCGGACGGATGGAGGCGCCGACGACGTCAGCCCGCTCTTTCAGTTCGGCGAGCCTAGTGGAATATAAGCTCACAAGCAGGTCCGGCACCCGTCTCTCCTCTGGATGTTCCGTTATTGCGGAATATATCCCCTTTTAATGTCATAGACTTGGCCATCTCAGAAGGCTTGTCAACAGGGATTTTCTTGGACGCGACTGTTCTCGTTGCGGCCTCGACGTGCGGTATGGGTCCAATGCAAAACGGCCCGGAACAAGCCGGGCCGTTTTACATTTGCATCTGTTTGCCGATGCCAGCGCCTATTCGCCCTCTTGCCAGAGCGCGTGGAAATGCTGCACCGGACCGTGGCCGGAGCCGACGCTGAGCTTTCCGGCGGCTGCGACCGCGCCGGCGAGATAGTCCTTGGCAATGGCAACAGCCCCTGGCGTCGAGTCGCCTTTGGCGAGTTCGGCGGCCAGCGCGCTGGACAGCGTGCAGCCGGTGCCGTGGGTATTCTTGGTCGGCACGCGTCGCGCCTCGAACCAGTGCAGGCCGTCGGCAGTGGCAAGCACGTCGGGGCTTTCGTCACCGTCGAGGTGTCCGCCCTTGACCAGCACGGCGGCCGGACCAAGGGCGCGCAGCCGCTCGGCCTGGGCGGCCATCTCGGCCCGGTTTGTCGCGACCGGCTGGTGCAGAAGTGCGGCGGCTTCCGGCAGGTTCGGGGTGAGAAGCGTGGCAAGTGGCAGCAGCCGCCTGGTCAGCACGTCGACCGCTTCAGGTGCGAGCAGGGCGGCGCCCCCCTTGGCGATCATCACCGGGTCGAGAACGACGGGGATGCCACGCCGGTGCGCGAGGGCTGCGGCAACGGCCTCGGCGATGCCGGCATTGGCGATCATGCCGATCTTGACGGCGTCGACGCGCACATCGGCAAAGACGGCATCGACCTGGTCGGCGACGAATTGCGGCGGCACCAGATGCACGCCGCTCACCCCTTGCGTGTTCTGCGCCGTCAGCGCGGTCAGCACCGCCATGCCGTAGACGCCGCGGGCGGAAAAGGCCTTGAGATCGGCCTGGATGCCGGCGCCGCCCGAGGGATCGGAGCCGGCGATGGAGAGAACGTTGCGGATCATGGGCGGACCTTTCGGATTTCTGCGGCGATGCGGCGCGTGGCCGCCTCGGGGTCCGGCGTGCCGGCGATGGCTGAGACGACGGCAAGCCCATTGGCGCCTGCGGCAAATACCTCGGCCACGTGGTTCGCCTTGAGGCCGCCGATGGCGACTGACGGCACCGGCGAAGCCTTCACCAGCCTTGCCAGACCGTCAAAGCCGATCGGCTGCTTGTGGTCGGCCTTGGTCGGCGTCGCAAAGACCGGTCCGACGCCGGCATAATCGACGAGACCGGGATCGACGGCGCTAGCAAGCGGCGCGGTCTCGACCGAGAGGCCGAGGATCATCCCGGGGCCGATCATCGTCCGTGCCGTGCGCGCGTCCATGTCTTCCTGGCCGATATGCAGGCCGTCGGCACTTATGGCGATCGCCGCCTCGACATCGTCGTTGACGATGAGCAGGGCGCCGGTTCCCGCAAGCGCTTGTTTCAAGGCTCGGCCGGTCTCGATCATTCTGGTCGTGCCCGCATGTTTGTCGCGCAGTTGCACCATCGTGGCGCCGCCGGCAACGGCAAGGCGCGCGGTCTCGACCATGCCGATCCCGGCGCAGAGTTCGGGGTCGAGGACGAGATAGAGCGAAAGGTCGAAAACCTTCATACGGCCGAAATCCTTGCCCGGGCATCGAGCGTTTCGGCGTCCAGGGCTGACAGCGCATCGAGGAAACGCCAAGCGAAGGAGCCGGGGCCGGCCGCCCCGAGGGCGGCATCCTCGCCCGCGACGGAGAAGGTCGCAAGGGCCGCAACTGTCGCCCCGAACGTATCCTCAGGGGCGGTCGCGGCAAAGGCGCCGATCAGGCAGGTGAGCGAGCAGCCGAGTGCGGTGACCTGCGGCATCAGGACCGATCCGCCTTTGATGCGCACGGCTCTTTCACCATCGGTGACGAAATCGGCCGCACCGGTGACGGCGACCACCGCCCGCTGTCGCTCGGCGAGCCGCCGCGCCGAGCCTTCCGCCTGCTCGACCGGGTCGCGGCTGTCGACGCCCTGGCCGCGGCTCTCTCCGCCGGCAAGGGCGATGATCTCGGAAGCATTGCCGCGGATGATCGTCGGCTTCAGCGCCAGGAGATCGGCGACCGCTCCGCGGCGGAAGGCCGTCGCGTAATGCGCGACCGGATCGAGGACCCATGGTTTGCCGGCTGCGTTGGCGGCCCTCGCCGCCGTCTGCATGCCTTCGATCCATTGCGTCGAAAGCGTGCCGATGTTGATGGTCAATGCATTCGCGATGCCGGCGAATTCGCCGGCTTCTTCAGCGGCGTGCACCATGGCGGGCGAGGCGCCCGACGCAAGCAGAACATTGGCCGCGATGTTCATGGCGACATAATTGGTGATGCACTGGACGAGCGGCGGCTTTTCGCGCATCGCCTTCAGCATGGCTCCCGACGTGATCTTGTTTTGCATGGCGCCCCTTTCAGGCGGGGGCGGGCACGGGGCAATTCGTGCGGGCGAAACCGCGACCCCGAGCGACTCCCTCCGCCGGCATTATCCGGTTCAGGTTCGAAGGGTGCTTCTCAGCCCGTCTGTCGACGGGCGCCCCTGTCTCTCATCGCGCTCTTTTTCGCAGAGAACGGGGCGGATGTCATCTCGAAAATGAGGGTTCGGTACTCTCCTTGCGGCTGCGCTTTAGGCGTGAACGTTGCTGCTCAGGAATGCAATCCCGATCGCATCCTATCCGGCTAACTCAAATCGTGAAGATCCGTCGTAATCGCCGGCCCGATCGAAAACTCCGAAAACCGCACCCTCAACCCGCTGCGCTCCGGCGTGCAGGCCGCCGGCCCGACTTCATAGCGGTCGGCAGCCGGGAAGGGCGCTAGCCGCAGCAGCGGCCAGCGGCTGCCGTCGCGGGAGGCCTGGATGCGCATGGCGCCGCCTGCAACGGTGACGCGGATGTGGAAATCTTCGAGTTCCTTGAAGGGCTGGGACACCGACCAGTCGGATCTGCCGTCGGTGACGACGGCGCTGAGGAAGGCTTCGCCGTCGGTGAATTCGACGCCTGACTTCACCCAGCGTGTTTCGTCGAGGCGCACCATCAGGCCGGCCTGATCGTAGAGGGTGCGGAATTCGCCCTGGATGCGGATCTCGGCGGTGAAGCTGTCACCGGTGGGAAAAGCGAGGAAATGGCCGTTGTCGCGGGTGAAGCCGTAATAGGTTTCGCACCAAAAATCGGTTTTCTCGTCGGTCGTCAGGGTGAGGCTGGTTTCGTCTGCGCGCCAGCTGGCCGGCTCGTTCAGCCACTTTCCTTTGTTGAAATCGATGCTCATCCCGTTCTCCCGTTCTGTTGAAGCCTGACCGAAGGCGACCGCCTGACTTTGGCATATCATGCCGCTTTCATGCAGCGCAGACAGCCGCAGATGAAGATGGTGCTTTTTCGGCGTCGCGCTATCCGCGGCTGCATAATCCGTCGCCCGCGCTTGACAGGATCGATCCAGTTCTTATTCTGTTACAAAAAGATGAATTGCATAATAATGGAACTAAACGGGAGCCATCACATGAAAACACTGGTCGCATTCCTGCTCGGCACCGCGCTCGTCGCCCTGCCGTCCGCCCTGCTTGCCCAGGAAAAGGGCGGCGTCATCAATGTCGCGACGATCGGCGAGCCGCCGACGCTCGATCCGATGTCGTCGACGGCTGATCTTGTCGGCATCGTCACCCAGCATATTTTCGAAACGCTCTACACCTTCGACAAGAGTTGGAACGTCACGCCGCTGCTGGCCGAAAGCCTGCCGGAGATCAGCGCCGACGGCAAAACCTATACGATCAAGCTGAGGACCGGCATCAAGTTCCACGACAATACAGACATGACGTCCGAGGATGTTGTCGCCTCGCTTGGCCGCTGGACGAAGATCGCCTCGCGCGGCAAGCAGGTGGCGGGCTTCATCGGCAAGATCGCCGCGACCGATCCTTCGACCGTCACCATCACCCTGAAGCAGCCCTATGCGCCGCTGACCTCGTTGCTCGCCTTCAACAATTCGGCGGCGATCATCATCCCTTCCGAAAAGCAGGACGAACCGATGAAGGAATTCATTGGCACCGGCCCCTATATGCTGAAGGAGCGCAAGGCCGACCAATATATCCAGCTCGTCCGCTTCGACGGCTATAAGTCACGCGAGGGCGACGGCAATGGTTACGGCGGCGCCCGCCATCAATATCTCGATGAAATCCGCTTCGTGCCGGTGCCGGATCCGAACACCCGCGTCGAGGCCGCCATTTCGGGCCAATATGATTATGTCGACTCGATCGCGGTCGAATCCTACGACAAGCTGAAGGCGTCGACTGCCTCGCAGCCGGTCATGCTGAAGCCCTTCGGTTATCCGGTCTTCGTCTTCAATACGAAGGAAGGTGTGGCTGCCAATGTCGAGGTCCGCAAGGCGATCCGCCAAGCGCTCAGCATGGAAGACATGCTGGCGGCAGCCTTCGGCAGCAAGGATTTTTATGCGCTCGACGGCGCCATCTACCCCAAGACCTTTGCCTGGTCGACGGATGCCGGCGTCGAGGGCGCCTATAATGTCGCCGATCCGGAAGGGGCGGCGGCTGCCGCCAAGAAAGCGGGTTACAACGGCGAGCCGATCCGCATCCTGACCAGCCGTCAATACGAGTTCCATTACAAGATGGCGCAGGTCGCCGCCGAATATCTGAAGCTTGCCGGCTTCACCGTCGATATGCAGGTGGTGGACTGGGCGACGCTGACGCAGCGCCGCACCGATCCGAAGCTCTGGGATATCTATATCACCCACAGCCCCTTCCTGCCGGAGCCGGCCCTCATCGGCTCGCTCTCGACCAGTTCGCCGGGCTGGTGGGACACGCCAGCCCGCAAGGCCGCCGTCGATGCCTTCACCTCCGAGGTCGACCCGAAGAAGCGCGTGGCGCTCTGGGCCGATGTTCAGAAGGCGGTTTATACCGACGCGCCCTTCATGAAGATCGGCGATTTCAACGCCGTCTCGGCGAAGTCGGTCAAGCTCGAAGGAGTCGATCCGGCTCCCTGGCCGTATTTCTGGAACGCTTCGATCAAGAAGTGAGCATCACCGCCGGCACCGGTCCTTCGGGACCGGTACCGGTCATCTTTTCTGCCGCATCTGCAAGGGCTTGAAGGCCGGCATTCATGATCCGCTACATCCTCCAGCGCCTGTTCGGCATGATCGTCGTGATGTTTCTCGTCGTCACGGTCGTCTTCGTCATCGTGCGTGTGACGCCGGGAGATCCGGCCGCCGTTATGCTCGGGCCGGATGCGACGCCGCAGGATATTGCCGATCTCCGAACCCGGCTCGGCCTCGATCAATCGCTCGGGTTGCAATATGTCTATTATATCGGCCAGTTGCTGAAGGGTGATCTCGGCCAGTCGATCTTCCTGAACATGCCCGTCACATCGGCCCTCATCGACCGGGCCGAGCCGACCTTCTTCCTGACGCTGTTTTCGCTTGCCATTGCCAGCGCCATCGCCCTGCCGATCGGCATCTATGCCGCCTATCGGCGCGGTTCCTTCATTGACCAGGCGGCAACGACGCTCGCCATGTTCGCCGCCAGCATTCCGAGCTTCTGGCTCGGGCTCATTCTCATGCAGTTCTTCGCCGTGCGGTTCAATCTCTTCCCGGTCTCGGGATATGGCGGCCCGGGCTCGACCTTCATCGACCGGATGTATCACCTGACCCTGCCGGCCTTTGCGCTTGGCATCGTCTCCTCGGCGTTGATCCTGCGCTTCACCCGCGCCTCGATGCTCGATGTGCTCGGCGACGATTATATCCGCACGGCCCGCGCCAAGGGCTTGATCGAGCGCAAGGTCATCCTCAAGCACGCGTTGAGGAATGCGCTGATCCCGATCCTGACGGTGCTCGGCCTGACGGCGGCGGTGCTGATTTCGGGCGCTGTTGTCACCGAAACAGTCTTCGGCCTGCCGGGTGTCGGCAATCTCGTCGTTTCGGCGGTGTTGCGCCGCGATTATCCCGTCATCCAAGGGGCGCTGCTCGTCATCGCCGCGCTCTATGTGCTGATCAATTTTGCGATCGACATGCTCTACCTGCTGGTCGATCCGAGGGTGCGCTACTGATGGCCGATATCGCAATCAAACCAGCCGAAAGCGAAGGCGGCAAATTCGTCCGCCGCCTGATGAAGCGTAGGACGGTGGCCTTCGGCCTGCTGATCCTGGCGATCTTCGTGCTGCTGGCGGCCTTCGCGCCTGTAGTCGCGCCCTATTCGCCGTCGAAGCTTTCCATCGTCAACCGACTGAAGCCGCCGAGCGGCACCTTCTTCTTCGGCACTGACGAGTTCGGTCGCGACGTCTTCTCGCGCACGATCTTCGCGGGCCGCCTGTCGCTGTTCGTCGGGGCTGCGGTCGTCGCGCTTTCGGCCGCAATTGGCGTCACGCTCGGCCTGCTCGCCGGCTTCTTCCAGAAGCTCGATACGCCGATAGCCCGGCTGATCGACGCGATGATGGCTTTCCCCGATATTCTGCTGGCGATCGCGCTGGTCGCCGCCCTCGGCCCGTCATTGACGACCGTCATCATCGCGTTGTCGATCGTCTATGCGCCGCGCCTTGCCCGCATCGTGCGAGCCTCGACGCTCGTTATTCGCGAGCTGCCCTATGTCGAGGCGGCGAGGGCGCTCGGGATTTCGACCTTCCACATCATGACGCGGCATGTGCTGCGCAATCTGCTGTCGCCGATCCTGGTGCAGGGCACATTCCTCTTCGCCAGCGCCATGCTTGCCGAGGCCGGCCTGTCCTTTCTCGGCCTCGGCGTCAGCCCCGAGATCCCAACCTGGGGAACGATGATCGCCGCCGGCCGGCAATATATCGGCCAGGCCGACTGGATGACGCTTTTCCCCGGCGTCGCGATCGTTCTCTCGGTGCTGTCGCTGCAGATGGTCGGCGACGGCCTGAGGGACATGCTCGACCCGAGACTTCGCAAGGACCTTTGATCCGTCGACCAGCGGTCGGCCAATCCAAATTCGCCAATCGAAATTCGCATGACAGGAGTTCGCGTGAATCAGTTCCCCGCCGCAGCCGGCAAGGTCGAGAATTCGCCTTACCAACGGTTAGCCGCTCTTGGCATAACGCTGCCGCCGCCGCCACCGCCGATTGCCAATTTCGTGACGCATGTGGTGGAAGGCAGTATGCTCTATCTATCCGGCCAGGGGCCGCGCGAAGCCGATGGCTTCCTGCATGCCGGCAAGGTCGGCGGCGGCGTCGGTGTCGACGAGGCGTACCGGCATGCGCGGCTGACCGGCATCAACCTGCTTGCCGTCATGCATGAGGCGCTCGGCGATCTCTCGCGCGTCAGGCGGGTGGTCAAGCTGCTCGGCATGGTCAACGCCGTACCCGAGTTCGAGGACCATCCGAGCGTCATCAACGGCTGTTCCGACCTGTTGATCGCGGTCTTCGGAGCGGCAGGCGAACATGCCCGCTCGGCCGTCGGCTTCGGCTCGCTGCCCGGCAATATCACCGTCGAGATCGAGGCGATCGTCGCTTTGCATGGATGACGAGGTGTGTTTTCATGTTTGGAGTGGTCTTCGGATGACCTTTTCCTATCTTAACCCGCGTCCGTTCTCCGGCTGTTCGACACTGCCGGACGACCGCCCCATGTTTCGCCCTTCGCCCCAGACTTCCGGAGATCTTCATGCCCGATGATATCAGACCTTCGCTCGGCCTTCGTCCCGTCATCAATGTGTCCGGCACGATGACCAGCCTTGGCGCTTCGATCGTCGTTCCCGAGGCGATCGCGGCGATGGCGTCCATCCTGCCGCACTTCGCCGAGATCAACGACCTGCAGCGCAAGGCAAGCGGCGTCATCGCCCGGCTGACCGGCGGCGAGGCGGGCTTCGTCACCGCCTCCTGCTCGGCCGGTATTTCGCTTACCGTCGCCGGTGCGATCACCGGCAACAATCTGCTGGCTATCGAGAGGCTGCCGGATGCCGTGTCTGAGAAGAACGAAGTGCTGGTGCAGATGGGCCATGTGGTCAGCTACGGTGCGCCCGTCGACCAGGCAATCCGGCTTGCCGGCGGCAAGGTCGTGCTTGTGGGACAGGCGACTTCGACCCATCGCTTCCATATGGAAAACGCCATCACCGACAAAACCGCAGCCGCCGTCTATGTCGTTTCCCACCACGTCGTCGATTACGGCCTCTTGAACCTCAAGGAATTCGTCGAGATCGCCCATGCCAAGGGGGTGCCCGTTATCGTCGATGCGGCATCGGAATATGACCTCAAGATTTTCCTGGAGCAGGGGGCTGATATCGCGCTTTATTCCGGCCACAAGTTTCTCGGCGGCCCGACCTCCGGCATCGTTGCCGGCAGGAAGGATTTGGTGCGCCATGCCTTCCTGCAGAATATGGGCATCGGCCGCGGCATGAAGGTAGGCAAGGAGAGCATTTTCGGCGTCATGGCGGCGCTGGAAGCCTGGGAAAGGCGCGACCATGCCGGCATCCGCGAACGCGAGACCGGCTATCTCAATCTCTGGAAGAAGACCCTCCAGGGTCGTCCCGGCGTCACCGCGCTGATCGAGCCCGACCCCACCAACAATCCGCTCGACCGTCTGCGTCTCATCGTCGATCCCGAACAGGCCCATATCACCGCCTGGGATCTGGCCGATGCGCTGGCGAGAGGCAACCCGCCGATCATCGTGCGCGACCACGAGGTGGAGCACCGCTATTTCTATCTCGACCCCTGCAACCTGCATCCGGGCCAGGAGGTGATCGTCGCAAACCGTCTTGCTGAGGAGCTCGACAAGGCACGCGCCTCCAACGAGATCATCGCAACCCCGATCGAAAACCGCAGCCGGCACCGCTTCGACGGATTGCTGCGCTGGCCGGATTGACCCGCCGTTCTCATCCGCCGCAAGAGGAGCCGAAATGGCCAACGCCCAAGCCCAGCCGATCGAGACATTGAGCCCCGTTCTTTCCGTCGACAGGCTGACCACCTCCTTCCTCGTGGACGGCGCCTGGAAACCGGTCGTGCGCGATGTCTCCTTCACCGTCGCGCCCGGTGAAACCGTGGCGATCGTCGGCGAATCCGGCTCGGGCAAGAGCGTGACGTCGCTGTCGATCATGCGGCTGTTGCAGCCGGAAACGAGCCGCACCGAAGGCTGCGTCGTGCTCGGCGGCCGCGACCTGCTGGCGCTGCCGGAACACGCGATGCGGCAGGTGCGCGGCAATGAGGTGGCGATGATCTTCCAGGAGCCGATGACCTCGCTCAATCCGCTTTTCACCATCGGCGATCAGATCTCCGAAGCGCTGCTTTGCCATTCCGATTTGAGCCGGGCCGATGCCAGGGCCGAAACGATCAGGCTCTTGGAGAAGGTCCGCATCCCCTCGGCCGCCTCGCGCTTCGACGAATATCCGCACCGTTTTTCCGGCGGCATGCGCCAGCGGGTGATGATCGCCATGGCGCTCGCCAGCCGGCCGAAACTGCTGATCGCCGACGAGCCGACGACAGCGCTCGACGTGACGATCCAGGGGCAGATCCTCGATCTCATCAAGATGCTGCAGGCGGAGGAGGGGACCTCCGTTCTCTTCATCACGCATGACATGGGCGTTGTCGCCGAGATCGCCGACAGAACGGTGGTGATGTATCGCGGCGAGCAGGTCGAAAGCGGCGTCACCGCCGATATCTTCCACCGCGGCAGACATCCTTATACGAAGGCGCTGCTGTCCGCCGTGCCGGTGCTCGGCTCGATGCAGGGTCGGCAGAGGCCGCTGCGTTTTCCCGTGGTCAATACCGCAACGGGCGAATCCGACGTTCCCGCCGAGGCAGCCGATACGGTGGCAGTGACGCCCGTCCTGCAGGTGAAGAACCTCACCAAGCGCTTCGATATCCACTCCGGCCTCTTCGGCCGGCTGACGAGCCGCGTGCACGCGGTCGAAAACGTCTCTTTCGATCTCCATGCCGGCGAGACGCTGTCGCTCGTCGGCGAATCCGGCTGCGGCAAATCGACGACAGGGCGGGCCATCATGCGCCTGATCGAGCCGCAGGCCGGTTCGGTGCTCGTCGAGGGGAGGGAGGTGCTCGGCCTCGACAGGAGGGCACTGCGCGAAATGCGCAAATCCGTGCAGATGATCTTCCAGGATCCCTTCGCCAGCCTCAATCCGCGCATGACGGTGGGTGCTGCGATCGCCGAGCCCTATCTCGAGCACGGCATGGGCACGGCGAAACAGTCCAAGGACGTCGTTGCCGATCTGCTGGTCAAGGTCGGCCTTTCCGCGGAGATGGCCGGGCGTTATCCGCATGAATTTTCCGGCGGACAGCGCCAGCGCATCTGCATTGCCCGGGCGCTTGCCCTGCAGCCGAAGGTCATCATTGCCGACGAAAGCGTTTCGGCGCTCGACGTCTCGATCAAGGCGCAGGTCATCAACCTGATGCTCGACCTGCAGCAGAGCCTCAACCTCGCCTTTCTGTTCATATCGCATGATATGGCGGTGGTCGAGCGCGTCAGCCACCGCGTGGCGGTGATGTATCTCGGCGAGATCGTCGAGGTCGGCCCGCGCGCCGCCATATTCGAAAATCCGCAGCACCCCTATACGAAGAAGCTCATCGCCGCCGTGCCGGTGCCCGATCCCGACCGTCGCCACGAAAAGCGCCTGGTGGCGAATGACGAGATCAAAAGCCCGATGCGACCGGTCGACTATGCCCCCCCGAAAGCTTTCTATCGCGAGGTCGGGCCCGGCCACCTGGTGATGGCGGATCGCTCGTCCGGCTTGTGAGTTGCCTAACGGATCGGCGGCGCATAAAGCAGGTGCAGAGACAAATGCTTGGAAAGCCGCACCGATGAACAAGACGGATTATTTTTCGACGCTCGGCGGATTGCCGCCGCAGAGCCAGCTGCTCTCGGGCCGGGCCGTTTTTACCACGGCTTACGCGGTCATCCCCCGCGGCGTCATGAGCGATATTGTCACGAGCCTGCTCCCGCATTGGACGGGGACGCGCGCATGGGTTCTCTCCCGGCCGCTGTCGGGCTTCTCCGAGACCTTCTCGCAATATGTGATGGAAGTTCAGCCGGGCGGCGGTAGCGACCGCCCGGAGCCCGACAAGCGGGCTGAAGCGGTGCTGTTCGTCGTCGAAGGCGACATGACGGTTGAGCTCGAGGGCGTCAGCCATGCGCTGCGCGCCGGTTCCTTTGTTTACATTCCAGCGGGTTCGGCCTGGCGTCTGAAGAATGACGGCTCAGCCGCAGCAATCTTCCACTGGGTCAGAAAGGCCTTTCAGGAGGTCGAGGGGCTGGAACCGCCGCCGGGGATCGTCACCCATGAGGACGACCATCCGATCCGGGCCATGCCCGACACCGACGGGCGCTGGGGCACGACCCGCTTCATCGATCCGGCCGATGTGCGCTACGACATGCACGTCAACATCGTGACGCTGGAGCCGGGTGCGGTGATCCCGTTCATGGAAACGCATGTCATGGAGCATGGTCTCTATGTGCTGGAGGGCAAGGCGGTCTATCGCCTGAACCAGGATTGGGTCGAGGTCGAGGCTGGCGATTTCATGTGGCTGCGCGCCTTCTGCCCGCAGGCCTGCTACGCCGGCGGCCCCGGCCGGTTCCGCTACCTGCTCTACAAGGACGTCAACCGCCATATGAAGCTCTGGTAATCGCTTTCCGCGACGCGTGCCGCACGCCCGCACGCTCCCGATCAGCCTGTTCGGTTGCTTGACAGCTCTGTGGATTGCCCGCATCGTTCTTCGATGCGGAATATGGATTCATGGCTCTCGGAGAAGAAAGAAATAGGCCGAAGAAACGCTGCCGAGGCGGTCTTCGAAGATATCCGCACGGCCATTGTCGATCGGAAACTGGCGCTCGGGATCCGTCTGCCCTCGGAGGTGCAACTTGCCGAACGTTACGGCATCAGCCGGGCGATCGTGCGTGAAGCGCTGCGTTCGCTGCAGACACTGGGGTTCACGCAGACCAGGACCGGCCGGGGCACCTTCGTCGTTTCGGAAAGCCCCGCGCGCCAACTCGGCGGCGGCGCCTATTCCGCCCGGGATCTGATGGAGGCGCGCCCCTGCATCGAGATTCCGGCTGCCGGTTGGGCGGCATTGCGGCGCTCGGACGAGCAGCTGACCCGGCTCGCATCCTTGTGCGACCGGATGGACGAGGAAGAGGATGTCCGGGAATGGGTGCGGATGGATGCGGTCTTTCACGGAGAAATCGCGGAGGCTTCCGGCAATGCGATCTTCCGGAAAGTCGTCGCCGATGTTCGCGGCGCGCTTTCGACGCAATCCGAACTCGTCGAGCATGTTCGCGGCCGGCGCAAAGCGTCCAACGCCGAACATCGCCGAATTCTGGAGGCAGTTGCCGCGGGCAGCGAGCAGGATGCGCGCGCGGCAATGGCGGAGCACCTGCTGGAGGTCGAGCGGTCCATCATCGGGATTGCCGATAACAGACGAACTGCCTGGAAGGCCTGATTTCAATTTTGCGCCCGGACATTCCGCCCGGCCAATCGAATGCAAGCGATGAACGATCTAGAAAACTGGCTGTCCGATCCCGCGACCCTCAGTCGCAAAAGCGCCTCGGAACTTGTGTTCGATGAATTGCGCAGCCTCATCCTTTCCGGCCGTTTTGCTGCCGGTTCGAAGCTGCCGTCGGAAGCTAAGCTGGCGGGAAAATACGGCGTCAGCCGCCCGATCGTCCGGGAAGCGCTGCGCTCGCTGCAGATTTTGGGGCTGACGGAGACGCGAACGGGCAGCGGCACCTATGTGCTCGCGGCTGCCGGCGACGGAAATATCAGTTACGGCGATTATTCGGCGCGTGATCTGATGGAGGCGCGGCCTCACGTCGAAGTATCGGCCGCCGGCTGGGCGGCGCTGCGTCGGAGCGATGACGAGCTGTCCCGCTTGCTCGGACTTTGCGACGAGATGGAGCAAGAGAAAAATACCGAGGCCTGGGTGCGGTTGGATTCGGAATTTCATGGACTGATCGCGGCTGCATCGAAGAACGCCGTCTTCCGCGACATCGTCGACGAGGTCCGGGAGGCGATGGCGCAGCAATCCGGGCTGCTGACGGTCTTAGGGCCGCGGCGCCAGGAGTCGAACGACGAGCATCGCGCGATTGTCGACGCGATCCGTGCAGGCTCGGAGATCGAAGCCCGGGCCGCGATGGAGGTTCATCTCCAAAAGGTCGAGACGGCGGTCAATCGCATCCTCGGCGCCGCACTGCGTTAAGCAGCCGCGAACGCTTCCTCCAACACCGTGCGCTCGGGCATCGGCAGCTGCCAGATGGGCGAACCGGCGTTCATATATGCACCCTCTCGAACGAAAGACCTTGACCGTGGCGCGGATCCTCAGCTATTCCACAAACCTGTCAGACCGCATAGCAGATTAACATCTATGGGGCGACTGCGCGGAAGGGCGGCCGGGGAGGCTGCCGAATCCAGGATAGGGAGGAGTAATGACAGTCATGGAATCCACCAGAACCGAGGCCGATGGCCAGATCTTCGCCGAGGAGGATCTCGGTTACAAAAAGGCGCTGAAGCCGCGTCAGATCCAGATGATCGCCATCGGCGGCGCCATCGGCACCGGCCTGTTTCTCGGCGCGGGCGGGCGGCTTGCCGCTGCCGGTCCGGCGCTCGTACTCGTCTATGCCTTGTGCGGCTTTTTCGCATTCCTCGTTCTCAGGGCTCTCGGCGAACTGATCGTCCATCGCCCGACCTCGGGCTCGTTCGTCTCCTATGCCCGTGAATTTTACGGCGAAAAGCTCGCCTTCGCGGTCGGTTGGCTGTACTGGCTGACCTGGGCGATGACGGCGGTCGCCGATGTCACCGCGGTGGCGCTCTACATGAATTTCTTCAAGGCCTATGTCCCATGGATCGCCATGATCGATCAGTGGGTATTTGCGCTGACGGCACTGGTCCTTGTTCTCGCCATGAACCTTCTGTCGGTGAAGGTCTTCGGCGAACTGGAATTCTGGTTTAGCCTCGTCAAGGTTCTCGCTCTGGTTGTCTTCCTGATCGTCGGGGTTTACTTCGTCATCTCCGGCACGCCGATCGACGGCCACGTTCCGGGGCTGAATACGATCACCGATTTCGGCGGCATGTTTCCGAGCGGGATCCTGCCGGCGCTGGTCGTGATACAGGGGGTGGTTTTTGCCTATGCCTCGATCGAGCTGATCGGCACCGCCGCAGGCGAAACCGAAAATGCGCGCAAGGTCATGCCCCGGGCGATCCGGACGGTCGTGCTGCGCCTGGTGGTCTTCTATGTCGGCTCGGTTCTGCTGCTGTCGCTGCTGCTGCCCTATACCGCCTATAAGGGCGGCGAGAGCCCCTTTGTCACCTTCTTCGGCAAGATCGGCGTCCAGGGCGCCGACGTCGTCATGAACCTCGTCGTGCTGACCGCGGTCCTGTCGTCCCTCAATGCAGGCCTCTATTCGACCGGCCGCATCTTGCATTCCATGGCGATCTCAGGCTCGGCGCCGGCCGCCCTGGCGAAAATGAACAGATCCGGCGTACCCTATGGCGGGATTGCGGTGACCGCAGTCGTGACCGCCTTCGGCGTCGTGCTGAACGCCGTCGTTCCGGCAGCAGCTTTCGAGATCGGCTTGAATGTCGCGGCCCTCGGCATCATCGCGGCCTGGGGCGTCATCGTCCTCTGCCAGCTCAAGCTGTGGTACCTGTCACGTCAGGGCAAGCTGGCGCGGCCGGAATTCCGGATGTTCGGCGCGCCTTACACCGGCGTGCTGACGCTGGGCTTCCTGGCGATCGTCGTGATCCTGATGGCCCTCGATTATCCAGTCGGCACCTACACGGTCGCGTCTCTGCTGCTGATCATTCCGGCGCTGGTGGTCGGCTGGCTTCTGATGCGGGAGCGCATCCACCTGATTGCAGCCGAACACGGCGACGATCGCGGCGGTTTCGATCTGGCCTGACCCGCGATAGCTATCCCCGGCGCGCCGAAGGCCGTCGGGCACCGCATCAATGGAGAGAGAAATGATCCCGAGTGAGGATTTCGTCGTCACCGATCGTGGCGGCATCGTCGAGAACCGTCACCGCGTCCATGCGGCGGTCGTCGATGCAACGGGGAGGCTGCTTTACGCGCTGGGAAACCCGACGCGCCTGACGCTTGCCCGGTCTGCCGCCAAGCCGGCTCAGGCGCTTGCCATCCTCGAGACGGATGGGTTCGAGCGCTACGGCTTCGATGATGCCGATCTCGCGCTGATTTGCGCTTCCCACAGCAGCGAAGAGCGCCATATCGTGCGGACGCGGACCATGCTATCAAAGATCCAGGCCGAGGAGGCGGATCTTCGCTGCGGCGGCCATCCTTCCTTGTCCGAAAACGTGAACCGGGCCTGGATCAAGCAGGACTATACACCGACGGCTGTCTGCAGCAATTGTTCGGGAAAACACGTCGGAATGATTGCCGGCGCCCGGGCCATCGGAGCGGGCGCCGACGACTATCACCTGCCGGATCATCCGATGCAGCTGGTCGTGAAGCGGACGGTCGCCGAACTCTGCGACCTGGACCCGCAGGACGTCGAATGGGGGATCGACGGATGCAATCTGCCGACGCCCGCTTTTCCCCTGGATCGCCTGGCGCGCCTCTATGCCAAGCTTGCTTCGGCCGCGGACCGGGGCGAGGGGCGGGAGGGCTCGTCGACGCGAGACGCAGCGCTGGCTCGCATTTTCCGGGCGATGGCGTGCTACCCTGAACTGGTCGCGGGCGACGGGCGTTACTGCACGGTTTTGATGCGCGCATTCGACGGCGCAATGATCGGCAAGCTCGGCGCCGATGCCAGCTATGCAATCGGTGTTCGCGCCTCGGACGATACCAGGCGACTGGGAGCGGATGGGGCGCTCGGCATCTCGGTCAAGATCGAGGACGGCAACATCGAAATCCTCTACGCCGTCGTGACGGAAATCCTCGAGCAGCTTGGCGTCGGCTCGTCGGAACGTCGCAGGCAGCTTGCGGAGTTTCATCGCCCCAGGCGCGTGAACACGATGGGTATCACGACCGGCGGCGTGTCCTTTCCATTCAAGCTGCGCGGATCCAAGCCGGACGGAGAGAATTCCCGTCCCGCGGCTTGACCGGATGACACTTCCGGATCCGGCAATTTCTGCCGCGTCCCCATTCATCATTCTTCCGGCCTGCCGCCGCAGCCGCAGCGCCGCCTCTCGAAAGTTCAGCCATGACTATCTCCGATATTGCGAAAATCCGCGTCGAGCATGACCTGATCGGCGACCGCGACGTTCCGGCCTCGGCCTATTACGGCGTGCATACGCTGCGCGCGGTCGAGAATTTTCCGATCACCGGTCAGACCCTGCGTGAATCGGCGGATCTGATTGCCTCGCTCGCCGCGATCAAGCAGGCGGCGGCTCAGGCCAATGCAAGCCTCGGCCTTCTCGATCGGGCGCGCGCCGACGCCATCATCGCAGCCTGTGTCGAGATCCGCGACGGCGCGCTGCACGACCACTTCGTCGTCGATCTCATTCAGGGCGGCGCCGGCACCTCGACCAACATGAATGCCAATGAGGTGATTGCGAACCGGGCGCTTGAAATCATGGGATATTCGCGGGGCGAGTACCAGCACCTGCATCCGAACGAGCACGTCAATCTCTCGCAATCCACCAACGATGTCTATCCGACGGCGCTGAAGCTCGCCGCCTGGATCGGCGTTCACCGTCTCGTCGACGCCATGGCAATCCTGCGCCGGTCGTTCGAGGCCAAGGCGGTCGAATTTGCCGACGTCCTCAAGATGGGTCGCACCCAGTTGCAGGACGCCGTCCCGATGACGCTGGGACAGGAATTCGGAACCTATGCACTGATGCTCGCGGAGGATGAGGCGCGCCTTGCCGAAGCCGTCTCGCTGATCCGCGAGATCAATCTCGGCGCCACCGCCATCGGTACCGGCATCACCGCCCATCCCCACTATGCAGCGCTGGTGCGCGAGCGCCTGTGCGAGATCGTCGGCGTCGATCTGGTGACGTCGCCGGATCTGGTCGAGGCGACGCAGGATTGCGGATCCTTCGTGCAGCTTTCGGGCGTCCTCAAGCGCGTGGCGGTCAAGCTGTCCAAAACCTGCAACGACTTGCGACTGCTGTCCTCGGGACCGCGAGCGGGACTGAACGAGATCAACCTGCCGGCGCGGCAGGCCGGCTCCTCGATCATGCCGGGCAAGGTCAACCCGGTCATCCCCGAGGTCGTCAACCAGGTCGCTTTCGAAGTGATCGGCAATGACGTGACGATCACCATGGCCGCCGAGGCGGGCCAGCTTCAGTTGAATGCTTTCGAGCCGGTGATCTTCTACAGCCTCTACCGCAGCCTGAGCCACTTGACCAATGCCTGCCTGACGCTCGAAGCGAACTGCATTCGAGGCATTACCGCCAATCGTGACCGGCTGCGGCAGACGGTCGAGCAGTCGATCGGCATCGTGACGGCGCTGAACCCCTATATCGGCTATCGCAACGCCACGGAGGTTGCGCTGGAAGCGCATCATTCGGGACGGGGGGTTTACGAAATCCTTCTCGAACGCGGCCTGATGCAGAAGGAGCATCTCGATGCGGTGCTGCGCCCGGAAACCCTGACCCGGCCGAGCGAGAAGCTATCCTTCTCGTAAGGCATGTGGCTCTTTTTGCTGTTGCGAAGGGCGCCCGGCCGCTTCCGCAATCTCTCCAAAAGGATGTCAGCGGCACATGAAGCTCTGGTCGCTTCATGTGCCCGGCAACACTCATCTGTGCGTGATCACGCCGCCTTTGCTTGCGGCTTGGCGGCCTTGACATGGGTTATGCTGCGGCGGCCGTCGATGCCGACGGGAATATCGCCGTCAACCGTGGCGCGGCGCACGACGCGGTGCTGGTCGCCATAATCGTTGACGGCATAGTGCTGGGTGGCGCGATTGTCCCAGATCGCCACATCCCCCGCTCTCCAGCGCCAGCGCACGGTATTTTCCGGGGCGGTGACGTAGGACTGGAACACCTCGTAGAGTTTTACGGAGTCGCTCTTCGACAGGCCGACAAGGCGCTGAACGAAGTTGCCGAGCAGTAGCGATCTTTCGCCGGTTTCCGGATGGACACGCACGACCGGATGCTCGGTCTCATAGATGGTCGAGGTGAAGACCTCCTCGAAATGCTTCTTCTCTTCAGCGGTGGCGCGAGGGCGAACGGCAGCATAGTCATAGGCATTGCTGTGAATGGCCCACAGGTGATCCGCCAGCAATTTGAGCGGCGCCGGCAGGCTTTCATATGCGGCATGGGTATTGGCCCAGATCGTGTCGCCGCCGGCCGCCGGAATGACTACGCCGCGAAGAACGGAGAATTTGGGATAGGCATCGACGAAGGTGACGTCGGTGTGCCACTGGTCCGCCCTGCCGCCGCCGCGGCTGGAATCGAGATTGAGGATGGAAGCCGTGCCGGCGACCGGTCCCTGGGTTGGATGCGGCACAAGGTCGCCGAGGCGGCGTGCGAAGGCTTCCTGTTCGGAATCGTCAAGATGTCCTTGATCGCGGAAGAAGATGACCTTGTGTTTCAAGAGAAGCTGGTTGATGGCCGCCACCTTTGCATCCGAAAGATCACCGCCGAGGCGGATACCCTTGATTTCGGCACCGACGCGGCCGGTCAGCGGGACGACATCGGACTCGGGGATGATCTGATTGACGAGAACCGGATTGCTCATGGAAATCTCCTGTTGAAATTGGAAGAAGTCGGCAGGTCACTGCGCCCGATGAAGGATTCATCGGGCGTTCGAAATCTCATCGCTGGATGTCGACAGGGCTATGGAACGGCATAATCTATAAAATATATAGACAATAATTTCTAATTTTGCCTGTTTTCCTGAAATGCGATGTTCGATTTCCTCACCGGCGGGGAGGCTGGCGGCCGTTGCCATTTCTTCGTATGTTCCGCCGGTCAGCGTGGGATCGCCGAGCAAATCATGCTTGAGGCCCTGGATCCGCGCCCGGAAAGGAACTTGCGATGGCAACAGTCAAACTCCTGTCGGATGAAGAGGCCGCAGCCATTCCGACCGTGCAAGCCGTGTTCGATGACATCAGGGCGACACGCAAGACCGATTTCATCAACAATTTCTGGCGTGCTCTCGCAAATGATCCCGCAAATCTCAACCGGGTGTGGGAGACGCTTAAGTCGGTCATGACGGTCGAAGGCGCGATCGATCCGTTGACGCGGGAGATGATCTATATCGCCGTGTCGACGGCCAATGCCTGCCAATACTGCATTCAATCCCACACCGCGGCCGCCCGGGCGCGCGGCATGACCGATGCCCAACATGGCGAACTCCTGACGATCATCGGGCTTGCCGCGCAGACAAATCATCTCGCTCTCGCCATGCAGGTTCCCACAGATCCGGAATTCGAGGTGCGGTAGGAAACGACCCGAATAACTTCGCGGCTGCGGCATCGACGTACAGAATCGGCCGCTTGGAGCGCCTTCAGCACGATGCGATTACCCCCCGCTGAAAACGCTCACATGTGCCTTTGACAGGATAACAAGATCGTCCGGTCTGACGTTGAGATAGTTGCGCCGCGTGCCGCAGACGGCTCCTCCGTCAGCAAAAATCTCTACGATGCCCTTGTCGTGGATGACTCTCAGATCCGTCGCACCGGCAATCGCCGCGGCGTAACGGATCGATCCGTCGTCTTGTGGCAGCTGCACGGAGATACTTTGATCTTCCACGACGATGGAAAATGACAATTGTCCGGCTTCGGTTGCGGTGATCCTTGTTCCGTCGAGCGTCCCGTTCAATCGGATATCGATCGACGCGTCGTCCAGAACGTATCTGCCGGGCTCTGCGGAAGACAGAGGCGCATGAGTGAGGGCCTCCTCCACTTCGTCAGCGGGTCTCATGCATATCCTGTTGCGCGCATCCAGCGACAGCTGGCGAGGTAAGGACAACTCGCCGGAATACGGCGACCCGGCAGGCTTGCGGAACTCCCAATTGAACAACCACGCAAAGGCAATCTGCCTGCCATCCGTCGCGAAGCTCTGCATCGCATAATAGTCGCTACCGAAGTCGAGGAGTTGCAGCGCATCGGAGTCCGGAATGAAGCGGTCATCGACGAAATCTCCGACGAGCCCATAAAGCAGGTTGTGTCGGCCGCTGCCTGGATCACAGTGTCCGACAAGTCCCATGATCAGCACCCATTTGCCGTCGATGGGGAAAAAGTCGGGGCATTCAACTGCTCTGGCGCCCTGCTCACGGAAGAAGGGCGGTGCACGGAACAGCGGTCCCAGGTATTTCCACTCACGCAGATCCTCCGAACCGTAAAGCAAAACTGCCGGGTCGCCATGAATAGAAGCGCCGAGCACCATGCGATAAGCGCCGGCGGCTTCATCCCACCACACCTTTGGATCGCGGAAGTCGTGCTCGACTCCTTCGGGGCGCTGCTCGAGCACGGTCGAGATGCTCGCCGCCTTGATCATCCGCCGGTCCGGCCGGGCGATCTTCTGTATTTCTCGATAACCTTTGAAAAGGTCATAGGCGGGCAGGCGCTCCGTATAGAAGAACATCAGCCTGCCATCCCTATCCTCAAATGCATTGCCGGAGAATGCGCCTCCGGTTGCACCGAGACGCCAGAGGTTCTGCTCCGGATGGAGGAAAACCGGCATGTGTGTCCAGTTGAACAGGTCAGGGCTGGTAGCATGTCCCCAGTGCATTGGCCCCCAGTCGCCGCCGCATGGATGAAATTGATAAAACAGGTGCCAGCAGTCGCCCATCCTGCAGAGACCCACGGGATCGTTCATCCAGTTGCGACAAGGAGAAAAATGAATTCGAGGCCGCTGAGGATCGCTTCGCAGCCATGTGCCAATTTCCTTTCCTGCGCGAATTAGAATCTCATCCGTGCTGAATTCCCATAGCTTTATGCCGGCCTCCGCAACGGTTGCCGGATCGTAGGAGTAGGCCCAAAGGAATGCTTCCGGCCGATCCCATTCAACGACAACGCTGCCGGCCTCGCGGTGGTGATAGGAATAGTATGATGGATGAGCTTCGAAAGCGGGCACACTCCAGAGGGTCTCACCATATTGTGAAATGGTGACGGCCCCGGGACCAACTGCCCAGAATTCCAAACGCTCGCCCGAAGCAAAAGAGACAGTCGCTTTAGCCATTTGGAGACGCAATCTGAGTGAAGAACGGCCGGTCCGAAGACTGGCCCAAGTTTTCTCGGGAAGAGGACTTGTGGTCCCACGACCGGCGGGAGAGGCCTGGCGGCTGCGGTCTATTGCCCAGGAACCGGAGTGCCCCTGAATGCATTGACCGCTCGGTCCATCACCACTTGTTCGACATTTCCGGAGTCCAGGACCGTATTCCCCACGGAGGCCTTTTGCACCAGCACAGTCGTTACGTCGAGCAAAGTCGAATTCCCGATTGAAAGCAATGCGCTCACTTGTGTTGAAAAACAGGCGCTGTTTGGCGTGTCGCTCCCGTCTTTTTGAGCTATTTCGGTGGTGGCCACAATGTGGTTGTTGGCTATGTAGTTTCCACTGCCGGAAACTACATTGATTATGACAGGTTTTGCTGCGGGAGGCTTGATATATTGAGTGTCAACGGTGTGCGAAATATGGTTCGCGATCAGCGAATTGTTGCTGCCGTCAATCTGCAGAAGTCCAAACAGATCATCCAAGCCATTGTCGTACTTCTGCATCGGCGCCCATGGCTCGCGATCTCGCAGAAAATGATTTGACGAGACCAAATTCTCGCAGCAGTTAGCAGCAAGAACCAACATTCCGGGATAAAAGGAATGGAACCTGTTTCCCGTGACCGAGGAACGCACCACTCCGGAGAAATGGACACTGCTTGCTCCTCGAGGAAATACGTTGTTTGAGGACACCAGAATGCCGGCGTAATTCTCGGCGTAAATCGAGTGCCCCCTATATCCCGCGCCGACGAAATTATTTGCTATTCTCGAGGCCTGCCCCATACCTTTCAGTTCGATACAGTTGCCGCACTCTGCGATGAAATTGTTGTCTATCGCGAGCGCATCTGCATCATGAACAGTAACTCCATGTTCCAGGTAGATAAGGCCCATCCCGGTTATTCGGAATGAGTCATTGGCGCTGCCCACATAGATTCCCGTTTTGCCATTTCTGTATGTGTTTTCTGCGTCGTCTTGCCCCAAACCATCATCGATGAAGTGCAAGCCATCGATGCAAAAGTCGGCAAACTCCACAGAGCTTATACGAGGATTTCCGTTGCGCTTGACATAAAACGCGGCACCAGCAGCCTCACCGTCTGCGGCCTCTGGAGAAATGTCCACAAGGATTCGACTTCCGCCCGGCCACACCTCGTGCCAGTGGGCCAACTCGCCTGCGGGTGTGTTGAAGCGGATGCTTGACGACGTAAAACCATGACCAGAGCCAACGATTTTCAGATAGCTCACGTCTATAACGACTTGAGTGACGAGACGATAATCGCCTGGTGGTATGTAGATAACCGATCCAGGTTTTCCGCCGTCATTTACATCGACAACCGCTTGCCTGTTCTTGATATCTGCAATGATGTTATTGATGACGGCGCCAATATCCTCCCGAGGATTGCCTGTTGGATACTTCGTGACGTCGTAACAGTTTTCGCTAACCATTGTCATGTCTCCTCGGACAGCGAGGGTTAATCTTGTTTTCTTTTGGCTGTGCCTTCACCAGATGCTGGTGCGGGTGCCCGGGTCAAAGAAGTGAAGTTCTTCGGCATCGACAGCGATGCGCGCGATGTCACCTGCTCGCACTGTGCTCTTTGGAGAAAAGCGGGCTACCGCAGCTTTTTCGTCGCCGATGTCGACGATGGCGTCCGGGTCGCCAGCGTCCACCCATGGTGCATCGATATTCAGATGCACCATGGATTCAGAACCCAGCGCCTCAACAAGAGTGACCGGGGCCGAGATCTCGGCCGAAGAAGGCCGGATTGAAGCGTCATTCATGTGCTCCGGCCGGATGCCGAGGAGGATTTGACGGTGAGACGCACCGTTGAGCGAGGGACGGCATTCGAAAACCCGGTCAGGAATTTCGAAACTGTTGCTGCCCAGGATCACCGTCCTTCCATTCAGAACGGCCTCGTACAAGTTCATCGAGGGCGATCCGATAAAGGCCGCAACAAAGACGTTGTCGGGGCGACTGTACAGGTTCTGGGGAGTGTCAGCGACACGGTCCCCCATCGTCATTGCCTCGACCTGATCGTGAGTGACGTAGATCGTGGTGACGTTGAGTTTTCTCTGGAGGCTGGCAATCTCGGCGCGCATCTGCACACGCAGTTTTGCATCGAGATTGGACAACGGTTCATCCATCAGGAAGGCGGACGGCTGGCGGACGATCGCCCGACCCATGGCGACGCGCTGCCGCTGGCCGCCCGAGAGCAGCGCCGGTTTGCGGTCGAGCAGAGCCGTCAGCTCGAGGATGCGCGCGGCCTCATCCACGCGGCTGGCAATGTCGGATTTCGGCAACCCCGCCATTAGCAAGGGAAAGGCGATGTTTTCGCGCACGGTCTTGTGCGGGTACAGCGCGTAAGATTGAAAGACCATGGCGATGTCGCGATCTTTGGGATCGACATCGTTGACGACCCTGTCCCCGATCCTGAGTTCGCCGCTCGAAATGCTCTCAAGGCCGGCGATCATCCGAAGCGCCGTCGATTTCCCACAACCCGAGGGACCGACAAACACCATGAACTCACCATCCCTGATGTTGAAACTCAGGTCGTGTAGCGCATGAAAGCTGTTGCCGTAGATCTTGTTGACGTTGCGCAGTTCTATATCGGCCATGTCTTAGCCTCCCTCATCCTTTTACAGCGCCGAAAGTCAGGCCGCCGACGATCTGCTTTTGAAGTGCGAGCGTTACGATGATGACGGGCAGTGAATAGAGCACGGCCGCCGCCGTCATCGCTCCCCAGGCAAGGCCATAGACGGAGTTGTATTCAGCAATGACGATCGGTGCCGTTTTGGTCGCCTCTGACGTCAGCAGCAGTGCGTAGAGGAACTCATTCCAACTCGTGATGAAGGTAAACAGCGCGGTGACGGCGATTCCGCCCGTCATGATCGGAAGAATGACCTTCAGAAAGGCCTGGAAACGGGTGCAGCCGTCCATGCGCGCCGCTTCTTCCAGATCCTTCGGAACGCCTTCGAAGAAGGCTGCCATGAGAAGAAGCGCAAGAGGTACCGCGGCTGATGTGTGGGCGAGCACCAGACCGGGAACGGTATCCAGCAGACCGAGCGACTTAAGAAGCTGGAACAGTGGCACGCCGAGCGACACCGATGGCACCATGCGCGTGACCAGCGCGAAAAGCAGGAACAGGGTGGTGATCCGGCGCCGGTAGTGGGTCGCGACATAAGCGGCCGGAACCGCCACAGCGAGGGAAAGGATGGTCGTCAGCACCGCCACCATCAGCGAGCTTGCGAAGGCCCGCGGCAGGATCGACGATTGCAGGACATCGCGAAAATTCTCGAAAGAGATCACCACGGGAAAGAAGCTCGGCGGAATCTGCTGGACATCCGCTGCCGGCTTGATCGACGTCATGAGCAGATATACGTAAGGCAGCGCATAGGACAGGACGAGGACGAGCGCGGCGGCATTGATCACCATGCCGTTGAGATTGAAGCGGCGCGCACTACGCATGGACCGGCCTCCATATCTTCCAATAGGCAGCAGCAGCCAGAACCATCATGACGATTAGAAACAGCGTGCCGGAGGCCGAGGCCTCGCCGAGATCGCCGAAGCGCATCATGCGCTGATAGATGTTCATCGAAAACACTTCAGAAGCGTGGTTGGGGCCACCCTGCGTCTGAATCCAGATGAGGTCGAAGGTCTTGGCCGCATCCACCCCACGCACGATGACGACGACGGCGATCACCGGGCGCATCAGTGGCAGCGTGACATGCCAGAAGCGCTGGAACGCGTTCGCGCCGTCGATCCGCGCCGCCTCGAGCAGGTCTTTGGGAATGTTTGTCAATCCGGCATAGGAGACGAGGGCGACAAAGGATGTCGTCAGCCAGATATCGGCGAAAGAGACGGAATAGATGACGATATCTTCGTCGGACAACCAGGCAATCGCATCGGGATCGCTGATGACGCCCAGATGGACGAGCCCGTAGTTCAAGATGCCGATGTTCCCGACCAGGAGAAAGCGCCACAAGAGGCCGGCGACGATTGGCGGCACCATCAATGGCAGCGTGAAGATCGTGCGGTGCCAGCGCGATTTACCGGGGAGCGCCGTGAACAGCAGCGCGGCGCAGAAACCGAAGGTAAATTCGAAGAACAGCGCAAAGATCGAATACTGGATTGTTCTGAATGCGCTTTCCGCGACACGCTTCGAGGTTAGCGCGTCGATATAGTTCTTGAGCCCGATCCATTCTCGTATGTGGGGAGTAATGGTGTCGACCTTAAAAAAGGAATCGAACACCAAAAGCCCTACCGGGTATGCGACCAGCAAGCCAAGGATGGCGAGGGCTGGCGCAAGCATGCACAGCACGAATCGGTCTTCACCCGACATGGCGCTCTCCGAAAGCTGATGATGCGAGGAGGACCACCCGTCCTCCTCGCCGCCGAGGGACTAGTCGAGGATGTCTTCGATCGTTTCCTTGGCGTCCGTCAGGACCTTGCCGACGTCCGCTTTGCATGTCAGGGCCTGCTGCACGGCTGGCAGAACCGCTTCGTCGACAAATTCCTGATATTTTTCATTCATCGGACGGCCTTGCGTCGCAGGAGCGCCCAACGTCTCAAGCAGCGGCGTGAAATGCTCATAACCGGGCTTGCTGGCATAGCCGTTATAGGCCGAATTCGTCGCAGCCAATCCAAGCGGCGCTTCGATACCGAGCGCATTGTTGGCGATGGCGAAGGCTATGAACTTCTTGGCCGCGTCCTTGTGCTGGGAGGTCGACGGAACGACATTGTACCAAGGACCCGGAATTGCCGCGATTCCTGCATCGCCGGCCAGCATTGGGGCGACGCCGACCTTTCCGCTGACCTTGGAATCGGCGGGCGTCATCTTGTAGGCGTGCGCCCAGAATTTCATCATCGCCGTCTTGCCTTGATAGAACAGGTTCTGAGCTTCGCCCCAGCCAGTCTCGTTGACGTTTTCGGGCACGGAATGATCGATGCAGTGAGGCGCGATGTAGAATTCGAGCGCCTTCCTATGCGCTTCGTTGTCGATGATCACCTTCCCATCCTTGTCGAGGATCACACCTGGCGAGCCCGCCTGAAGCACATGCGCCATCCACTCTTCGGAGAAGCTGCCGATGGTGTCGGTGCCCCAAAAGTCAGTCTTGCCGTCACCATCGGTGTCTCGGGTGAAGAATGTTGCGATGTCGCGCCATTGCTGCCAAGTCTTCGGCGGGGCGAGGGGATAACCATATTTTGCCTGGAACGCTTTCTGTTCTTCCGGCTTGTCGAAAAGGTCCTTGCGATAAAAAACAATTTCGGCATTGGCCCAAGCAGGCATGCCGATCAGTTTGTCGCCGATCTTCGCGTCGGCAAGCAAGGCAGGCGGCAGGTCCTTGCGAACCGCGTCGGTGAAGAGCGGCGCGAGGTCTTCGACATGGCTTGCAAATTTCGCGTTCCACACGACGTCGATCGTTACCACATCGAACGCCGATGAGCCGGAGGCGATTTCGGCCGAAAACTTGTCGAAGACGCCCTGATAGGGAACGACGGTGAAGTCCACCTTGATACCGGTCTCGGCGGTAAACTTCTCTGCGGCTGCCTTCTGCAGCATTTCGCCGCCGCCTTCCACGAGGATATTGATGGTTTCGGCCTTGGCGGAGGCCGCTATGCAAACGAGCGCGAGCGCGCTGGCGCCAAGCAGTTTTTTCATGAATTCCTCCCTTGTTCCGCCGGAAGCACTTGCCTCAGGCTGTTCCATTGTTGGACCATAGGCGCGCTATGACGACGTTGTCAATTGGAATTGTCGACGTTGTCAGAAAAATATGTCGACGTTGTCATGCGTGTAGTTTACAACAGACCCGCATCAGGAGAATTGGCGGACATGGTTAGCATCGTCAGCGTCGCGAAAGCGGCCGGGGTTTCGAATAAAACAGTCTCTCGCGTCATCAATGGCGAGCCCTACGTGACTGAGGAAACCCGGGAGAGGGTGGAAAAGGCTATTCGCGACCTCGGCTACATCCCGAATATGGCGGCGCGCCTCATACGATCCAGCCGTTCCAACACCTTTGGGATTATCACCGATTATGTTTCCACGACGCCTTATTCGGTCGATATTGTCCGCGGAATTCAAGATTGGGCCAATGCGAACGGGAAAACCATCCTGATAGCCAACACCGGTGGTTCTTCCGAGAGAGAGGTGGAAATCTGGAAAATGTTCCAGTCCCATCGCATTGATGGAGTCCTGTATGTAACCATGTACCGCCGCATTGTGGATCCGGAGACCGGCGATGTCAGCATTCCGACGGTGATGATCAATTGTCGGCCGCAAACAAGGGAGCTCCTGCCGTCTATCGAGCCCGATGATTATCAGGGGGCCCGAGATCTTACCCGGTATCTCCTTGAACGGGGTCATCGCAGAATCGGTTACATCCGGCTCAATCCGATCCTATTGGGAGCCGAACTGCGCCTGGAGGCATTTCGCCGAACGACAAGCGAATTCGGTCTCACAGAGAACGACCTCTCTATCAGCCTCGGCATGGATGGGCCTGTCGGGGCAGAAAACAACTACGTCTTTGCGGCAGCGACCGAAATGCTCAAACAAGACGACCGTCCGACCGCGATCATGAGCGGCAACGACGAAATGACAATTCAGATCTACATTGCCGCCATGGCGCTGGGATTGCGGATTCCACAAGACGTCAGCATCGTCGGCTTTGACGATTTTCGGACAGTCACGACGGCGCTGAAGCCAGAGCTGACCACAGCAGCGTTACCATACTACGATCTCGGCAGAGAGGGTGCGAAGTGGCTGAACGATTTGATAGCGGGCGAGAAGATTTATCCGGGCAGTCGGGTTGTCTCTTGCAAGCTGGTTGAGCGCAGCTCTGTCGCCTTTAACCCTCATTAGGCGGGAGAATCTCTGCTGCCTACCTTGAATGAGAGGCGGCATTGAGCTTCTTGCACGACCGGGCGCCCTACGCCGGGGCTTACTCCGGTTTACCTAATCGCGGCGAACGCCTGGATGTGAGATACTGAATATGCGGCAGATCGCCCGATCTGCCCGATTGTTGAGGAGGATGTCCTATGCCACTGTTCATAATCACAGGGTGCTATTCAGCCGCGGCAGCGAAGGGAATGATCGCCGATCCATCGGACCGGGAAGCGGCGGCCCGTACCATCATGGAAGCAGCAGGCGGGAAACAGCATTCTTTCTACGTCACGACCGGCGAAACCGACTGGATGGTAATCGCAGAATTCCCCGACGGTGTTGACCTGATCCCCGCGCTTCTTGTCGTCGGCGCATCGGGAGCAGTATCGAATATCAAAACCGTGCGAGCATACACGGGTGCGGAATTCAAGGCCGCCCAAGAAAAGGCGGGCAAAATCGCATCTGCCTACAAGGCCCCGGCAAAATAAGGAAACCACTCGTCGAACGATCTTCGGCAGCGGATGTTCGATCCGCTGCCGGTTCGTTCCGGCATCGCCACAGGCGGAGAGGTCAGCCATTCGGGCAGGAGAGTGCGTAAATCCAAAATTGTGGGTGTCCAAGAGTGCGTGACCGAAGTCCAAAAGTATCTGGCGACACTCACTGAATGGTGGGGGTGGTGGTGGAGAATCTGTGGCGCTCAGGTTGAAATGTCCGCTGAGCCGCAAAGCAGAAATGTCACTCGCGGCTGCCACGCGGCACGACGACCAGCCCCGATCTGAGCGGCTGGTCCGGGTTGCAAGGTCAGAATCGGGGCGGGGTTGTGGCACCATTGGCTTTAGCTTTGAGACTATGCGATCGACGCCTCACGCTGCCGCATCGAGCTTTTAGTTGCCGCTCAGATCCGGCATCTGCGGTCTTCAAAAGTATTCCGCTTGAGCTCGCGGAAGATCGTCGAGCGATGCCGGCCGAGCTTCTCGGCAATGACGGTGGCGCTCACGCCGGCCGCTCGCCAGCGAACGATCCTGCGACGTTCATCCATGTCGATTTGGGAGTAGGTGCGTCTCGCAAGTCGCACTTCATCCTTGAGTCCACCCCGGCTACAGGTGAATCCGGCGTAATCTGTGTTATGGAACTTGAAGACGTGTGGCAACCGCTGCCACATAATTCGTTGAAATACCCAGAAAATTACTTCTTGTGCCTTCCCACATCAGAGCGTCAGCCAGTCGCCGATCGTTGTCCCGACACGTCGCATGGAGCGTGTTGTTGGAACGGCCGGGTGCTCGGTTGCTATGGTCTTTCGGACTTCACGCGGGCTGAGCCCGAATTCATGGCTGAACGCGCGGGTGAAATTGGCTGCAACGTCGAAGCCGGCGGTCTCGGCAATCTCCGAGATTGGCCTGGTGTCGGTCGGGTTGGTAAGCTCCGCATAGGCCTGCAGCAACCGACGTTTGCGAATGTAGTTGAAGACGCCCCCGCTCGTTTCGAACAATTGGTAGAGCCGCGTCCGCGAGATCCCCAGCGCACGGCACATGACCTCAGGCGTCAAGCTATCTGAATGAAGATTGAGGTGAATATAGCGATGCGCCCGCTCCATCAGCCCCATGTTGGTCTGTTCGTGACCGCGGTCCGAACTGGTGGAGGATGCGGCGCATGCAACGACCATATCGCCGATCGTCCGTACGATCCGCGGCACCTCCTCCACCGTCAAGCTGCTCAGATTGGCTTCCAGGCCGTTGATATAGCTGACCAGCAATTCAGCCAGGCTACCGGAGAAGGCGGTGTTGTTGGCGTTCTGCAGAAGGCTGGCATCACGGGTCAACAGTTCATAGGGCAGGAAGACGAGCACAGCGACTGAATCGGTCATCCGCCCGCGGTACGGATAACCAAGAGACCTGAAAAATATCTCACCCGGGCCGGTCTCGGTTACATGCCGATCGGCCTCGGTCCAGGCCCGGCCGCTGCGCAGCACGCCGAGGTTCCAGTGATCGATTGGGCTCGATCGCAGCATCGCCTGATCGCGAATATAGCTGCACGCCTGCGCGCGCTGCTGAACGATGAGGATGTCGCCGAGATGCCAGCCGGTCTGTTCCGCAAGGAAACCGTCGCCCTCCGATTTTTCGTCCGGCAGATGAACATTCATAAGGGGCGCCACATGTGATCGCCAAGCCTGGAACTGTTCTTTCGGTGGCAGTTCGTGCGTTGAAAATCGCAGGGGCGCCAGCGCCGGTGGAACGTCCGCCCGATGTTCTTTCTGGGAAGACGGTTCGCGCGGCCAGCGCCGCCGCTCCAGGTGCGCCGGCCATTCCTGTCCCGCAGCCGGGTCATCTCCCGATTCCGTAACCATCCAATTCCTCCAGCGCAAGAGCCAATCCGGGCTGTTCAAACTGAAGCAAACAATCGTTTTCGCGGCTGAACCGCGCAGCCATCCGACAAAAACGAATTGACTAAAGCTCTACGTGCATAAGCTACTTATCATATTCATCCGCGAGCAGAAATGGACGGACCGATAATTTTCTGGATGCGGCGATAACGACAATTGCGTCCCGTTCATATATCTAAATAAGCAATGGTTAATTCCGAAGGACGTTCGGAAATTTCCAAAATACTCAACTGCCGGTGCAATGTAGTGTCGAAGCGCCGTCAACGTAAAAAGACACTTATTCAAAACAAAAGATGCGAACATGGGAGGATAGGTCGTGAACTATCGGGGAAATAGTCGTGTGCGATTTGCGCAAGCCTTGGCTTGCAACAGGAATCATCCTGAGGGTGCGCCAGGAGAGATTCTACCGCCCATCGTGCCGATTCATGCGAGACGCTCCTGAGGCCGGACATCGGCAAATAATGGCGCGCGAGGGGTTGCGCGCAACCGAGGCCATCTGTGTCGATGCGTAAAGGCTCGAGGCTTGCACGCAACCCCTATCATATCCACCCATTGTCGAATTTCTTTGACGCTGCCCTTCATGTGGCAGAGGAGGCTAAGATGACTACCGCATGCGATGAGAACGTAATCCAATTGAAGCCGATTTCGAGCTGCAGACGAGAAGTCGAAGTCGCAATGGTGGAAATGCTCGTCAGTTTGCAGAAACGTGGATGGTCGGCTGCGGAGTTGGCATTGACGCTCGCAGACGCCTCGGAAGATCTTGTCATGCTGATCGCGACCAAAAAGCTTCGACCGAATTAAAGCAGTTCCAGGAAATGACAGGGTCCGGAATTGCGTAAACACAAAAGAGTAGAGCGGTTCTGTGCTTCCGTGAAAAGCTGAACCGCTCTTTGATCGCGTGGAATTAGGCCGTCTCTGTCTTAATGAGATGTCGGCATTACAGGCGCGGCGCGGCGATTTTCATCACCCCATACCCCACCACGTCAGTTCGCCGCGCCGGGATGGTTGACCACCGCATCGATATGCCCACGCCTCCGTCGGCGGCATTTGCTCCAAAGCCGAATTGTTTCTGTCGCAGGTTACGACCATCACTTGTCTACTAATTCTCAATGCGCTAATTTATGCAATAATGAGTTGCATCCGTTTGCGCCGGGTCCCCTAGCGACGGATGGCTGCAGAGCGATACCTTCGGATGACAATATGATCTGGAACCATCGCATCACACGCATCGTCGTCGGCCTGTTGCTGCTGGCACTCGTGACCGTCCTGTCATTGCCGACGATTACCGGCTTTACGAGCCTTGATGGCACAGTCAATGCCCGGTTTGCTGTCGTTAATGCCCCAATCGACGGCACGATTGCGGAAGAACCCCTCAAGGTCGGCAGCCCGGTCAAGGCGGGGCAACCCCTCGCAGAAATCCGAAATACACGCGTCAATCGTGCAATCCTCGCTTCGCTCGAGGCAGATCGCAACACGGCACTCGACCGCGTCGCGGCACTTAAAAAGGAGCGGGAGGAGCTCTCCGCACTTCGCGAGGAATTGTCTGCCAGATTGGAAATCTACAGGCAGACCACCATTGCCAATCTCGAGCGCGAAGTCGAAATCCTGCGGAAAAAAGTCGAAGTGTCGCAAGCTCAGGATCTGGTCGCGCAGGTCGACCTGAATCGCCGGATGGAGCTCGAGTCAAAAGGCATTCTGACGCAGAAGCTGGTTGAGGTCGCGCGGGCCGCCGGAGCTGCGACTGGCGGCGAGGTCGAAATCAGCAATTTGACTGTCGATCAATTGGAACAAAGGCTCAATGCGGTCCGCCAGGGTATCTTTGTCTTCGGCGACGGACAGAATGACGTGCCTTATTCGCGACAGCGTGAAGACGAGGTTGTCGTTCGCATCAACGACTTGAACTCACGCATCGCGGAAAATGAGACACGAGCCACCGAAGTTCAAAAGCAGCTGGTCAAAGAGGCAGATCGCGTCAGCAGCCTTGAATCCGCGACCGCAATAGCGCCGTTCGACGGCGTTATTTGGACCAGGAGCATCGTCGACGGTTCCAACGTGGTGCTGAACGACGAGTTGATGCGCCTCCTCGACTGTCGAGAGCTGTTTGTTGATATCCTTGTTCCCGAGGTCAATTATGACGAGATCTATCCGGGGCTTGTTGCGCAGGTGCGCTTGTTCGGCCGCAGCGATGTCTTCCAAGGCACCGTCATTTCTGCCAGAGGCAGTTCGGCTTCGGTCGAGGCCGATTCCTTTGCCGCCAGTTTACCGCCGTCGACCGAGCGTAATGCCCGCATTCGCGTTCGCCTTGATCCATCTTTCATGAACGACGATTTTGCGAACTCCTGCCAGGTGGGGCGCACAGTGCAGGTACGGTTTTCCAAGCACGGCATCGACGTATCCAACTGGGTCAAAAGCCTGTGGTTCAGTATCTTCTAGCGCTGGTTCCGACCTTTCTCGTTATGGCCTTCTTCTTTCTGGGGCCGTTCAATTGGTCGCGGCATCACACCTGGACACGGGCGGTGACCTGCGCGTTCGTCGCAGCATTCGCCTTGCGATACATGTACTGGCGCTTGACCGAGACGGTGCTTCCCTATCCGAACGACGGTGCGAGTTTCTACTGGGTCTGGATCCTCTTTGTCGTCGAGGTTCTCGCCTGCGTCGAAGTCATCCTTTTTCTGGTATTGATGAGCCGCTATGTCGACCGGAGCGCGGAGACCGACAGATTGGGTCGTGTTTTCTTTGCGCGCGACAAGCGTGAGCTGCCGACAGTCGATGTTTTCATTCCCACCTATAACGAGCCGCTCGATGTTCTCGAGCGAACCATCATCGGCGCCCGCTCGCTGGATTATCCTGCGGACAAATTGAATGTGTATGTGCTTGACGATCAACGCCGGGATTGGCTGAAGACCTATTGCGAAGAAAAGAACGTCATCCACGTCACGCGCGGCGACAACAGCCATGCCAAAGCCGGCAATATGAACAATGGGCTGAAGGTCAGCTCGGGCGAGTTTATCGCGATTTTCGATGCCGATTTTGTTCCCTATCGACACTTCCTTCGCCGGACCCTGCCCTTCTTTTCCGACGAAAGCATCGGTATCGTCCAGACACCTCAACATTTCTTCAATGTCGATCCGGTGCAATCAAACCTGGGCCTGGAGAATATCTGGCCGGACGAGCAGCGTTTGTTCTTTGACGAGATCGCGCCCAGCCGAGATGCCTGGAACGTCAGTTTCTGCTGCGGGTCATGCTCGATTGCCCGCCGCCAGGCCGTCGATGCAATCGGCGGTTTTCCGACGGAGTCGATCACAGAAGACCTGCTGACAACTCTTTCGATGCTCAACAAAGGCTACAAGACGCGCTACCTGAACGAGCGGCTATCGATGGGACTGGCCGCCGAAAACCTGACCGGTTATTTCGTGCAGCGCGAACGATGGTGCCAGGGGGGTATTCAAACCCTGTACTTGTATAATGGCCCGCTGCGCGGCCCGGGATTGACGCTCTTTCAACGGATCATGTTCCTGCCGGCATCATGGCTGGTGCAGTATCTGGTCCGCTTCACTATATTGCTTGTCCCCATCGTCTATCTCTGGTTCGGCCTGCTTCCGCTCTATTTCACGGATATGGCCGATTATGTATCTCATCAGGTGCCGCTGCTGGCGGCGTATTTTCTGCTCATGCTGTGGATCACGCCGACGCGCTATCTGCCTGTGGTTTCCAGCGCCGTCGGTACCTTTGCGACATTCCGCATGTTGCCGACCGTGGTCTCCAGCCTGGTGAGACCATTTGGCAAGCCTTTCAGGGTGACGCCAAAGGGCAGTGGCAACGAGGCGAACCAGTTCGACCGCTACAGCTTCGCCTGGATCGCAAGCATGATCACGATCACCGTGGTTGGTCTGCTGGTCAACATCGTACCGGAAACGTCGCATGTACAAGGCCAGTTTTCGCCGGTCGCGGTATGGTGGTCAGGGATCAATATTGTCGTCCTGCTGATTGCGTCACTCATCTGCTTTGAGAAACCCCGGCGCCTGTTTCATGCGTTCAAGCTCGATGAACCCGCCATCGTCAACGATGTCCCCGGCCAAGTCGTCAGTCTCGCACTCGACAAGGCGGTCGTTGCAGTCCCGGACTTGGCCCGATTTCAATCCAAATCGGCGATGCTGAAACTCTCTGGCTTCGCCCCGATCAAAGCGGAGCTCGGACAGATCACCCAACGACGAAGGAGCGTAAGTCGCGGCGGCGACAAGCAAGCCTATTACCTGCACTTGTATTTTGAACTCAGCGGCTCTGCTCGCGACAGCATGATTGTAAAACTCTACACCGGTCGATATTCGCGGGACGTTCGCGACATCGACAAGGTTGCCGTCTCTCTTAATCTGCTGTTGCGGTCATTCGGGCGAACGCGCACGTTGTAGCCCGGCTCGTGAGAGAGGTTGTCGCGCTTCTTCAACTTATTGCCCGGATCGTTCGTCGAGGATGGACAGCGCGTCCTGCAGTCTGAGCGCCGCCAGCGCTTCCGTTGCCTCGTCCGGAGACCATCCTGCTTCGAGCGCTGCAGAAAGAACCAGCGATTCCGTTTGAAGTTCGAGCTTCTCATAAAGCGGCTCGATGGCTTCGCGTGCGGTGACAACGTGCTGATCGGGCGGAGTGATGGGCGTCGCGGCAACCGTAGGCATGATGCTCCTCCTTTTAAACGCTAAGGTTCGAAACCCAATTGCAGGCATGCTTGTTCCGTTCACAATCGCATTTAGCCGGATCACGGCTGACGGACACTGTTCCGAAGCTCTGGCGATCGCAATTTCGCCCGTCCTCGGCATCTCTGGGCTCCCAGCGAAAATCTCCGCTGGATGTGAACGAACGGACAGGCTACCGCACAATTGCCGAAAGCGGAAGCGACTTGCGGTAATCACCGTTGCCGCAGAAGCGCGCCTAACGAGGACCGTCGCCACATCTGCCGAAATTTCCTCCATTTCAGAAGCGCCCTGATGACGAGGGCCGACGGTATCTTCTCGTGGTCGCCGACGGTCCCCTGCTTGGCGACCGGTGCGTTTGCGTAGAGGAGAAACGCGATCAGCGTGGCTGGATCCTTGGCCTCGAGGTCGAGGCGGGCATCCGACAGATGCAGTCCCTGCTCGCCGTCCATGAAGGTCTGACCATCAACTGTGATCGAGCCATGGAAGACATAGAAGTAGAGATCCCTGCCCTGCTTGCGCGGGAATTCCGACCGCGCACCCGCTTCCAGCCGGATGTCGAAGATGTCGACAGCGCTGCGGACATAAAACGGCGCGCCCTCCCCTTCCGGGCCGACCAGGTGTCGCCAGACATTCGCCGCGACCGTGGGGATCGGGCCGTATTGAATTTTGGGCTGCAGATCGACCGCACGCGGACGAATGAGGATCTGCACCATTCGCAGCGGCGGATCGGTCACCAGCGTCTCCTCGGAGTGCCAGAAGCCTTTCCCGGCATTCATCACCATCAGATGATGGCGGTCGATCAGCAGCCAGCCTGTGGCTCGGTTCTGGTGACGCATCACGCCATCAGGCACCCAGGAGACGATCTCGTCGTTTCTGTGCTCGTGCATCGCGATCAGCCGGCCAGGGTCGAGAATGGATTCGACGACCATGGCGAGAGGGCCATGGCCGTGGTCCGTCGGCTTCGGCTTCAACCATCCCGGCATATTGATGTGCGCGACAAAACCGCCAGCATCCCGCACCAGGAATGTCCGTTCGCCTTTGAGCAGCATCGCGTCCTCCATGCCTGTCAGGCTATGACGACACGTCTTGCTGAGGATGCCGATGAATGGCCTTAGTGGCAATTTGAAAAACATCCGCCGCAATCGATTCGCATACGGGATCTCCAATGACCATCGACGCCGCACGAAATCCGCATCCGATCTACTTTGCCGGCGCTTTTGCCACGGGTGGGCTCCTGACGTTCATGGTGCATCTCAATGGCGAGCTGGCACGGTACGGAAATCCGCTTTTTTCTTCCTGGACCGCTCACGGCACCGGCATCATCGCCGCCGTCATTCTTCTCCTGCTGGTTCACCGGCGGCGAATGCCAAGGCAGGAAAAGATCTTGAAGGCGCCCTTATGGGCCTATTTCGGCGGCATTTCCGGCGCGGCAACGGTCATGCTGACCTCGACCGCGGTCAACTCACCGCTCGGGCTCTCCGGCACCTTGGCTCTCGGCCTGGCAGGCCAGGTCGTCTTCAGCGTCGCGGCCGACAGCTGGGGGCTGTTCGGCCTGCAAAAGCGGCATCCCGATACTCGCGACATCGTTGCGCTCGGCCTGGTCGTTGCGGGAGCGGCGCTGATCATCCTGTTCGGGCGAGGCGCGGCATGACGCTCTTCATTCTCCTCGCTTGCCTCGGCGGCGTGCTCGTCGGCCTCAGCCGTCAGCTTAATGGGCGGCTGAGCATCTCGACGACGCCGCTGATCGCATCCTTCTGGAATCACGCGATAGGCTTTGCCGTCCTCACCTGCCTCGGTGTCGTCGTCGGCGGCCTGCTTCCTGCGGGGGCTGCCGAGGCGCCCTGGTATGCCTATCTCGGCGGTCCGCTCGGCGTTGTCTTCGTGGCGGCCGGCAGTTGGGCGATTGCGCGGATCGGCGCAGTCAACTCGGCTCTGCTGATCATCGGCGGGCAGATGGTCACGGGGGTGGCGTTTGATTATCTCAGCGCCGTGCCGGCCTCCTTCTGGGCGAATGCCGGCGGGATTGTTCTCATCATAGGCGGAATGATGGTCAGTCGGGGACGGCGCAGGGCCGGCGCTCCGAAATAACCCCGGCGGCGGGAACGCCTCCCCGCCGCCGGATCACCAAGCCGCTGCATTCTCAAGCGAGGTATTTGGTAAACCAGTCGACCGTCCGCTGCCAGGCCAGCTTGGCCGCCGCCTCGTCGTAGCGCGGCGTGGTATCATTGTGGAAGCCGTGATTGACGTCGGGGTAGATATAGGCCTCATAGGTTTTTCCCGCGGCTTTCAGCGCCGCTTCATAGGCCGGCCAGCCTTCGTTGACGCCCGTGTCCAGCCCGGCATAGTGGAGCAGCAGCGGCGCCTTGATCTTCGGCACGTCTTCGGCGCGCGGCTGCCGGCCGTAGAACGGCACTGCTGCGGCCAGTTCGGGATAGGCGACCGCCGCGGCATTGGCCACGCCGCCGCCGTAGCAGAAGCCTGTTATGCCGACCTTGCCGGTGGTGAGGTCACCCTTCATCAGGAACTCGACCGCCGCGAAGAAGTCGTTCATCAGCTTTTCCGGATCGACTTTCTGCTGGAGCTCCCGCCCCTTTTCGTCATTGCCGGGATAACCGCCGACCGAAGTGAGGCCGTCGGGCGCCAGCGCGATGAAGCCGGCCTTCGCCACGCGCCGCGCCACATCCTCGATATAGGGGTTGAGGCCCCGGTTCTCGTGCACGACCACGACGGCGGCGACCTTGCCGGTGGCGTTTTTGGGGCGGACGAGATAGCCGCGCACATCGCCATTTCCTTTCGGCGAGGGGTAGGTGATGTATTCGGCGGCGATATCCGGATCGGTGGCCTCGACCTGGGTCGCCAACGCATAATTCGGGCTCAGCGACGCCAGGATGGCGGCCGCGGTCACGCCGCCGACGGCGAATTTGCCGGCGCGGTCGAGAAACTCGCGCTTGGTGATCCTCCCATGCGCGTAGTAATCATAGAGTTCGAGCAGTTCCTGTGGGAAATCCTTGGCTGTCATGCGGGTCATGATGGCTCCTCCTGGCCTCCGGTTCCCATCCATCCTACACAGGCCAGCGTGCTCGACTTTTCAACATTTCGCGAGTTCTGCGTGAGCTTGCCGGCGAAATTGGCGTCAGTTGCAACCATTCGGCGCTTCCGCATCCGGTCGTCGACCGCATGAAAATCAAAAGCCGCCTGCCGGTTTATGAAAATTAATTTCATGGCCGTGGCGTGAGGCCCGTTTTCTATTGACGCCCTCCAATTTTTGTCTCAACTTAAAGAAAATAAATTACTTAGTTGGGAACTTGATCGGCATGAAAGTGGGCATCATCGGGCTCGGATTCCGGCTCGGCTACCTCGGCTACGTCTTCAAGGCGATCGATAGCAGCTTCGACATCGTCGGCTACGTGGATCCGGATCCCGCCGGCCTTCCCGGCTTGACGGAAAAGGGTATTTCCGCCGGCAAGGCCTATGGTACGCCGGAAGAGCTGCTCGCCTCGGAAAAGCTCGATCTGCTGATGATCGGTTCCCCCAATCACCTGCATCTCGACCACATCCGGCTCGGGCTCCAGTCCGGCCTCAAGGTGTTCTGCGAAAAGCCGATCGTCACGACCATCGCCGAGAGCATCGAGCTTGCCCATCTCCTGGCGAAGTTCGGCCACGAGCGGCTGATGGTCGGTCTCGTGCTGCGTTATTCGCCTCTTTATAAGGATCTGCGCGCCATCCAGGCCGAGGGCAAGCTCGGCCAGATCGTGTCGATCGAGGCTTCCGAACATATCGAGCCCTATCACGGCGCCTTCTTCATGCGCGACTGGCGCCGCTATGAGCGCTATTCCGGCAGCTTCATGCTGGAGAAATGCTGCCACGACCTCGACCTTTACAATGGTGTCGTCGGTGCGCGGCCGGAGCGCGTCGCCAGTTTCGGCGGCCGCAAGAGCTTCATTCCGGCCAACGATCCGACGCGCGAGGGCATCAACGACCTCGAGCTTTTCCATCGCAAGCCGAGTGGCTGGATGGGGTCGGACAAGGTGTTCGACAGCGATGCCGATATCATCGACTATCAGGTGGCGATCGTCGAATATGCCAATGGCGTCGGCATGAACTTCCATACCAATCTGAACGTACCCGACCAGTTCCGCCGCTTCGCCATCATGGGCTCGCGCGGCATGGCCGAAGGCGATTTCGTTCGCGGCTATCTCAACGTGCACGAACAGCTGACCGGCAACAAGGTGGTCGCAAACACTTATGCTGCAACCGAACTGTCCCAGCATTACGGCGCCGACGAACAGATGGCGAGCGACCTCCTGGAAAGCGTGCGCACCGGCCTCGAGCTTCCGGTTTCGACGCTGAATGCGCTCGAGGCCGGCATCCTGGCCCTTGCCATGGACGAAGCGAGGATGAAGAAATCGGTCGTCGACCTGCGTCCCGTGTGGGACCGCTTCGACGAGGCCCTTCACGCCAGAGCGGCTTGAGGAAGGCGGCAAGATGAGTGTTCAAAGAAGCGCCTTCATCTTCGCCTGGATCCTTCTTCTTCCGGCCGTTCTTTATGTCCTCGCCATCGTCGCCTATCCCCTCGTCGATACCTTCATTCTCTCCTTCACCGATGCGTCGCTGAAGAAGACCACCAATTGGGTCGGCTGGGTCAACTATGAGAAGATCTTCAACGCCACATTTGCGGAGGTCATTCTCCGAACCTTCGTCTGGACCTTCTTCTCCGTCGCGCTGAAAATGGTGATTGGCACATTCGGCGCCTGCATGCTGAATGCCGCCGTGCCGGGCCGCTCGCTGTTCCGGCTTTTGACCATGCCGCCATGGATCGTGCCGATGGCGATCGGCATCTTCATGTGGGGCTGGATGTATAATGGCCAGTTCGGGATGATCTCGGGCCTGTTGCAGCGCTTCGGCCTCGTCGACGGCCCGGTCGCCTTCCTCGCCTATGGCAGCACCGCCTTCTGGGCGACGATCGTTACCGACGTGTGGATCGGCGTGCCGCTGGTGACGATCTATTTCCTGGCGGCGATCCAGTCCATTCCGAAGGATCTCTATGAAGCCGCCTGGACCGATGGCGCCGGCCGCTGGTACCGCTTTCGCCGCATTACCCTGCCGCTGATGGTGCCTGCCATCATCACCATGTCGATGCTGTCGCTGATCGCCACCTTCAACTCGTTCGACATCATCTGGATCCTGACGCAGGGCGGTCCGAGCGGCGAGACGACGACGATGATCATCGACACCTATCAGACCGCGATCGGCTCGAAGAAATACGGCGAAGGGGCGGCGCGCGCCGTCCTGATCTGCATCTTCCTGTCGCTCTTCTGCTTTGCCTATTTCCGTGTCACCCGCCGCCTCAACCCGGAGAAGCGCGCATGAGCAGTGCCGCCATGATCGACCGTTACCGCTGGTGGGAAATCATCCTGATCTATTGCGGCATCGCGGTGTTCCTGTTCTTCGTGCTGGCGCCCTTCGTCGAGGGCTTTCTCGTATCGCTGAAGCCGCTTGCCCAGCTTTTCTCTTCGCCCTATCGCTTCTGGCCGGAGAACGGCTCGTTCGAAGCCTACCGGACGATGTGGATCAGCGTGCCGGGTTTCGGGCGCTATATCTTCAACTCCTTCTTCATTTCGATCATCGTCACGCTGATCGTGCTCTGCCTCGTCATTCCGGCGGCCTATGCCTTCGCCAAGTTCGAATTCAAGGGCATGGGCATCCTGCTCGGCGCCTTCCTGACGGTGAACATGTTCTCCGGCGCCGTGCTGCTCATCCCACTCTTCCGGCTGATGCGCAGCATGGGCGTGCTCAACACCTATCTCGCCATGATCGTGCCTGGCGTCGCCTTCCTGATCCCCTCGGCGATCTGGCTGCTACGCACCTATATGATCCGCATTCCCCAGGAGCTCAACGAAGCTGCCTTCATGGATGGCGCCAGCCACTTCTACACGCTGCGCCGCGTCATCCTGCCCATCGCGATGCCGGGGATCATCGTCGTCGCCATCACCACCTTCATCGGCGCCTACGCCCAGCAATTCATCTTCGCGCTGACGTTCAACTCGAAGAGCGAATACATGCCCTTGCCGGTGGGGCTCTTTGCTTACTTCGGCAAGCAGGAGGTCATCTGGAACGAACTGATGGCGGCTTCCTTCGTCGGCATCGCGCCGGCGATGGTCGTCATCTTCTTCCTTCAGCGTTACCTCGTCGGCGGTCTGACCGCCGGTGCGGTGAAACAATAAGAGCAATAATCAGTGAACAGCTAACAACCACATTGGGAGTCACAACGTGAGCATAGCAATCAAGACAGGCCTTATGGCGCTCGCCCTGCTCGGTTCGACGGCATTGACCGCGGTCACTGCCCATGCGGCCGACAAGGAAATCAGCTGGATCTATTGCGGCGACACGATCGATCCGGTCCACACCAAATACATCAAGCAGTGGGAAGAAAAGAACGCGGGCTGGAAGGTCACGCCTGAAGTCGTCGGCTGGGCGCAGTGCCAGGACAAGGCAACGACGCTCGCCGCCGCCGGCACGCCTGTTGCCATGGCCTATGTCGGCTCGCGTACGCTGAAGGAATTCGCCCAGAACGACCTCATCGTTCCGGTGCCGATGACCGACGACGAAAAGAAGGCTTATTATCCGCACATCGTCGACACGGTGACCTTCGAAGGCAACCAGTGGGGCGTTCCGATCGCCTTCTCCACCAAGGCGCTCTACTGGAACAAGGATCTCTTCAAGCAGGCCGGCCTCGATCCCGAGAAGCCGCCGAAGACTTGGGCCGAAGAAATCGAGATGGCCAAGACCATCAAGGAAAAGACCGGCATTCCGGGCTTCGGTCTCTCCGCCAAGACCTTCGACAACACCATGCACCAGTTCATGCATTGGGTTTACACCAACAACGGCACGGTGACGGATGCTGAAGGCAAGATCACGCTCGACAGCCCGCAGATTCTCGCCGCGCTGAAGGCCTACAAGGATATCGTCCCCTACTCCGAGGAAGGCCCGACGGCCTATGAGCAGAACGAAGTCCGCGCCATCTTCCTCGACGGCAAGGTTGCGATGATCCAGGCAGGATCCGGCGCTGCCTCCCGCCTGAAGGAAACCAAGATCAACTGGGGCATCACGACGCTGCCGCTCGGTCCCGACGCCAAGGGCCCCGGCACGCTGCTGATCACCGACAGCCTGGCGATCTTCAAGGGCTCCGGCGTCGAAGACAAGGCGACGGAATTCGCCAAGTTCATCACCTCGCCGGATGTGCAATCGGAGTACGAGCTGCAGGGCGGCGCCGGCCTCACCCCGCTGCGGCCCTCGAAGAAGGTTGACGAGTTCGTCGCCAAGGATCCCTATTGGAAGCCCTTGATCGAAGGCATCGACTATGGTGGTCCGGAACCGCTCTTCACCGACTACAAGGGCTTCCAGAACTCGATGATCGAGATGATCCAGTCGGTCGTCACAGGCAAGGCCGAACCGGAGGCCGCGCTGAAGAAGGCGGCTGGCGAAATCGAAGCCTTCAAGTAAGCTTGCTTCGCGCCTTGGGATCGTGGAGGCAACAATCCGCGATCCCTTCCCTGCAGCGTCACGCGTCTTGTCGGATGCGTAACGCTGCAGCACCTTGCCTGTGCAGTAATGATGATCGAACGTGCGACAAAGGCAGCCGGCGGAGACAGATTTTTGGGACAGCTTCTTCTCAACAAAGTTCAGAAGTTCTACGGCGATTATGAAGTGCTGAAGGGCGTGCAGCTCGAGGTGAGGAATGGCGAGTTCGTCGTCTTCGTCGGCCCCTCCGGCTGCGGCAAGTCCACGCTGCTGCGGATGATCGCCGGTCTCGACGCGACGACGGCAGGCGACATCATCATCAACGGCGTCAGGGTCAACGACCTGCCGCCGGTCAAGCGCGGCATCGCCATGGTCTTCCAGTCCTACGCGCTCTATCCGCATATGACTGTCTTCGAGAACATCGCCTTCCCGCTGCGCGTCGAGAAGATGGATGAGGCAAAACTCAAGGCCAAGGTCGAAAACGCCGCCCGCATCCTGCACCTCGACCAGCGGCTGCAGCAAAAGCCCGGCATGCTGTCCGGCGGCCAGCGCCAGCGCGTGGCGATCGGCCGCGCCATCGTGCGCGAACCGAAGATCTTCCTGTTCGACGAGCCGCTGTCCAACCTCGACGCGGCGCTGCGCGCCGACATGCGCATCGAACTTGCCAAGCTGCACCGGGCGTTGAAGGCGACGATGATCTATGTGACGCACGACCAGGTCGAGGCCATGACCATGGCCGACCGCATCGTCGTGCTCGACGCCGGCAACATCTCCCAGACCGGCGCGCCGCTGGAGCTCTATCACAAGCCCGCCAACCAGTTCGTCGCCGGCTTCATCGGCAATCCGAAGATGAATTTCCTGCCGGTGTCCTGCAAGGGTGTCAGCGCCAACGGCGTCGAAGTGGATTACAAGGGGCAGACGGCCGTTCTGCCGGTGACGCCGCGCGACGGCATGGTCGGCAAGACCCTGACGCTCGGGATCCGGCCGGAGCACATCCAGCTCAACGGCGGTGACATCGTCTTTACCGTGACGCCGACGGTCATCGAACGCCTCGGCGCCAATACTGTCGCTTACGCCTCGCTCAACGGCGAGGCGGAAAATTTCTGCGCCATGCTGCCCGGCAGCGTCGGCATTCGTCCCGACGCACCTGTTTCGACCGGCATCAACGCCGCCGATTGCCATCTCTTCGACGAGGCGGGGATTGCGTTTGAGCGGCGGGTGGAATTGACGGAAATCGATATGAACGTGATTAATCCGACGGCGGCTTGAGCTGATCCAATACCTCGACAGTGAAGCATGCACGTTCCAGCGCCAATCCCGACGACCGACGGCCAGCTGTTCGCGAGCGGTCTGGGGTGATGAAATACATGGAGGGCGGACCGCCCGAGACAGGGTCCGACTGGCGTCGCATGGCCTACACGCTCCGCGAGCTGCATCGGTTGACACAGGGCAGCGGCCGCCTAGGGAGAAATCACAACAAGAGCCGTCGAGATTGCCTCGCCTTCCCGGCGGTAACTGTGCGGAACGCTTGAGTCAAAATACATAGCGTCGCCCGCATCCAGCGCTGTCTCCTTGCCGTCCACAATGACGAAAAGCCGACCGCTGAGCACGTAAATGAACTCGGCGCTGCCATGTTGATGCGGCTCCGAGGGCGGCGAATCGAGCGGGAACTCGGCGTAATACGCCTCCATACGGCGGTCGGAAGCGGGATAATCGAGGCTTTCGAAGAGGAAGGCTGGGTTCTTTTCGCCCGGCGGGCTTGGAAGTTTGAGACGCTCGTGCTTTCGGACGACCGCGATGAGCGGCTCCTCCTTGTCGGATTTGAAAAAGTGATCGAGGCCGACCCCGAAAACCATCGCGATCCGAAGCAGCGTGGGCAGCGTCGGAAACATCTGCCCGCGCTCGATCTTCGAAAGCATCGCAGGCGAGAGCCCTGTATGCCCCGCCAGCTGCACCAGCCCCAGCTTCTTTCTCAGTCGCAGAGTCTTGATACGCGGGCCGATCGCGTAGCGCTGAAGCTCATTGGACAGCGTGTCGGAGAGCACTCGTAAACTCCTTTTCGTTACGGGAAACTATCATAACGATAATTTTCATTACAATATAATTCTGTTTCCGCTCACGAAAATTTGAGTGGCAATAAAATCTGTGTTCTCCAAATGAAAGATGCGAGGTGCAACGCGCACCTGTCATCGAGAGGAGAATGACATGAAGTTGAGAAGCCTTTTAGTCGCTGCAGCAATCACGCTCGGCAGCAGTTTCAGCGGGGTCGCCGCGGAGAAGGATGTCGTCGAAACTGCCGCGGAGGCGGGTAAATTCAAGACGCTGGCGACCGCGCTCGAAGCGGCAGGCCTGGTCGCCACTCTCAAGGGAACGGGTCCGTTCACGGTCTTTGCTCCGACCGATGAAGCCTTCGCCAAGTTGCCGGCCGGTACCGTCGAAAACCTTCTGAAGCCAGAAAACAAGCAAAAGCTCACCGCGATCCTCACCTACCATGTGGTCGCGGGCAAGATGATGGCTAAGGACGTGGCGGGTATCGATGAGGCGAAGTCGGTCAATGGCAAAATGATCGACGTCAACGTCGAGGGCTCCACCGTCAAGGTCAACGACGCCGCCGTCACCGCCGCCGACATTGCTGCCTCCAATGGTGTCATCCATGTCATCGACAAGGTGATCGTGCCGCCGGAAGGCTGACCCTCGTCCCCTCAACTGGAGAAGAACCATGAAGTTCATCAACATACTAACGCTCATCCTCGTCATCGTAGGCGGCCTGAACTGGGGGCTGGTCGGGCTATTCGGCTCTGACCTCGTGGCCGCCATTTTCGGGGCCGGCTCGGTTATCGCCCGGATCGTTTACGTCCTGGTGGGGCTGTCAGCCGCCTGGCAGGTCATCCCGCTGTTTTCTGCAATGGGTTCCGGCGAGTTCGCTGCTCGCCAAAACCAATAGGGCCTTTGGAGGGACCCGCTTGCCGCGTCGGCGGCTCCCTCCACCTTTTGTCGGATGGACATGCATTCCCTTCTTGTGATGGTCGCCTTTCAGGCCGTGAGCTTTGCTGCGGCGGCCACCGGCGTGATTTTTCGGCCAGGCGACTGGTACAAGCAGCTCGACAAGCCAGGATGGCGCCCGCCCGATTGGCTGTTCGCCCCGGTCTGGACGGTACTCTATGCCTCGATCGGACTGTCGGGCTGGCTCCTGTGGCTGGAGGCAGGCATTGCCGGTGCAGCATTCCCGCTCAGTGTCTATGCAGTCCAGCTTCTGCTCAATGCTGCGTGGTCGCCGATCTTTTTTGCCCTTCACCGACCCGGGCTGGCCGCGGTGGAGATCATGCTCCTTTGGAATGCGATCCTGGCGACGATCATCCTGTTCTATCCCGCGAATTCGGCTGCTGCCCTGCTCCTTGTTCCTTACCTCACGTGGGTGAGTTTCGCGGCGGCACTCAACGTGTCCATCTGGCGGCGTAACCGCCCGAAACCGCTGTCGGAGGGCGCCCGATGAAACCCCAGTGGATCGTCGTGAATGATGGGATGCAGCAAGGCTACCGATACGCTCTCGCTGCACCAAGTGGCCGCAACTTTCATCCCGACTTCCGGCCAGAGCTGACCCCCGCCGAGATGCTTGCGCTCGGCGTGTTCGGCGGCAAATACATGACCGATTGTCGTAACGAATTCCCGGCAAGCTGGTTTGCAGAGGCCCGTCTATCGCCGCTGCGAAAGGATCCGTCACTGAATTGCTTCGGTGTCGACGCCAGCCAACCCCTTAGCGTCTGGCGAGCCAAGGGATGGATATATCCCGACGATCCGCGTGGCTGGTTCCAGTGGTACTGCCGCTATTATCAAGGTCGCCGCATGCCCGGCGAGGACGAGCGACAGATCGCCCGCTGGAAAGCCATTCGCCGCCATGTCGCTCAGCTTCGCCGAGCCTGCGAGCCTGGAGATTGTTGGTGCCGGCCGCGCCAGCGCCAGGCTCTGCTGCATTGGGCATATGACAGCCGCTCGATCTAACGGCCGCTGCTGCGCCGATGTGCGCATCGAGCTTGCCAAGCTGCACAGGGCTTTGAAGGTGATGATGATCTACCTGACGCACGACCAGGTCGAAGCCATGACAATGGCTGACCGCATCGTCGTGCTCGACGCCGGCAATATCTCGCAGACCGGCGCGCCGCTCGAGCTCTATCACAAGCCGGCGAACCAGTTCCTCGCCGGCTTCATCGGCAACCCGAAGATGAATTTCCTCCCCGCGACCTGCATGGCGTCAGCGCCGCCGGCGTCGAAGTGGATTACAAGGGGCAGACGGCCGTTCTGCCGGTGACGCTGCGCGACGGCATGGCCGGCAAGACCCTGACGCTCGGCATCCGCCCGGAGCATATCCAGCTCAACGGCGGCGATATCGTGTTCACCGTGACCCCGAGGGTCATCGAGCGCCTTGGCGCCAATAGGGTCGCTTACGCCTCGCTCAATGGCGAGGGAGAGAATATCTGCGCCATGCTGCCTGGCAGCGTCGGCATCCGCCCCGACGCACCTCTTTCGACCGGCATCAATGCCGCTGATTGCCATCTTTCGACGAGGCCGGCATCGCCTTCGAGCGGCGTGTAACCGCAGGAATTTTTCGTCATGGCCTTCCTCAATTCGCCCTCAACCGGAAACGCCCCTACCAGACAAGACCGCGAGCCGCGACCTCTTCGACGCGGGTCACCACGCCAGCCCGATGAAACACCATCGTATCGAACAGGTTGGACACCACGCAGGTGTGGTTCGGGATGATGAAGAGCTTTTCGCCGATCTGCGGCCGGGGGCCGGTGCAGTTCGACAGATCGATCACGCCGTGTTCTTCCGAGAGGCTGGTGATGCGTGCCTGGGGATAACCGACGATCAGGCCGTAATCGCTGAAGCCCTGAAGATCCGATGTCAGCGCCTTTGAGCCGGCATCGATGACGGCGCGGTCGGCGTTCGGGCGTGACACGACCGTTGCCAGCACATGCATGGCGCAATCGTCCTCGGTGCAATGGCCCATGCGCACCATCTGGCGGTCGTTGTAGATATAGGTGCCGGCGCGGTGTTCGGTGGCCGATGCGACGAGATGCGCCTCGAACAGGCTTGGCGTTCCGCCATTGCTGACGATCGGGCAGGTTATGCCTTCGGATTGCAGGCGGCTCACTGTTTCGGCGATGAAGGCTTCCACGGCGGCGGCCGATTGCGGCTTCGGGTAGGTGACGATGCCGCCGAAGGTGAGGCCGTCGGCTGCGGCTATGCGCTTGGCGAGCGAGGCTGCTTCCTCCGGCGTCTGCACGCCGCAGCGGCCGGCGCCGGTGTCGCACTCTACAAGCACCGTCAGCGGCTTATGTCCGGAAAAATGTGCGGCGAGCCCGTCGACCGTCACTTCGCTGTCGGCGACGACTTTCAGGGCTGGAATGCGCTCGTTCAGCCTGGCCAGGCGCTCGAGCTTCTGCTGGCCGAGGATGTTGAAGGTGATGAGGATGTCGCCGAAGCCGGCTTCGGCAAAGACCTCGGCTTCCGTCACCTTCTGGCAATTGATGCCCTTGGCGCCGGCGGCAACCTGCGCGACGGCGAGCGCCGGAATCTTGTGCGTCTTGATATGCGGGCGGAAGTTCAGGCCGTGCTCGTCCATATAGGATTGAACGCGGGCGATGTTTGCAGCCAGCCGGTCTTCGTCGATAATAGGGCGCGGCGTCGAGAGATCGGCGATCCTCTCCCCTGCCTTGGCGACGACGGCGAAGCTGTTGTCATGCATCTAGGCGGCTCCGCGTTGTAGCCCGTGTGGATCGGCCACGATCGGCCAGATGGTCTTCGGCGCTCGCCGGTACGGCGTCGTCGCAGGATTATTGGGATAAGGCGTTCCGGCGGAGCAGTAAAGGATTTCCGCGGCGATCCTCGAGAAGGACGCGAAGAAGTGGTTGGTGGATTTGATCACCAGGATCTTCTGCTTCGTCGGATCGATGCCCATCACCGAAAACAGGCTCGGATCGAAGCTCTGGGCGCGCGTCGAATTCAGGATGATGTCGATGCCGTTAAGCACGATATGGGCGGCATCGCCGAAGGGCACCAGGCTCTCGCCGAACCGCATCTCGGCATTCCTGACCAGCTTGACGATCTTGACGGTGCCGTCGATCGGGTTGCCGGTGCCGGGCGCCGACTTGGCGCCGAAGCGCAGCGGAATTTCCGCGCCCTCGCCTGCCGCAAAGCAAATCTGGACGGCCATCGGATCCCAGATGGTGCCGACCGCCGCACTCGTGACGCCGCGGGCCATCAGTTCTGCGAGAATAACAGTCGCATCCCCTGCCGTGCCGCCACCCGGATTGTCCCAGACATCGGCGATGACGACGGGCCATGCGGTTGCGGCGATTGCGCGCGCGACGGCTTGCCTCTCGTCGATTTGCGGCACCATGAAGGTGCCGCGCTTGGAAAACAGTTCGAGGCCGAGTTCGCGCGCCAGCGCCGCGCCCTTTTCCGGTCTGTTGTCGGTCACGACAAGCAGCTTCGTTCCCATTTCGGGAACGTCGCCGACCATGAAGCCGTGGACCACCGAAATCGACAGGATCTCGGGGTCGTCCTTTTCGATCTGCATGATCTTGTCGACGAAGGAGCGCATGGGTTCGCGCGAGGTCGGGAAGACATCGATCATCCGGCAGTCGAACACCGACATGACCGGCTTCACCCGGCCTTCCAATGTGTCGACGGTGATGCGCCAGAGGTCCTCGGCGCGGTCGACGAAGTCGGTATGCGGAAATTCCTTGAAATAGACGGCGAAATTAAGTGCGGCGACGCGTTTTGCCGTGAGATGGCTGTGTGGGTCGAGTTCGGCTGAGATGAGCACGTCAGGTCCGACGATCTCGCGCATGCGCTGGAGAAGATCGCCTTCGGAATCCTCATATCCCGCCGCCACCATGGCGCCATGCAGGCCCATGACGACGGCATCGACAGGCATTGCCGCCCGGAGTTGGCCAAGGATTTCGTCGCGCAGTTCCTCATAGGTGGCCCGGTTGACGAGGCCGGCGGGGTCGGCCCAGGTGGCGGTTCCCTCGATCAGCTCCCATCCCTTCTCTTTGGCGACGCGCCTGCCGACGGTGATCGGCGCGGTGCAGAGCGTCGGCGTTTCGGGATGCTGGCCGGGCGGGGCATAGAGTGAGGCTTCGAAGGCGCGGCGATCCACGCAGATCGGGGAGAAGGTGTTGGTCTCGGTCGCCAGTGCTGCCGTGAAAATGCGCAAGAAAGTGGCCTTCTTCTTATCGGCTCCGCTTCAACCCATCGGGTTCGGCAGGTAGCCGGTGAAACCTGAGATCTTCCAGCGTCCCTCGTGCAGCCTGCAATAATAGAGTGTCTGCCATTGCAGGACATCGCGGGTGCCGTCCGCCTTGGTAATGCCGCCGTCGAATTTCTTGCGAACCAGCGCCGTGTCGCCTTCGATCTCGATATCTTCGAGCGTCGTCGTGGTGAAGATCGCTGTGCGCGCATCTTCAGCGAAGCTCTGTTTGGCGAAATCCTCCGCCTGCCTCAGCCACTCGTCGCGATAGGCTTTGAGCGTCGGGAAAGCGAGCCGCCATTTGTCGGGGTTTGTCTCCTTGCGGCCATCGATGCCGATGAAGCCATCTTCCACGAAGTCATGCTCCACCATCGACCAATCAGCGGCCAGAAAGGCATCGATATCGCGGGGAACGAGCATCTCCCAGATCGCGTGGCGGGCGCTATCGGATGGGAAAGGATTCTGGAATGGATCGCGCATGGCTGCCCCGGATTGAAATTCTTTTCATAAAACGCGTTTTTCACTGGTCAAATTCTGCTTTCTATGGTCACTTGTCAACTTATCAAGAAAATAATTTGCAAGGACTTTGAATGCCAATCAAGCGCTATGGCACTGTTCAAACCGGCGCCGGCGGCAAGGCGCTGCCTTTCGCGCGCGCCGTCGAAGCTGACGGATGGCTCTATGTTTCCGGGCAGGTTGCGATGGAAGATGGCGAGATCATCGACGGCAACATCATCGCCCAGACCCACAAGACGATCGCCAATGTTCTGGATATCCTCGAGGAAGCCGGTTACGGCGTCGAGGATGTCGTGCGCGTCGGCGTCTGGCTCGATGATCCCCGCGACTTCTGGACCTTCAACAAGATCTACCAGGAATATTTCGGCGAGCATCCGCCGGCGCGCGCCTGTGTGCAATCGTCGATGATGGTCGATTGCAAGGTTGAGATCGATTGCGTGGCCTATAAGAAGAAGGGCGCGTAGCGAACAATCGGAGGGAGGCGGTTTGGATATCTTTTCGACATTGCAGGAAGATAAGAGCCGGCTTTCTCCTTCGGAAAACCGCATCGCGGAGATCATCGTCAACGATTTCGAGTTTGCGGTGAATGCCTCGATCATCGAGCTCGCCGAACGCGCGGAGGTCTCGCCGCCGACTGTCACCCGCTTCTGCCGGCGGCTCGGCTGCGAGAGCTTTTCCGATTTCAAGGTGCAGCTCGCCCGCACCGCCCATATCGGCGTGCGCTATCTGAAGCCGGAATCGAAAAGCACCGATCCGGCCGATGTCGCCCAGGATATCATCACCAAGGCGCAGAACGCGCTCTTCCTCCTGCACCGCTCGCTCGATCTCGCGGCAATCGAAGCGGCCGTTTCGTTCATCGCCAAGGCCGATATGATCTATGCCTTCGGCTCGGGCGGCAATTCGTCGATGATCGCCGACGAGCTGCAGAACCGCCTCTTCCGTCTCGGGCTTCGCATCACCGCCAGTTCCGACCACAGCATGCAGCTGATGATGGCGGCCGCGGCCAAATCGGGCGACGTGCTGATCGGCTCGTCCTTCTCCGGGCGCAATATGGAGCTGGTGCGGGCCTTCGAGCTTGCCCGCGACACCAAGGTGAAGACGATCGCTTTGACCCAGACGGAGAGCCCGGTTGCCAAGGCCGCCGAAATCGTCGTGCCGATCGATCTTCCCGAGGGCAACAATATCTATCGCCCGACTTCGACGCGCATCGCCTACATCGCCATGGTCGATATTCTGGCGAGCTTGGTTGCCTACGCCGTTCAGCCGAAAGCGACGGTGACCCTGCGGCGCATCAAACAGCAGCTCGTCCTTCACCGGGACGGCGACGACCGGCAATTGCTTGGAGACTGAAGCATATGAACGGGAGCGACAATCAATGACTCAATCGATCGCCATCGTGACGGGCGCTGCAGGCGACATCGGCGCGGCGATTGCCGCGCGTCTCGCCGAGGACCATGATGTCGTTCTGCTTGCCGATATCGATGCGGCTGCTGCCGCCGCCGCGGCTTCGAAACTCGGGCCGGCGGAGCGTTTCGTCGCCGTCTGCTGCGATGTGACCAGCGAGGCGAGCATTGCCGAATTGGCAGAACGCGCTGCCGGCAGCGGCGTCGTCCGAACCCTCGTCAACAATGCCGGGGCCGCCCGCGCCACCAGCCTGCACGAGACGACGCCCGAGATCTGGCGGGCCGACAATGCGCTCAATCTCGAAGCGGCATTCTTATGTTTCCGCGCCTTCGAACCGATGCTGAAGACCTCCAAGGGTTCGGTCGTCAACATCGCCTCGGTCAACGGCCTGCATGTCTTCGGCCATCCGGCCTATAGCGCCGCCAAGGCAGGCCTCTTGCATTTCACCCGGCTGGTCGCCGTCGAATATGGCAAGTTCGGCATCCGCTCCAATGCGGTGGCGCCCGGCACGGTGAAGACGCAGGCCTGGGAAGCGCGCGCCGCCGCCAACCCGAACGTGTTCGAGGAGGCGCGCCGCTGGTACCCTCTGCAGCGCGTCGTCGATCCCAAGGACGTCGCCAATGCCGTGGCCTTCCTTGCCAGCCCATTGGCCGCGGCCATTACGGGCGTCTGCCTGCCCGTCGATTGCGGCCTGACGGCCGGCCAGGCCGAGCTGGCGCGAACCTTCTCGCAATCAGAACATTACTGACCGAGATAGATGCGCCGCCTCTTTCCCGACGTCTTCCGCAATCCGGCAATCCGCGCCAGCATGATCGCCATATTCACTTTCGGAATGGCGGGGGCGATGACCGCGCCCTATCGCTCGATCGTCGGCATCCGCGAGTTGGGGCTGAGCGACGGTCTCTATTCCATCCTGGCCTTTGCTTCGGCGGCGGTGAACGTGGTCGTCAGCGTTCTGCTCGGCAATCTCGCCGACCGGCTGGGCGAGTACCGTTCGGCGATGATCGGCGCCTGCATTTTCGGCATCGTCGGCTACGGCGTGGTCTATGCCTTTCCGAGCGCGGCCGTCTTCGTCGGCAGCGCGCTGCTGCCACTTCCGATCTACGGCGCGCTGAATTCACTGCTTTTCGCCAATGCGCGGGCGGCGATGCAGGGCATGAACCGGGAGGACATGGTGACGGCGAACTCGGGCGTGCGCGCCATGATCTCGCTATCCTGGGTGCTGATCCCCGGCATGACTGGCCTTCTGCTTTCGGGCGCATCGAGCATGCTGCCGGCCTATCTCTTTGCCGCCCTCTCCTGTCTCTTATGCCAGGGCATCATCCTCTTCGCCCTGCCGAAGCGCGCGGCAACGGAGATCGACACCATCGACCATCTTTCCCATCTCGGCGCCCTGCGGCAGGTGATTTCGCCGGGGATTTCGGCGCACATCATCGGGGTGGCGCTGATCACCAGCACGCTGCATCTCAACGATGCGCTGCTGCCGTTGATCGCTACCGGCGCGGCGCATGGTGCACTCAGCGATGTCGGCATTCTGGTCGGGATCGTCGCCTTGCTCGAGATCGTCTTCATCATCGTCTGGTCGCGGATAGCGCGGCAGGCCGGTCAGATGACCGCGCTTGCCGCCGGCACGATCGTCTATGCCGTCTTCCTCGGCCTTCTCGGCTTTGCCTCCGCGCCGTGGCATCTCTACGCGCTCACCTTGCTCGCCGGTATCGGCGCGGCGGCGATCATCAGCATCCCGATCACCTATCTGCAGGATCTCATCGCCGACCGGCCGGGGCTCGGCAGTGCACTAATCTCCGTCAACGTCTTTGCGAGTGCGGGCATCGGGGCGCTGGTCTTTGCCGCCGGCACCTATGTGACCGGATACTCCGGGACCGCCATGCTGAGCGCCGTCACCGGATTGTCGGGGATTACGATCCTCGGCCTGCTGCAGCGACGAAATGCCGTTGCGCCTGTCGACGCCGAGCTTCGATAAATCAGGCGAAGAATCCCGCTTTCATCGCCATCCGTCTTGTGACAAGGGTGATGCTTCACTTGCTTCGAAGGCGACATGAAGGCGATCTCCGGCACGAATCTCGAGCAGGCCAAGTCTCACAACCGGCGCGTGGTGATCGAGGCTGTGCGCACCCACGGTCCGCTGTCGCGGGCGGCGATTGCCCGGATGACGGCGCTGACGCCGCAGACCGTCTCCAATATCGTCGAGGAGCTGGAGAGCTCGCAGCTTCTCGTTGCGGCCGAGGCTCAGAAGCTGGCGCGAGGCCAGCCGATCATTCCCTACAGCATCAATCCGCATGGTGCCTATTCGATCGGCCTGGAGCTTGGCCGTCGACGCGCCAGCGGTGTGCTGACGGACCTCTCGGGCGCCGTCTGCGCCCGTATCGAGCACCAGGTCGAACAGGCCGATCCGCAACAGGCCATGCCGGCGCTGCAAACAATCGTCGAGGATCTTCAAGAGGCTTTCGTCTTCGATCGAAACAGGCTGCTCGGCGTCGGCATCGCCCTGCCCGGCCGCTACGCCGATGGCGGCACCACGTCTCTCAGCCCGCACAGCCTGCCGGGCTGGCAGGATTTCCCGGTCGGGCATGCACTGGAACAACGGGTCGGAGTGCCGGTCCTCGTCGAGAACGACGCGACGGCGGCCGCAATCGGCGAGCGTCTTCACGGTGTCGCCCGCGGCCTCGGCAGTTTCGTCTATCTGTTTCTGGCCGGCGGCGGCGGCATCGGCGCCGGAATGTTTCTCGACGGCCACCTCTACAAGGGCAGCCGCAACAATGCCGGCGAGATCGGTCATATCATCGTCGAGCCGCATGGCAGGCTCTGCAGCTGCGGCAAGCGCGGCTGCCTGGATCGCTATCTCTCGCCCTCGGTCGCCTACGAATTCATGGGCATCGCCAATGCCGGGGAGCTTTCCCCCGACGATCTCGATGCGCTGATCGCCGAGGGACGTGAAGGCCTGGATGCGTGGCTCGATCAGGCCGTCGAGCCGCTGCGCCAGACCGTCGATTTTCTGGAGCTCGCCTTCGATCCGCAGACCATCGTGCTTGGCGGCAGCATCCCGACGTCACTGATGCGCCGGCTGGCCGAACGGCTGGAGCCGCTGCATGATCCGCTCGATCCCGGCCGGAAGCGGACGCTGCTCCGCATCATGATCGGCATGACCGGCAAGGATACGGCGATCCTCGGCGCAGCCGCCCTGCCGATCTTTTCCGAAACCAATCCGCGCTTCGACGTCCTGCAAAAGCCGGTCGGCTGACGCCCTTACCCGCCTGCCGGCAGCCTCGCATCTGCTTGGAGCGCGCGACGGGCCAGAGGTCGTGCAAAGATGACCACGTTGCCGAGAAGCGTCAGCGCCAGGCCGATCAGGCCGAGGCTGGTCCAGTGGTAGCCCTCGAAGATCGTCGACAATGACAGGGCGACGATCGGGAACAGGACGGTGGCATAGGCGGCGCGTGAGGAGCCGATGCGGGAGACCAGCATGAGATAGGCGGTGAAACCGATCACCGATCCGATTGCCGCGAGATAGAGCAAGGCGGCGAGATAGGTGATGTCAGGCGGCGTCACGATCGGCGTTTGCGTTAGGGCAATCAGCAACAGGAGAACGACCGCGCCATAGGTCATGCCCCAGCCATTGGCGGTCAGCGGTGAAATTCCCGCCGCGCTGTTTCGACGCGAGGCCATATTGCCGAGCGAGAAGAACAGCGTGCCGAGCGCCGCGAGCCCGATCCCTTTCAACGTGCCCACATTGAAATCGACGACAACCTCCTCTGCGAACAGCAGCAGCAGGCCGGTGGCGCCGAGCGCTGCCGCGAGCAGCGTGCGGCCTGTAATGCGGTCGCCGAAGAACAGGCGCGCATTGACGGCATTGTAGATCGTTGCGAGCGAGAAGATGACGGAGATCAGCCCGGACGGGATGAAGCCGGCGGCGTTGTAGAAACAGATGAAATTGAGGCTGAACAGGCAGAGCGCTTGCGCCAGGATGAAAGGTTGGTCACGCAAGGCCGGCAACTTCAGCCGCCGCATGAAAGCCAGGATGGCAACGAGGATCACGGCTGCGAGCGCAAATCTGTAAAAGACCGAGACCAGGACCGGCACGGGACCGACCTGGATCGCAATGGCGATCCAGGTCGTGCCCCATATGAGGACGGTCGCGATGAAGAGAGCGGCATTTGCCATGGAGTGATCCTCGTTTTCTCCATGAATAGGCGAACCGTGAGCCGGTCTCTTGCAGATTCTTGCTGTGAAATTCTTAGCCCCGGAGTTCCCGCTCGCCACGTCGGCCGTCCACCGCTATTGTTCGCAAGACGTCACGGGTGTGGGAAGAATTGGTGAAAGACAGCCGCCTCTCTGTTTTCAGGTTTTTGTCCGCATCGCCCTCGGCGCGGATGTCGCAGTCGATCGATCTGGGGCTCGGGCGATCTGCGGCCCTCTGGAGCAATGGCAGCGACAGGATGAGCTATGAGCGGCCGGACGGACATACGTTCAGCCTTTATCTCAACGGAGGCGCCGGAACGCGCCGTCTGGACGGCAGCCCCGCCGCGCGAGGACGGCCCGGGGCCTTGTGTGTCATGCCACAGGGGCACTCGTCCGAATGGGAAATCACCGATCCCTTCGACTTCGTCCATCTCTATGTTCCCGACGATCAGATGCGCCGGATGTTTGCCGAGACGTTTGACCGCGATGCGCGGTTTATGGCTGTTGCCGAAGCGACCTTCGCCGATGCACCCGTCTTGGCGCATACGCTTCGGCAGTTGACGGAAGCGATGTTGGCGGGGGATCATCTGCTGGCTGAAGAAGCGATGACGCAGACGATCAGTGATTTTTTGGTTGATCCGCGTTATGGAGGGATGCGCCCTTGCGCGATCAGCGGCGGGCTCGCGCCCCATGTGCGCCGCCGCAGCCTGGACTATATCGAGGCCCATCTCGGCGAGACCATCCGCTTGCAGGATCTGGCGACGATCGGCCAGCTCAGCGCCTTTCATTTCCAGCGGATGTTCCGGGCAAGCTATGGTGTGTCCCCGCATGGCTGGGTGGCTCACCGGCGTGTCGAGCGCGCCAAATCGATGCTGCGCGGCCCGGACCCGATCGCACAGATCGCTTCGGCCTGCGGCTTCAGCAGCCAGAGCCACATGACGCGGGCTTTCAAGTCGGCCACAGGCGTCACACCCTCTGCCTACCGGCAGCGGCAGTGACGCGGCTTCTCCGAGCGCTACGACTCCTGCAATCCATAGAGCAGCGGCATCAGCCCCGCGAGCGCCTTGAAACGTTCCCATGACTTGGACGAGGGTTTCGTCCAGCCGGTTTCGGCAAGTGCCGAAAGGCGCGGGAAGACGAGACGGTCGAAGACGGCGCGATCCGTCATCGGCTCGGACCAGATGCAGGCCTGGATGCCGAGCAGTTGCTGTTTCTGGCTCGCTGTCCAGCCGCCGACGGGATCGAAATTGTAGAGCTTTTCCGCGTCGGAATTTCCTGCCCAGCTGGCGCCGGGCTCATCCCAGTCCGTCCTCAGCGCCATGTCGAGATAATAGACCTGGCCCGGGCAGACGACCATCTGATAGCCGCGTTCGGCGAGTTCGGCCGAAACCTCAACATTGCGCCAGCTGCAGAGATAGCTCTTCGACTTGTCGATGACGTCGCCGTGCGCGGCTTCCTCCCAGCCGCCGGTGATGCAGCCCTTGCTCGCGAGGAAGCGCTGGACACGCTCAAGGAATTCCGCCTGCAGGATGGCGGCGCCCGAGCCGTGAATGTCGTCGGCGCCATGGGTGTTGGTGACGACGTTCAACCGTTTGGCATGCGCATCGGCAACCTCGTCGCCGGCGATGGCGCTGAGGCGCGCCAGCGCTTCCGGCGAGCCGGACCATGCGCCGAGGGGAACCTCGTCGGCGCCGAGATGGATCGTCTTGAACGGAAAGAGCTCGATGAGTTCGGAGAGAATGGTCTCGACGATCTGGTAGGTCTGTTCGCGCGCCGGATTGATGCAGTTGTCGGGAAAACCCTGAACCGAGTAATAGCTGGCTTTTTCGGCCGGGTCGCGCAGCTCCGGTATCGCCTGTTGCATGGCGTAACAATGTCCGGGCATATCGATCTCCGGCACGATTTCGATGCCGAAGTTCTTTGCGAGGGCGACGATCTCGCGGATGACAGGCTTGGTGTAGTAGCCGCCCGTCCGCGCCGGGCTTGAACCCAGAAGCGGCGGCACGGCGAGACCGTGGCCGCGCCATGCGCCGATCTCTGTCAGGGCCGGGTAGGCATCGATCTCCACGCGCCAGGCCTCGTCGTCGGATAGGTGCCAGTGGAAGCGGTTGAGCTTGTTCCAGGCCAGCACCGCCAACAGCTTCTTGACCTCGGCCGCGCCATAGAACTGGCGTGCGACATCGAGATGCAGACCGCGCCAGCCCATCGACGGCTCGTCGACGATCTCGCCGGATGCGGGAAACTGGAAAACTTGGGGGTGCAGCCTGGCGCCGCGCCAGATCTGGCCGAGCGTGACGAGGCCGTAGAGGAAGCCGGTGCGGCTGCTTGCCTCGATCGTGATCGCCTCTTCTTCGAAGCTCAGCCGATAGGCCTCCGGCCCGAAGCCGGCAGCCTCCTTCAGGCCGACACGAACCGCGCCTTCGGCCTCGGTTCGCACGATGCCTTCGACCGCGAAGAGATGCTCCGCCAGCGCCGCGAAGCTTTTTGCCGCCGCCTCCCCTTCAGGGCTCTGCGCCTGCGGCGCAAAACCCGCCGGCAGCGGGCGGCGCGATGCGACGGCGACGCGGTTCGGCCAGGGGATGATCGACACCGGAACGGGCGCGTTGACGGGAACGGGATAGATCTCGGCACCGCGCTTCAGCGGCGCATTGCTGACGGAAGAGCGTGTCGGCCCGACGCCGAGCACGATGGTGCTGCCATCGGACAATGCGAGATAGGCACTCGTCGCGCCGTCCGTCCAGTGGCGGAACTGCCAGCTGAGCGCATAGACGGAGATCGTCCAGGTTTCGCCTGCGCCGAGAACGAAGTTGGCCGGCGGCTGGAATTCGGTGAAATTAGAAAGCCGTTGCGACACCGTTGCGCCTTCCACGCGTCCGGCGGGGTCGACGCGGCCCGGACCGCTGACGCAGAGGGAAAAACTCGAAAGCGGCTCGCTGCCTAGGTTCTTGAGGCGCAGGACATAGGAGAATTCCTTGCCCTCGGCAGGCGGATTCCAAATGGTTTCAAGCCGCAGGGCGTTCGGTCGCGGTGTCGACATTGGTCACTCTTCCTTTGAGGAAAACGGGGCTTTTGGACGTTCCGGCACGGCCACCGGGATCGGAGCGGCGATTGAAGTCAATCAAATTGATTTAATAGTGATAGCCAGTTTCCCGCCGGGCCGTCAATCGGCCACCCGGAATTTCTGCCGCCCGGCACTTAAGCAAATCCCCCCGATGACATCGCCGGGGTGTCGCAATGTGGGAAATAATATCGGCTTGCCCATTTGCGTTAATATTAAGGTACCGTGAGCGACCAACGCCCGGCTGGTGGCGATCTCCTCGGTCTGCGCGCGCTGGATCAATTCTTCGCCGCAGCGTGGCGGTTGACATGCCGATCGTTTCGATCGCAAACATGAAAGCCCTAGATTTCTCACCGATCGGACGATGCCGCGCTGGCGGGATACTCGCATGTCGGAACGACTTGAAGCTGCTCGTCCTGATGGAAGGCCCGCCATGGTCTGGTTCGGCTTCCTGGCCATGTGCGTCGGCATGTTCATGGCAATCCTCGACGTTCAGGTGGTGGCGACATCGCTGCCGACCATCCAGTCGGCGTTGGGCATCGATCCGGATCAGATGAGCTGGATACAGACGGCCTATCTGATCGCCGAAGTGGTCGCCATCCCGCTGACCGGTCTGCTGACGCGGCTTTTGACAATGCGTTGGCTGTTCGTCGTCGCCATCAGCCTGTTCGTGACGGCGTCGGCCGGCTGTGCGGCGAGCGGCAGCTTCGGCGCGCTGGTCGCCTGGCGGGTGCTTCAGGGCTTTTCCGGCGGAACGCTGATCCCTTCGGTGTTTTCAGCCGTGTTCATTCTGTTTCCGAACGAGCGGCAAGCGCTTGCGACGACGATTGCCGGCGTGCTTGCGGTGCTTGCGCCCACCGTCGGCCCGATCGTCGGCGGATGGCTGACCGAAACCTATTCCTGGCACTGGCTGTTCCTGATCAACATCCTTCCGGGGCTTGCCTCGGCAATCCTTGCGGCCCGCTTTCTTCCCAGGCAGGCGGCCGATCCGTCCGAACTCAGGCATCTCGACGGCCTGTCGCTCCTCTTGATGGCGGCAGCGCTGACGGCGCTGGAACTCAGCCTCAAAGAGGCGCCGACCAGCGGCTGGACCTCGGCCTACGTCCTCAGCCTGCTGGCCGTCTGCCTTCTCTCGGGCGGCGCGTTCATAACGCGAACGCTGCGCCGACGCCGGCCGATCGTCGATCTTGGCAATTTCGGCGATCGGAATTTTCTCGTCGGCTCGGTTCTGAGCTTCATCCTCGGCATCGGCCTTTTCGGCTCGGTCTATCTCATGCCGGTCTTTCTCGCTTTCATCAGGGGACACGACGCCCTTGAGATCGGCGTGACCATGCTGGTCACGGGCATCGCACAGCTGGTCACTGCGCCGGTCGCTGTCGCGCTGGAGAAACGCATGGATGCGCGGCTGCTGTCGGCCGCAGGTTTCGCGCTGTTTGCGATCGGCGTCGGCATGAGCGCGTTTCAGGATCCGCGCTCGGATTACGACGCGATGTTCTGGCCCCAGGTGGTGCGCGGCGTCGCCATCATGTTCTGCCTGCTGCCGCCGACCCGGCTGGCGCTCGGCACGCTTCCGGCTGATCGCGTTCCCGATGCGAGCGGGCTTTTCAATTTGATGCGCAATCTCGGCGGCGCCATCGGCATCGCGCTGATCGACACCATCATCTACACACGCTCGGAGCCGCTGGGACAAGACCTCTGGGCACGTCTTGAGGCCGGCGACATCGAGGCGGCCACGTTTGTCGGCGCGCCTGCCGAGATCATATCGGGACATAGCGGCAGCTTCGATGCGGATACCATGGCGACGCTCGATCCGCTGGTCCAGACCGCGGCCAGCGTTCAGGCGATCAACGAAGCCTGGATGGTCGTCGCCGTCCTGACCGGCTGCGCCCTGCTCTCGGTCCCTTTCGCCAGGCGGCCGGCGCCGGCATGAGACCCGGGCAACGATCCGACTCGACTATCTTCTGCGGCAAATATCAATCGGACACAGAAACGTCGATCCATCGACCGGTTCCTTGGTCACCGTAGATATCAACGTCAATCCATACATTGCCACGCAGGATCATATTGGCGGCCCCTCGCGTCATCGTTCCGTTCCGAAGCATCTGCTCCAGAGCTTGGCGATTTGCCGGATCGGCAAAGAATGAGTCCGATTGATCGTCATGATCGCGCACATGGTACTGATGGAAATTCGCCCTGTCTTGTCGGATGATCTGCCACGGCTGGGTAAGTCTAGCCCCATTTGAATTGTAAAGATCAGCGTCGCCGATATACGCGCGATAGCTTTCGATCAGGCGATTGCTGTGGGTGGCCTGAACTCTCGCTTGAGCGTGCGCTGTTCCCGCCACGATGACTGTGCTGAATAGAATCGATAATAATTTCCGCATGTTGCCCTCTTTCAAAAAGAGCGGTCTTACTGAGCGTTAAGCCAATTCGCCAGCCAAAAAGTGTCTTTTTGGCATAGCGAGGCTCCAGCGTGTGAGGGAACCGCCGGCGGCCGCCAAAGTTTAGCCTTTTGAAGCCATTGGCGGAGATGAGTTCAATGGCAGACGCACCGAACTCGCTCACCAGCACCGATGGCTCGCAGATTATCCTGTTGAGGCCATCATCGCCTACCGTGGGAATTCAGCATGAACACCGAGACGATTATTTTCGATGAGAGCGACTGGGTTCCGAACAACCCACGCCTTCCTGTATTGCTTTACCGGGATGTCTTTGCCGACGGTGGACCTCGCGATTTCAAAGATCGCTTCGCGGCAAACGGTTGGACCGGCATCTGGACGAACGGTGTCTTCGATTATCAGCACTACCATTCCGGTGCTCATGAAGTGCTGGGCATTGCACGTGGCAGCGCCACGCTGCTGATCGGCGGTCCCGGCGGTCGAGCGCTCGAAGTCACGGCGGGAGACTGTCTGGTGCTTCCAGCCGGAACCGGGCACCAAAACCTCGGCTGCACGTCGGAGTTCGAGGTCATCGGGGCTTATCCCAAGGGGCAGCATGCCGACATTCAGACTTCGGCTGCTTCAAGTGAAATGCTGGCGAAAATCTCGTCAGTGCCCCTGCCCGATACCGATCCCGTTCAGGGACCATCGGGATTTCTCATCGAGAAGTGGCGATAGCCATTTGCGCACCCTGATATCTTTCGCTTTCTGTTCCGCTTTGAGCCGGTTTTTGCAGCGTCCTCATGTGCGTTCATCAGCTGCGGCACCTTGTCGACCTTCCCATCATCGGTAAGATTTCTCTCAATCTTTTTGCGCCATCCTTTGATTCCCCTCTGACATCAATCGACGAGATCTTTATGGCCCCGAACCTCAAGCGCAGTTTGCAAATGCCACGACGCGAAGAGCTGGGTCTCGTTGCGATCAGCAACGGTTCCGGCCTGTCGATATCGGCTTTGCCGAACGGCACGTTGTTTGCCATCGAATATGCCGACGACAAAGGGGCGGTGCAGATCAATCAGATCCAGGGCTCGCCGCTCTACGGCGGCATCGGCCGCCTTTATCTGCGCATCGGAGGCGCCAAGCCTGATGTCGTCGAGATCGTCGGCCCTCGCGCCGATGGCCGCTTCGGGCACGATGCGACTGGCTTTTCCTGGAGCGGCAAGGCCGGCGATATCAGCTACACCGTCCGCCTCGAGCTGCATCCCTCCGAGACGGCCTGGTTCTGGCGCGTCACGTTCAAGCATCCGAAGAAGGGAGCGCTGCCGGTGGATCTGGTGCTCGTCCAGGACGTCGGTCTCGGCGATCGCGGTTTTCTGATGAACAGCGAAGCCTATGCTTCGCAATATGTCGATCACCATATCGCCGATCACGAGACATATGGCCCCGTCGTCATGAACCGGCAAAATCTCAAGCAGTCGGGCGCCCGCAATCCCTGGCTCATCCAGGGGTGCTTCGATGGCGCGGCCGCCTATGCCACGGATGCGATCCAGCTGGTGCAGGCGAAGCATCGGCAGGGCGACCTTCTGGTTGGTTCCTTCGGCACCAACCTTCCGAGCGAACGGCGGCAGCAGGAGACGGCCTGTCCGGCCATTCAGTCGAAATCCTTCTCCGTACCGGCAAGCGGTGCGACTGCGAGTTTCTTTGCTCTGTTCGCCGCCGATCACCCCGAGGCCTCGAGCGATGCCGACCTCTCGCGGCTCGACGGGTTCGCGGCGCCGGAGAGTGCAGCCGCCGATCCGGAGGCGGCCGCGGCCGTTCGCAGCCTGCTCCAGGATGCGCCCCTGCTGGAGGCCGAGGCGCTGGACCTGAAGGCGATCCGAAGGCTCTATCCGGAGCGGACCTTGGAGGAGCGCGCGCACGGAAGGCTTCTTTCATTTTTCGTGCCGGACGGCGTTCTCAACCGCCACGTCGTCCTGCGCGACAAGGAATTCATCGTCGCGCGGCGCCATGGCGCCATCGTGCGAAGCGGTCAAAACATGCTGCTCGACGATTCAACCCTTGCCGCCACCTGCTGGATGCAAGGGATTTTCGCCGCGCAGCTGACGATCGGCAATACATCTTTCCACAAGCTTTTTTCCGTCTCCCGTGATCCCTACAACCTGATGCACGCCAGCGGATTGCGCATCATGGCCGATCTCGACGCAGGCTGGCGGCTTCTGGCGGTGCCATCGGCCTTCGAGATGGGACTGAGCGATTGCCGCTGGATCTATCAGTGCCGGGATCGCAGGATCATCGTCACGGCGATCGCTTCCGGCGAGGATGCGGCGATGCAGTGGAGCGTGTCGGTGGAGGGCAAGCCGTGCCGTTTCCTGGTGTTTGGCCATGTCGTGCTCGGGGAGCGCGAATATGACGCCGGCGGGCAGATCGAATTCGATCCCGGCCGCAAACGCATCTCTTTCCGGCCGGACCCGGCCTGGCTCTGGGGCGAGCGTTATCCCGATGCCGTTTACTGGCTGGTGAGTTCGACGCCCGACGCCATCGAGGAGATCGGCGGCGACGAGCTGCTCTATGCCGATGGCGCTGCACGCAACGGCGCCTTCATCGCGCTCAAGTCCCGGCCGACGCTGGCGCTCTCCTTTGCCGTCGTCGGTTCGATGACCGATGCCGAAGAAGCCGAACGGCTGGCGCGCCGTTATGAGGCCGGCGTCACCGATGAGGCCATGCTTGCGCCGGCATCGGCATTCTGGCGCAACGTCGTGCGCGGCATGAGGATCGACAATCCTTCGCCCGATCTCGCTGCCCAGACGACCCTTCTGCCCTGGCTTGCGCATGACGCCATCGTGCATCTCAGCGTACCACACGGCCTGGAACAATATACGGGTGCGGCCTGGGGGACGCGCGATGCCTGCCAGGGGCCGATCGAATTCCTGCTCGCTTACGAGCACGACCGCGAAGCCAGGGAGGTGGTGAAGACCGTCTTCAGCGAACAATATCTGGAAGGAGGCGACTGGCCGCAATGGTTCATGCTGGAGCCCTATGCCAACATCCGGGCGGGCGACAGTCACGGCGACGTCATCGTCTGGCCGTTGAAAGCGCTCTGCGACTATATCGAAGCGACCGGCGATCTCGCCATTCTCGACGAGAAGGTTTCCTGGCGCGATGAAAAGACCATGCAGAACGCGCCCGAGGCCGACGCCATCGCCTCTCACGTCGAGAAGCTGCTCGATACCGTCCGCACACAGTTCATCCCGGGAACGCATCTGATCCGCTATGGCGAGGGAGACTGGAACGATTCCCTGCAGCCGGCCGATCCGCATCTGCGCGACTGGATGGTCAGCAGTTGGACCGTTGCTCTGCTCTATGAGCAGTTCGTCCGTTATTCCGCCATCCTGCGCCGGCGCGGCCAGAGCGGCAAGGCAAAGGCTCTGCGGCAGATTGCAACCGCGATGCGCCGGGATTTCAACCGTCATCTCGTGCGCGACGGCGTCGTTGCCGGCTACGGCATCTTCGATCCCGCCCATGACGGCGTCGAATTGCTGCTGCATCCGAGCGACAAACGCACAGGCCTTTCCTTTTCGCTGATCTCGATGACGCAGGCCATGCTCGGCAAGCTGTTCACGCCGGCGCAGAGGCGGCATCATATGCGGCTGATCGAGGAGCATCTGCTCTTCCCCGATGGCGTGCGGCTGATGGAAAAGCCGGCGAGCTACGCCGGCGGGCCCGAAACGCTGTTTCGCCGGGCCGAATCCTCGTCCTTCTTCGGCCGCGAGATCGGACTGATGTATGTGCACGCGCATCTGCGCTATTGCGAAACGCTCGCGCTGGAGGCTTCGGCAGAGGAGCTGTGGAAGGCGGTCGCCATCGTCAATCCGATCGCCGTCACGACGGTCTTGCCGCACGCTTCACTGCGCCAGCGCAATACCTATTTCAGCAGCAGCGACGCGGCTTTCCACGACCGCTATCAGGCGGCGGATGACTGGGCGCGCGTCAAGGCGGGCAAGATCGCCGTCGACGGCGGGTGGCGCATCTATTCAAGCGGACCCGGCCTCTACACCAGGAGCTTCGTCGAAAATATCCTGGGTTTCAAACGACGCTTCGGCCGGCGCCGCCGCAAACCGCTTCTGCCGGCGGCGCACGCCGCCGTCGCTCTGCAAACGGATCATAGCGCCTGGCGGCGGTTGAGGAAGCCGAAGATGAAAATGGCGTTGAGAGAACCCTAAACAACGGCAAGAGAGAACGGCTGGAGAGCATCCTATGCGGCCCGTGTTCCTCGGCAGGACGAGGGTTTCCGCGCCTTAGCTTGCGCAGCCCGCCCCCGGGGCCGCTATCAGCAGATCCGAGCGACAGGGTTTCTTATGACAGGCAACTCCTCACAAAGCAAAATCCTGAAACACAGGGCACGGTCCGATGCCGAAAAGGCGCGTATTTGTGCCGCTAACAATGCAGATCTGTATCAGGCGGTTTTCCGTGCCCATGGACTGCCTGATCAACGAACCAACGCATTTTGGTCAAGCGACGCGATTGCACCGCCATACTATTCCAACATGACAACACTTGACCCGGATGCAACGGAGGAACAGCTGGTTGAAATCGGTTGGCTGACAGATCGGCTGGGACGGCGCCCCGGTTTCAAAGACGGGTTTTCCCGGTTCAATCTCGTCGACAAAGGGTTCCAGTTGTTGTTTTCCGCATCGTGGATTTGGGCCGAACCTCACAAAATTTCAGCGCGTGCGCCCCAGGAGTGGGTACGCATTCGCGATGCGGCGGCCCTGCAACGCTGGGAACATTCGTGGAAAGAGTCGGGTAGCCCCACAGATGCCGACGTCTTCACACTGGGTCTGCTTTCCGATCCGGACATACACATCTATGGCCGATGGGCCGACGACGGCTTTGACGCGGGCTGCATCGTAAATCGATCACCCGAGGCTGTCGGGATCTCCAACATCTTTAGCTTGGCTGGCACGCCGCAGGTCTTCCGGGATGCCGTCTCCTTGGCCACTGTCGCCTTTTCACCCGATCTGCCGCTTGTCGGATACGAGCGTGGTGCAGCACTGGACGAAATGACAAAACTGGGTTTCAAGCCGGTCGGCCAATTGCGCATTTGGCTATCTGATGAAGGCGGCATGTAACGCTTTTCTTCATTTGCGTTGTTCAGCGGGAAATCACGCAACGCCCTCAAGATGCGAACGTTCAGGACAGGCCGGTGGCGTCGCGCAGTTCCTCGAACCGGGCAGCACTCTTCGACAGATGGCTGCGGATGGCACGGCGCGCGGCCGCTTCGTTGCCGTCGCGGATCGCCGTGAATATGGCGTGGTGTTCCCTACGCATACGAGCGGCATGGCGCTTGCGCTCCGCCGCGGTCATCTTGTCCAAGCGTGCCCATTGCCGCGGCACCATGATGTTGCCGAACGTATCGAAGAGGCGGCCGTAGTAGGAATTCTGCGTCGCCACCAGGATCGACCGGTGGAAGGCGTAATCTTCCTCTGCGCCATATCCACCCTCTTCGAGCGCCCTGTCGAGCGCATCGAGCCGGTCCTGCATACGGTCTATGTCTTCCGGCGTGCGCCGCAGCGCGGCAAGACCGGCCGCCTCATATTCGACCCCCATGCGCAGCTCCAGCACCCGCAGAACCTCATCGATCGACTGCAGGTCATTGGGAATGATAGAGAAGGATCTCGGTGTCGGATCGTCCGAGACGAAAGCCCCGAGCCCCTGGTGCGTGGTGATCAGTCCTTTGGCGCGCAGGGTCGCGAGCGCCTCGCGCACGATCGTGCGGCTGACGCCGGTCGCCGCCATGATCGCCTGTTCGGTCGGCAGGCGCTGGCCCGGCTTGAGGTCACCGGACTCGATCTGCGCCGTCAGCGTATCGGCAAGGTTGCTGCGCAGGTTCGACGGCTGGCGAATGGTGGTGAAGAGCGCGTTGTCCTTGTCCGTCATTCCTTGTCATATCCTGCCTGTCGGGGCGGCTGCGCCGGCCGGTATGCTTTTGCTAGCGCATGCCGGCCGGAAAGGCAAAACGACGCGGGCCGAGACGCTGTGTTTCGCCGGTCGACGAAAGCGATTACCGCGCCAGCCAGCCGCCGTCGACGGGCAGCACCGTCCCGTGCACGTAATCGGATGCAGGCGATGCCAGGAACACGGCGGCACCTCCAAGTTCGGACGGCGTTCCCCAGCGTCCCGCCGGAATACGGGCCACGATGGCGGCGTTGCGATCGGGATCCTCACGCAGCGCCGTCGTGTTGTTGGTGACGAAGTAACCGGGGGCGATGGCGTTGACGTTGACGCCCTTGCCGGCCCATTCGCAAGCGAGCAGCTTCGTCAGTCCGGCAAGCCCGCTTTTCGAGGCGGTATAGGACGGGATGCGAATGCCGCCCTGGAAGGAGAGCAGCGACGCGATGTTGATGATCTTGCCCCTGCCCTTCCCGACCATATGGCGGCCAGCCGCCTGCGACAGGAAGAAGGCCGTCTTCAGATTGACGTCGATCACCGCGTCCCAATCTTCCTCGGTGAAGTCGAGCGCATCGGCACGGCGGATGATGCCGGCATTGTTGACGAGGATGTCGAGGCCGCCGAAGGTCTGGATCGTCTCGGCGACGATCCCCTTGACCGGTTCGATGGTGCCAAGATCGGCCTTAATGACATGGAAGCGGCTTCCGGCCTGCTTCACCAGCGCCTCGGTTTCCTCCATCGAGGAGCGCCCAACGGCGACGATCGCCGCACCGGCCTCGGCCAACGCCGCAGCGATCGCCTGGCCGATCCCGGTATTGGCGCCGGTGACGACGGCGGTCCGGCCGGAGAGGTCGAAGGGATTTGCCACGGTGCTCACCTCAGATCCGCGATGGCGATATGATCCATGTCGGTAAAGCTCTTGTTGTCGCCGGCCATCGCCCAGATGAAGCTGTAATTCTTGGTGCCGGCGCCCGAATGGATCGACCAGGGCGGCGAGATGACCGCCTGCTCGTTGGCGACCAGCATATGCCGGGTCTGTTGCGGCTCGCCCATGAAGTGGAAGACACGCTGGTCGGATTCGAGATCGAAATAGAGATAGGCTTCCATGCGCCGGTCATGCGTATGGGCCGGCATGGTGTTCCAGACGCTGCCCGGCTCGATCATGGTGAAGCCCAGGGTGAGCTGGCACGACTGGCAGACTTCCGGGTGGATGAACTGGTAAATCGAGCGCTTGTTGGCCGTCGCGGCTTCGCCGGGCGTCAGGTGACGAGCCTTTTCGCGGGTGAGCAGCACGGTCGGGTGCGTTTGATGGGCCGGCGTCGAGACCAGATAGAATTTCGCCGGATTGGCGGCATCCAGGCTTTCGAACCGGATGTCCTTGGCGCCCTTGCCGGCATAGAGGCAATCATATTTGGCAAGGTCGTAGCTCGTGCCGTCGACGATGATGCGGCCGGCGCCGCCGATGTTCAAGGTTCCGAGTTCACGCTCGGCGAGGAAGGTTTCCTGTCCGATCGCCGTCGGCGCCGTCAGCGTCAGCGCGACACCGAGCGGCGTGGCGCCGCCGATGACCATCCGGTCGTAATGGGAATATGTCAGCCGGATCTCGCCGCCTGCGAAAACGGTCTCGACCAGAAAGTGACGCCGCAGCGCTTCGGTGTCGTATTCGCGCACGGCCTCGGGATGGGAGGCGTGCCTCACGTCGATCTGCATGTCAATTTTCCTTCAGCTTCGTTGTCGTCACGCATCGTCGCTATTGCGCAAGCCGATCCATCAGGCGTCCTCCGCTGCGGCGGTATCCGTCTGGTTACATAGTTGTACGACAAGTTTGGTGTCAACACGTTTGTCCGGGACTTGGCTGAGCAGACGTGAAGGGATCGTAAGGGGCCGCTTTCGGCGCGGCCGCACATTCCTCGGCCAAAACGAAAAAAGCCTGCCGCGGGAGGAGGTGCGGCAGGCTTTCGATAAAAACCGAACGACAGCTGGGAGGAGGAGTGCTGCCGTTCCCGCAAGCGACCCTGGGAGGAGGATGGGGCGCCTGCATGGTCGAAGGATGCGGGAGGAGGTGCACCGCTTCGATGAAATAATCATACTTATTTTCTGCTCAGATGATAGGCATTTCTTTGCAGGGCAGCTATGCGTTATGCGAAAAGCGGGCGGCTCGCCATCTGACGGGCAAGCCCAAAAAGCAAAGCGCCCGCTCGGGAGGAAGCAGGCGCTGGCCAAATGTCGAAGGTGGTGGTCTGTCTGGCCGTTAGCGGGCGATGGCCGCACGGGCGATGGTGCGGATTTCGCCGCGGCCGATGCCGAGGTCGTCCAGTTCGCGCGTCGACATACGGCCCAGTTCAGCGACCGTCTGACGGTACTTGCGCCAGTTGTTGAAAGAGCGTGCTACGTTCATGATGATCCCCTTTCCGTGGGCTTTCGAAGCCTAGCTGCCAGTCCTTGGCGCTTCGGTTGCTTCGATGAGTTCTATATAATACGGGACCCCCGGTTGTTGCAGCGCCAATGCATCACTGCACCTATGCGATAACTGCATGGGTTCTGATGGGCCGCGGCCGATCTCAGGCTTTGAAGCGATCGAAGGCCGTCAGCCGGACGAGCGGCGGATCGGCCTCCTTCCACCGATAGATTTCCGAACGCAGATAGGAAAGCTCGTCGCCGAGATCGTCCTCGCCGACTTCGATCCACCAGGATTTCAGGCGGCCATCGCTTCCATCAGACCAGCGGTAGCCCCTTGCCTTCAGGTGGTCCTTCATCTCGAACGGGCTGTGTTCGGCAAAGATGCGGACGCGGCAGCGTTGGCTGGCGCGGTACAGCTCGGCGAAGGGGCTTTCACCGTCGCCCTGCTGTCGATCCAGGATCTCCAGGAGTGCGTGGCAGTCGTCCACCGCGCGGTGGCCTTCATGGAAATAGCCGGCCTGGCCGACGAGGTAACCGAGCTTGGTGCCCTCGAAGCCGCGGGCGCTCCAGTCGATCTCCGAAACCGAGCACGCCCAGGCCTTGCCGGTGAAGATGGGTGAGAAGGCCTCGCAGAACGGCCGGTCGAACCCGGCATTATGGGCAATGATGAGGTCCGCCGGTTCGATCAGTGCACTCAGCGACGGCATGTCGATCATCTGTCCTTCGACCATGGCATCGGTAATGCCGGTCAGCCTGGTGATGTCGGGCGGGATCGGCCTGGACGGCTGCTGCAGACCGCCATAGATGCCGACCACATCGCCGACCGCGCCGTCATCGTTGAAGGTGAAGGCGACGGCGCCGATTTCGATGATTTCATCGCTGCGGTAGTTGAGGCCCGTCGTCTCGGTATCGAGGATGACGCCGAGCCGCGAAAACTGCGGCTGTCTCGCTGCCGCGACCGGCCGGGCGGCAAGTTTCCTCAGGATGCGATAATTGCCGCTCTCCTCGAGCGCGCGCGCCATGTCTTCATCGCAGCGGGCCGCCGGCGGTGACGGCCGCCGGCGCGCCGGGCCGCGTGCCTCGGCCATTGCGGGCGATGGCTTGGCAAACATGTCGAGTTGCGAATCTCTGTGCACGCTCATCGAACTTGTATGTCACGGAGGCGCGGGCGAATCCATCGCCCGCGGCGCGCTATGCCCAGCCCTTGCCTTTCATGGACAGGAAAGTTTAGCTGAGTGTCAGCGGCGGAAGGAGAAACCATGCCTCGTGACGACTTCAAGGACGCGGACGAAGACGTCGTCATCATCGGCGCCGGTGCTGCCGGTATTGCCGCTGCCCGCCGCCTGCTGGCAATCCGTCCCGGTCTTTCCGTCCTCATGCTCGAAGCCGGCGACCGTCTCGGTGGCCGGGCCTGGACGGTCGGGCTGCCCGGAACCGGCGATCTCGGTTTCGATCTCGGTTGCGGCTGGCTGCATGGGGCGCGGACCAATGCCTGGACGGCGATTGCCGGTGAGGTCGGATTGACGGTCGACCGCTCGCCGGCGCCCTGGAACGGGGGGCGGCGGCTTCAGCGGGACGATGCGGAGAGCCAAGCCGCGCAGCAGGCGATTGGCGCTTACTTCGAACGCCTAGAAAGCCACGAAGGCAACGATCGCGATATGGCAGCAAAGCTACAGCCCGGTAGTCGCTGGAACGGCCAGATCCGGGCAATCGGCACCTATATCACCGGCGCCGAACTGGAGCGTTCGTCGATCGTCGACTACAACAGATATGATCCCGGCGCCGGTCCCGACTGGCGGGTGCGGGAAGGCTATGGAACATTGATCTCGCTCTATGGCGCGCCGGTCCGGACAAGGCTTGGAGTCGAAGCAAGGCGCGTGGATCACCGCCATGCCGGCCGTATCAGTATCGACACGAACAAGGGGATGATCACCGCCGGGACGGTGCTCGTCACCGTTTCGACGAATATGCTTGCCGCCGGCAGGATCGCGTTCGATCCTCCCCTGCCCGACAAGATTGAAGCGGCAGCTCGTTTGCCGCTGGGGCTCGCCGACAAGATTTTCCTCAGCCTCGCCGATCCGGACGCGTTGCCGGCAGATACGCATATGCTCGGATCGACCAGTCGCGGTGCGACCGGCACCTATCAGCTGCGGCCGTTCGGCGCTGCCGTCGTCGAGGCCTATTTTGCCGGCGATCTCGCGCATGATCTGGAGCGGGCAGGGAAAGAAGCCGCCTTTGCCTTCGCCGCCGATGAGATGGCGGGGCAATTCGGCGCGGACATCCGCAAGCAGTTGTCGCTGGCGGCGATCTCGGCCTGGGCCGCTACACCCCATATCGGCGGCTCCTATTCCTATGCCGAGCCCGGCGCCTCCGATTTGCGCGCGATCCTCGCCGCACCGCATGACGAACGGATCTTCTTTGCCGGCGAAGCCTGTTCGCATGCGCGTTATTCGACGGCGCACGGCGCCTACGAGACCGGCGTCGCCGCAGCCGAGCTGCTCGCCGCCTCGTTTTCGAAAAATCCGTAACCGGCGCCCGCCCGCGGGAATATGTTTTCCCACTTGTGGCACGGGCGGGATTGGTTATGCTGCCCTCGCCCCTGCGCTGGATGAGCCCAGGGCGCCATACGTCATCCGGCGGCAAGCGGCCGCCTCAAGCTCGATATTGTCATTGGATTGCGGAAGCCCCGGCTTCTACCCCGGCGATTTTGCGCGTCGGCTGCGGGCGCCCGCATGAGGAGGAAGAAATGGATTATCGCAAGCTCGGTCCCAGCGGGACCGTCGTTACCGCCTATTGCCTGGGCACCATGACCTTCGGGGCGGAGGCCGACGAAGCGGCCTCGCACAAGCTGCTCGACGATTATTTCGCCTGGGGCGGCAATTTCATCGATACCGCCGACGTCTACAGCGCCGGCAAGTCGGAAGAGATCATCGGTCGCTGGCTGAAGGCGCGCCCGACCGAGGCCCGCCAGGCGATCGTCGCGACCAAGGGCAGGTTTCCGATGGGCAACGGGCCCAACGATATTGGCCTGTCGCGCCGCCATCTCGGTCAGGCACTCGACGATTCGCTGCGCCGGCTCGGCCTCGAGCAGATTGACCTCTACCAGATGCATGCCTGGGACGCGCTGACGCCGATCGAAGAGACGCTGCGTTTCCTCGACGACGCGGTTTCATCAGGCAAGATCGGCTATTACGGCTTTTCCAACTATGTCGGCTGGCACATCGCCAAGGCTTCGGAGATCGCCAAGGCGCGTGGTTATACGCGTCCGGTGACGCTGCAGCCGCAATACAGCCTGCTGGCGCGCGACATCGAGCTCGAAATCGTCGCCGCCTGCCAGGATGCCGGCATGGGCCTGTTGCCGTGGTCGCCGCTCGGCGGCGGCTGGCTGACCGGCAAGTACAAGCGCGACCAGATGCCGACCGGCGCCACCCGCCTCGGCGAGAACCCCAATCGCGGCAGCGAATCCTATGCGCCGCGCAACGCGCAGGAACGCACCTGGGCGATCATCGGTGCGGTCGAAGAGATCGCCAAGGCCCGCGGCGTCAGCATGGCGCAGGTGGCGCTCGCCTGGACGGCGGCGCAGCCGGCTGTAACCTCGGTCATCCTCGGCGCCCGCACGCCCGAGCAGCTCGCCGACAATCTCGGCGCCATGAAGGTCGAGCTATCCAAGGAGGAAATGACGAAGCTCAACGAGGTCAGCGCTCCTCAACCGATGGACTATCCCTACGGCAAGGGCGGCATCAACCAGCGCCACCGCAAGATCGAAGGCGGCCGCTGAGCCCTCCGGCCGCAACTGAACGAAGCCTGTCTGCTTCATGCCGAAGCGGACAGGCTGTCCGGTCCGAGGCCTATTGACTCGTTCTTTGGGCTGCTGGTCGGTCGCCGGCGCTGCCGAATGTCTTCAGGTAGATTGACAAAAGCTGCGTCTGCGAGGAGATGCCCAGCTTGCGATAGACGTTGCGGCGATGGACCTTCACCGTGCCCGTCGAGATGTTGAGCCTGAGGCCGATCGATTCCGAGGAATGTCCTTGCAATACCAGATCGACGATCGCGGTTTCGCGGCTCGTCAACTTGAGGTCACGCCAGACAGTGTCGGCCGGCTGCAGCGCCTGCGCCGCCGCACCGCTTTTCCTCCCCTTTCTCAAGCCGGCATCGCGTTGCGCGTCGAAGCGGACGCCGAGCCCCGGCCAGAAATGCCGGACAAGGCTCGCCACCAAAGGTTCGGCCTTTTTCAGAAGCGCGAATTCAGCCGGTGGAAACGGGCCGGTCTTTTCCCGGCGCATCAGCGACAGCACGACGGTGATGTCGTCGTCGAGTGTCACGAAGAAGCCGATCTCCTCGGCAAGTCCCGTCTGGACATAGTAGCTCCGGTAATATTCGCTGGAGAAGAAGCGGTCGGGCGCGAGTTCGCGCATGCGGAAGACCCCCGGACGGCGTGCGCGGGCGGTATGGTAAAATGGATCGAGCAGGTAGGGACCGACCTGATAGAGGGTGACGAAAACGACGTTTTCGTCTGGATCGAAGGTGCTATAGAGATCGATCGGTCGCTCCTTGCCGCGATAGGCAAAAACCACGACATAATCGAAGCGCACCAGCGCCGCCATCATCCGGCGGAACGTCTCTCCAAACTCCGCATCCGCCATGGCGGCCTTTCCGACAGTGACGTCGAAAGCCTGAAACAGCGCCTCGAGATCGATGCTCATCGATAGCCTCCCCAAAACCGCTCTGCAGGAATACTCTGAGTTTCATATACACCTTCCACGAAGAGATGTGAGGCAGAATACCTCTTTCGGGGTATATACCGCGCCGAGGGCCCGGGCTTACTCTTTGTCCAACGACGGTGGCAAAAAGGCAGCGCTAGACTGCCCATCCCAACCAACCGCAGGGAACAGACGCGTGGCATCCGCTTCGACGAACGATATCGAATTCCGTTCGGTCACCAAGAATTATGGCGCGGTGACCGCCGTGACCGACATAAACCTGAATGTACCGAAGGGCGCTTTCCTCGCTCTGCTCGGCCCGTCCGGCTGTGGCAAGACCACGTGTCTGCGCATGATCGGCGGCTTCGAGCAGCCGAGCGAGGGCTCCGTGCTGATCAACGGGCGGCAGATGAACGGCGTTCCGGCCTATCGCCGCCCCGTCAACATGGTCTTCCAGCATTATGCTCTGTTTCCGCATTTCAACGTCGAACAGAACGTCGCCTATGGCTTGCGGCAGATGCGACCAAGGCTTGCGGAGGCCGAGATCAATCGCCGCGCGGCAGAGGCGCTCGAGATGGTGCGTCTCGGCGGGTTCGCCAAGCGGCGCATCCACGAGATGTCCGGCGGCCAACAGCAGCGGGTGGCGCTGGCGCGCGCGATCGTCAACCGGCCTTCGGTACTGCTGCTTGACGAGCCGCTGGCCGCGCTCGACAAGAAACTGCGCTCGGCCATGCAGATCGAATTGCAGACGCTGCAGCGCGAGCTCGGCATCACCTTCGTGCTCGTCACCCACGATCAGGAAGAAGCGCTGTCGATGGCGGACGTCGTCTGCGTCATGAGCGCCGGCCGCATTCGTCAGCTCGGCACGCCGCAAGAGGTCTATGACCGCCCGGCCGATCTTTTCGTCGCCGATTTCGTCGGCAAGACCAACCGGATCGATGCGACGCTGGAAGCCGGTGGCACGCTGCGCCTTGGCGACGGTTCGGCGCTTGCAGCCATCGCCCGCCCTGGCTTTACGATGGGCGACGTCATCGTTGCGATCCGTCCCGAGGCAATCCGGCTTACGCGGGCTGCGGTCGGCAGCACGTCCTTTGCCGGGACGGTCACGCACCGCATCTTCCTCGGCTCCTCGGCCGAATATGCCGTGACTGTTCCAGGTCTCGGCGATTTCCTCGTCACCGCCGACCGGCGCGGCATGAAAGAGAGCGATCTGGTCGAGCCAGGTGAAGCGGTCTTCCTCAGCTTCGATCCTGATATGGCCCACATTTTTCCAGGCGAGGCTTCTTCGCCCCAAGTTTCTTCAGCATCGAATGCAAAAACCAGAACAAGGGAACAGCATCATGAGCAAGGACTACAAGGATCATCTGCCTATTACCCCTGAAGGCTTCATGGACGAGTTCATGCGCCTGAAACGCGGCTCCGTCAGCCGCCGCCACTTCCTCGGCGTCACCGGCCTCGGACTTGCGACCGCCGTGCTGTCGCGTTTCCCCGGTGCGCTGTCGACGCCCGCTTACGCCGAGGACCTCGGTACCCAGATGTCGATCGCCACCTGGCCGAATTATCACGACCCTGCGACCTTCGAGAATTTCAAGGCGGCGACCGGCGTTGCCGTCGAGGTCAACGTCTTCGGCTCCAACGAGGAAATGCTGGCCAAGCTCCAGGCGGGCGCCTCCGGCTGGTCGCTCTTCGTGCCGACCAACTACACGATCTCCACCCACCACAAGCTCGGCCTGATCGACGAACTCGATCTCTCCAAGATCCCGAATTTCAGCCCGGCGACGGAAAATCCGCGCTTCACCAGGGAAGGCATGATCGACGGCAAGACCTACGCGGTGCCGAAGAACTGGGGTACCACCGGGTTCTCGGTCAACACAGCGAAGATCAAGACCAAGCTTTCGAGCTGGAAGGATTTCTTTGATATCGCCCAGACGGAAGCCGACGGCCGCGCCATGGTGCACGACTATCAGTTAACGACGATCGGCAGCGCGCTGGTGTCGCTCGGCTACGATTTTAATTCGATCAAGGCAGACGAACTCGCAAAAGCCGAGGAACTGCTGATTAAAGTCAAACCGCATCTTTTCGCCATCAACAGCGACTACCAACCGGCCATGCGCGCCACCGACGCCTGGCTCACCATGTGCTGGACCAATGACGGGGCGCAGCTCAACCGTGACGTTCCCGAGATCGCCTATGTGCTCGGCACCGACGGCGGTGAGATCTGGACCGACTATTACGCCATCCCGAAGGACGCGCCGAATAAGGCGGCGGGTTACGCGCTGCTCAACTACCTCATGGATCCGGCCAATGCCGTCAAGGAGCACGTCGCCAACGGCGCACCGACGACCGACAGCCGGGTCATCGCACTGCTGCCGAAGGAGATCACCGCGAACAAGATCGTCTATCCGGACGAGGCCTCATTGACGCCGCTGGAATTCGGCGCGGCGGTGACGTTGACCGATCCCGGCCGGGCGGAGCTGATGGCGCGTTTCAAGTCGGCTTGATCGCCGTGCCCAACTCCGGCCCCGCCGCCTTGGCGCGAGGGGCCGGTCTCGTGCTTAGAATCGGCGGATAAAGAACCTTTCGATGCCTTTTACTCCTGCCACAAATCGGCGCCTTGTCACCGCGGCTCTTGTCGGTCCGGCCAGCATCTGGCTGTTCGTGTTCTTGGTGCTGCCCTTCATCGCCATCATCGTCTTTGCCTTCGGAGAGCGGGCGCCAGAAGGTGGTTATCAGGCGGCTTTTACCTTTGCGCAGTTTGCCAATCTCGGCTCGCGCACCGCAGCCTTCAAGAACACGCTGATTCTTGCGCCGATCGGCGCCTTCGCCTGCCTGCTCGTCGCCTATCCGGTTGCTTATTACCTGGCCGTCAAGGCGAGCGCCAAATACCGGCTGCTGCTGGTCTCCCTCGTCGTCGTGCCCTTCTGGACGAGCCTTCTCGTGCGCACCTACGCCTGGATGTACATCTTGGGCGCGCGCGGCATTCCGCATCTCTTGGAGATGGTCGGCATCGAAGACGTCAGGCTGCTGAACACACCGGGCGCCGTGCTGCTCGGCATCGTCTACGGCTACCTGCCGCTTATGATCATGCCGATCTATGTCAGCCTCGAAAAGCTCGACCGCCGCCTTCTGGAGGCCTCCGCCGATCTCGGCGCGCGGCCGCTTTCGACCTTTTTCGGCATTACGCTGCCTCTGTCGCTTCCGGGTGTGATGACCGGCATCGCCCTCGTCACCATCCTGCTGCTCGGCGAATATTTGATCCCGCAGTTGCTTGGCGGCGGCAAAGTCTTCTTCATCGGCAATGCGCTGGTCGATCTCTTCCTGCAGTCGCGCAACTGGCCGTTCGGCTCTGCAATCGCTGTCACTCTCGTCGTTGTCGTCGTCATCGTGCTGTTGATCGCCATGCGCATCGCCTGGCGTGTTGCCGGTACCCGCCAAGTGGATCTCGTCTGATGCGCGCGCTGGTCACCGCAGTCTACCTGTTCCTCTACATGCCGATCGCGCTTGTCGTGCTGTTCTCCTTTAATGCAGGCCGTAATGCCAGCGATTTCACCGGCTTCTCGACGCAATGGTATGGCAGGGCGATTGCGAACACTTTCCTGATGGAAGCGCTGCAGAACAGCCTGACCATCGCCTTTACCAGTGCCGGGCTGGCGGCCATTTTCGGCACGATGGCGGCGATCGGCATGGAGCGGCTCGGCGTCCGGGCGCGAGCGGTCTTCGACGGGCTGTTCGCTGCGGCGATCGTCGTTCCCGGCGTCGTCATCGGCATTGCGACGCTGGTGGCGCTGGTCGAGGTCTTCGGCTTCGTCAATCCGCTGATTGCCGCCGTCTGGCCAGGCGAACAGGCGCCGAAGCTATCACTCGGCTATGGCTCGATCATCGCCGCCCACGGCCTCTTCACCATGGCGCTGGTGACAATGATTGTCAAAGCACGCATCGCCAGCCTCGGCCGTGACATCGTCGAAGCGTCGAGCGACCTTTACGCCACGCCTTTCACCACTTTTCGCCAGATTGTGCTGCCGCAGATCCTGCCGTCAATCCTGGCCGGTTTCCTGCTCGCCTTCACCTTCTCCTTCGACGATTTCATCATCGCCTTTTTCGTCGCAGGTTCGAACACGACACTGCCGATCTATGTCTTCGCCTCGATCCGTCGTGGCGTGACACCGGAGATCAACGCCATCGCCACGATGGTGCTTGTCGCATCGCTGGGACTGATCCTCATCGCGCGCTTTCTGATGCGCGAGAAAACAACAAACTGAACGGGAAACACCAATGATTCTTGAAAATCGCGTCGCGATCGTCACCGGAGCGGGCTCGGGCATCGGCCAGGCCGGCGCGCTGATCATGGCAGGAGAAGGTGCTTTCGTCGTCGTGGCCGACCTGAATGCCGCCAGTGCCGCCGAAACCGTCGACCGGATTGAGGCCGCCGGCGGCAGGGCTGAGTGCCTAGTTCTCGACGTCACCGACGACAGGGCGCTCGAAGCGGGCATCGCTGCGGTCGCCGAACGTCATGGCCGAATCGACATCCTCCACAATCATGCCGGCGCACAGGTGGCGGGCGATCTGGAACAGGTGGCTGTCGAGGGTTTCGACAGGTCCTGGAGCCTGAATGTCCGAGCGCATTTCATGGCGGCCCGCTTCGTCATGCCGCTGATGAAGAAGGCGGGCCGCGGCGTCATCCTCAACACCTCTTCCTCGTCGGGCGTACTCTACGATCGCGAGATGATCGCCTATACGACGACGAAACATGCGGTCATCGCGATGACCCGGCAGATGGCCGGCGACTACGCCAGGTTCGGCATCCGCGTCAACGCGCTCTGCCCGGGCTGGGTGGATACGCCGTTCAACGAACCCTTCATCGCCCAGATGGGCGGCCGTGGCGCGATCGAGGCCTATGTCGCTGAGAAGGTGCCGCTCGGACGCTGGGCCGATGTTTCCGAAATCGCCGAGCCCATTCTCTTCCTGGTCTCGGACCGTTCGTCCTACATGACCGGTCAGATTCTCGTCGTCGACGGCGGCGAGACCATTGTTTGACGGTGGTGGAATGGTTTGCCCCCTACTAGGTCAACCCTCATCCAGATCAAATCCCAGAATCAGGGCATGAAAAAGCCGCCATGTTTCCATGGCGGCTTGCGGCTTTTCTGCTTGGGAGGCTATTCAAGCCGGGAGCTGGAAGAACCAGTTGGCGATCAGTACGATCGCGAGGCCGCCGACAAGTGCAAGATAAGGGAGCATGCCGGCTTTCCTGACGCCGAGATCCTGGCCGATGAGGCCGAGATCCTCCATCGCGCCGGCCGGGAACTTGCCGCCGTCGCGCACATAGTGGCGATAGGCGAAGACGGGCAGGATCAGTGCGGCGAAGATGAATCCGACCCAGAGTGCGTTGGAATAACCCCAGACCTTGGCGCCGGCGCCGAGGAAGAGCGCGTTGACGAAGGCGAGCACGGTGTTGAGGCCGATCAGCCAGCTCGGCGCCTTCCAGGGCCGTTCGATATGGCCGGAATCCACCCGGTGGATCCAGCCGGAATTGAGGTTCAGGAAGTTGAAGATGATGTAGCCGACATTCGAGACGGCGAGTACGAAGAAGTAGCCGCCGACGTCCGATGCGATCGCCAGAAGGAAGAGATTGAAGGCGAAATCGGTCCACATCGCCCGTGTCGGGGCGCCATGCTCGTTGGCGTGGTCGAGATATTTCGGCAGCCAGCCGTCTTTCGAACCCTGATAGAGCGTACGTGAGGAACCGGCCATTGCCGTCATGATGGCGAGGAAGAGCGCCAGGATCATCAATATCACGAGCAGTTGGGTGATGACCCGGCCGGCGCCGATCAGGCCGCCAAGCGCTTCGGCAACGCCCGTGCCATCGACGATGCCGGGGGCCAGCATGCCGGCGTGGCCGAGTACGCCCTGGAAGGCGAAGGGCACCAGGAAGAAGAACAGGCAGCAGGCCAGGCCGGAATAGAAGATCGCCTTGAAGGTGTCTGTCTTCGGATTCTTCAGTTCGCGGGTGTAGCAGACCGCCGTCTCGAAGCCGTAGGTCGACCAGGCGGCGATATACAGGCCGCCGAGAAACAGCGTCCAGCCGCCATTGCTCCAGCTGCCGTCGCTGGCGGCATAGGCCGCCGTCGGCGGGACGAGGCCGGTGACATTTGCGGAAACGATCTGGCCGCTGACGATCGGATAAAGGCCGATGATCAGCAGCGGCACCAGCACGATGATCGCCAGCCATTTCTGCACGCTAGCCGTTTCCGAGATGCCGCGATGCTGGATCGCGAAGATGATCAGCATCAGGATGCCGCCGATGAAGAAGGTGGCGTTGATGTTGGCGGTGGCGAGGTAGGGAATGCTGAAGCTTGCCAGCGACCAGTTGCGGATCGCCGGCGTCAGAGCGGCAACACCGTCGGCGCCGAGCAGCGCCTTGACGGCATCGTCAGGCGTCGTGCCGGCGTGGGCTGCGATATATTCGGCGACGCGGGGGCTGTCGGCCGTGACGGAAGCGGCATGCGCGGCGATCCAGTCGAGGACCATTTGCGAATCGGCTGCCGGAATCGGGAAAAATGCATTGAGAATGTAGCCGGCGGCGATGGCACAGCCGAGTGAAAGCACCGGCGACCAGGCAAACCAGTTGCACCAGACCGACAGCGGCGCGATGAATTTCGAATAGCGCAGCCAGGCGGTGGCGCCGTAGACGGAGGCCCCGCCGGATTTGTTGCCGAACATGCCGGCGATCTCGGCATAGGTGAAGGATTGCAGGAAACCCATCACCATCGAGATGATCCAGACGACGAAGGCGAGCTTGCCCGTCGTGCCTGCGATGCCGCCGATGGAGAAGAGAACGAGCGGCGGCACGCCCGCGGCCACCCAGAATGCGCCCTTCCAGTCGAGCGCGCGTATAAGCTTACCTTCGGTGCCGGATGCAATTCCGGCCTCCACAATATCTGTCATCGGCGAAATTCCCCATTCGATTGTTCCGGACGTATCTCTGTACGTCTCCCTGAACGTGTCTCCCTGACGGTCTCGAGCGCGCTCGGATGATTTTGGCGATCCGCGCTCCCGACGGATTCTCCGAGCCTGAACTCTTGATGCATAGTGAAGATATTTTCTTTTTAGTCAATATGACTTTACTTTCCATAGGCATTTTGTAACCTGTATGGGCGTATGCTGAAGGGCATGCCGATCCCCCATGAGGGTAGAATGCGAGAACTTCATCCTGTCATGCCGGGCCCCCGAACGATCGTTCCGAGCCTCGTCCATTACCCCGGTATTCCCGCCCTGCCGGCGGGCAGTGAACGCTACCGGGCAAAGGGTGGCGGATCGGTCGTCGTGCGCGTGGAGCCGGGCGACCGCGTGAGCGTCATCGACAGCGAAGGCGGGCAGATTTGTGAGCTCTCCTTCCTTGACGAAAAAGGGCGCTTCCAGGCAGCCGGTCTCGGAACGGCATTCAGCAATTCAGCCGAGGGCTTGAAGGCCATTCTTCAGGCGGAGGATGAGAGTGCTGCCCGCACGCGCGCGGCACTTCAGCGGCGCGGCGCCGATCTCGCAGCGGCCGGCGCGCTCCGCGTCTTCGGGGCAGGATCGACGCCGGGCAGCCGGGCGGAGTTCACGATTGCCGTGAAGGGTCTGCTGATCGTTGCGGCACCCGCCGGCGCCATGTCGCCGGAGGCGCAGGACACGGCGACGCCGATCGAGATCCGGATCAAGCGCAGCCTGCTGGTCCGCGACTATGCCTCCGCCCTGCCGGAGCCGGCGGCCGATCCGATCGAGGATATCCGCATCCGGGCGGCGAGCGCAGCCGCCTATTTCGTGCGCGCCGGCGAATTCATTCAGATCATCGACGTCTATGGGCGCCAGTGCACCGATTTCCAGGCCTTTGCCGCCCGCAAGGTCGACAAGGGCCTCGATCTCGCGCTCGATTCGACCGTCACCCGCACGCTGCTCGGCCGCAGCTATCCCACGCCCGGCCTGCCGTCCAAGGCTTTCGACCGCGACTTCGAGCCGCTGGTCGAGATCGTCCAGGATACGGTCGGCCGCCACGACGCTTTCGCGACTGCCTGCAATTCACGCTATTACGACGACATGGGTTATCCCGGCCACGTCAACTGCACGGACAATTTCAACGCGGCGCTGGCGCCTTATGGCATTGCCGGGCGCAAGGGCTGGGAAGCGCTGAACTATTTCTACAACACCAATATCGACCACAACAACCAGCTCTATCTCGACGAGCCCTGGTCGCGTCCCGGCGATTACGTGCTGATGCGTGCGCTGACGGATCTCGTCTGCGTCTCATCGTCCTGCCCTGACGATATCGATGCGGCGAACGGCTGGGATCCGACGGATATCCACGTCCGCACCTTTTCCGGAAAAGAGAAATTCTCACGAGCGGTAGCCTATCGCATGACCCCAGATGCCGAAGCCGAACTGACGCGCGAAACCGCCTTCCATCCCCGCCTTTCGGCGTTGACGCGAGACTATACGGAATATCGCGGCTACTGGTTGCCGAACCGCTTCTCGTCCGAAGGACCGGTCGAGGAATACTGGGCCTGCCGCGAGCGCGCCGCCGTCATCGATCTCTCGCCCTTGCGGAAGTTCGAAGTGACGGGTCCGGACGCCGAGGAACTGCTGCAATACTGCCTGACGCGCGACGTGCGAAAACTCTCGACCGGCCAGGTCGTCTATTCCGCGATGTGCTACGAAAACGGCGGCATGATCGACGACGGCACCCTCTTCAGACTCGGCGACAAGAACTTCCGCTGGATCGGCGGCGATGATTTCAGCGGCATATGGCTGCGTCAGCAGGCCGAGAAGAAGGGTTTCAAGGCCTGGGTTCGCTCATCGACCGATCAGTTGCACAATATCGCGCTGCAAGGGCCGCGGAGCCGCGACATCCTGAAGGAGATTATCTGGACGGCGCCGCGCCAGCCCGCGATCGGCGAGCTCGAATGGTTCCGCTTCACCGTCGGCCGCATCGGCGGCTTCGAGGGGGCGCCGGTCGTGATCTCGCGCACGGGCTATACCGGCGAGCTCGGCTACGAGATCTTCTGTCATCCGAAGGATGCGCTGGGGGTGTTCGATGCCGTCTGGGAGGAAGGCCAACCGCACGGGCTGAAGCCGATGGGGCTGGAGGCACTCGACATGGTCCGCATCGAGGCGGGCCTGATCTTTGCCCACCACGAATTCACCGACCAGACGGATCCGTTCGAGGCCGGCATCGGCTTTACCGTGCCGCTGAAATCCAAACAGGACGATTTCATCGGCCGCGAGGCGCTGATCCGGCGCAAGGAACATCCGCGCCATCTGCTCGTCGGCCTTGATATCCAGGCGAACGAGGCGGTCGGCCATGGCGATTGCGTCCATATCGGCCGGGCCCAGATCGGCGTCGTCACCAGCGCCACGCGCTCGCCTGTTCTCGGCAAGACGATCGCGCTCGCCCGCATAGACGTGATGCATGCGAGCCCGGGCACCGAGGTCGAGATCGGCAAGCTCGACGGCCACCAGAAGCGTTTGCCGGCGACGATCGTGCCGCTTTCGCATTACGATCCGCAGAAGACGCGCCCGCGATCGTAACCCACTTCGTGTTCGGGAGACGACGATCGGTTCCGTCCGTCGTCCCCCGGATATTGCCCTCAAGCGGCCTGTACGGCTGCGTTCAGCGGGATTTCGACGTCGATCTCAAGAGTGGAGACAAACTCGTTGCGGTCGATCGTCACCTGCACCTTGTCGTGGTCGAGCTCGACATGTTTTGCTATGACCGCAAGGATTTCCTCGCGCAGCAGCGAAACAAGGTCCGATCCTGCCGATGAGCGTTCGTGCGCAAGGAGCACCTGCAAGCGTTCGCGGGCGGCGGGTGCCGTTCTCTGCTTGTTGAAAAGACGGAAGATATTCATGCTGCCCTCCGTCCGAAGATCTTGCCGAATAGATTGCGCTTTTCCTCGGGGATCGTGATCGGCAAGGTTTCGCCGGCGAGCCGGCGCGCGGCATCGAAATAAGCCATCGCAGCCGCGCTGCGGCTTTCCGCCAGCGTGACCGGCGCACCGATGTTGGACGCCCGCAGCACATCCATGCTCTCCGGCACGATGCCGAGGAGCGGGATGGAGAGGATCTCGAGGACGTCGTCGACCTTCAACATGTCGCCGCGTTCGGCGCGGTTGGCGTCATAGCGGGTGAGCAGCAGGTGCTTTTCCATCCGCTCGCCGCGTTCGGCCTTGGCGGTCTTGGCGTCGAGCAGGCCGATGATGCGATCGGAGTCGCGCACCGACGAAACCTCCGGATTGGTGACGACGACGGCGACATCGGCATGGCGCATGGCAAGTGTCGCGCCGCGCTCGATCCCGGCGGGGCTGTCGCAGATGATCCAGTCGAAATAGCGCTTCAGATCGTTGATGACGCGTTCGACGCCCTCGGCCGTCAGGTTGTCCTTGTCGCGGGTTTGCGAGGCCGGCAGCAGGAACAGCGTCTCCAGCCGCTTGTCGCGGATCAGCGCCTGGGTGAGTTTGGCGTCGCCCTGGATGACGTTGATCAGGTCGTAGACGACCCTCCGCTCTGCGCCCATCACGAGGTCGAGATTGCGCAAGCCGACGTCGAAATCGACGACGACGACCTTTTCATTGCGTTGCGCCAGCGCCGCTCCCAATGCGGCGGTCGAGGTCGTCTTTCCGACCCCGCCCTTGCCTGACGTGACGACGATCACTTTCCCCATTTCTCTCTCCTTTGCCGTGGCCGCAGCCGGGTCAGATCAGTTTTTCCGCCATGATCGCGTCCTCTTCGAGCCAGAGCTGAACCGCTTGTCCACGAAGATTGGGGGCCATGTCTTCCGCCATTTTGTAGATGCCGTCGATCGCCACCAGCTCGGCTTCGAGCTTGCGGCAAAAGATCCGCGCCGATGCGTTGCCGATGGAGCCCGCCATGGCCCGGCCGCGCAACGCGCCGTAGATATGAACGGAGCCGCCGGCGATCACCTCGGCCCCCGAGGCGACCGAGCCAACGATGGTGACGTCGCCTTCGGGGAAGATCACTGACTGCCCCGAGCGCACCGGTTCCCTGATGACGATGGATTGCGTTGTCGTTACGGGGCGGGTCTCGGTTGCCGTTGGTTTGGTGACCGGATCGGCAGGCTCATTCGGCTGAACCTCGACGTCGGAGGCGGAGCGGCCGCCCTTCAGCGCCGGAGGCATGCCCGCGCCGAGAATCGACGGCCGGGCGCCCTCGATCCCCATAATGCTGACATTGCGCTTGGCAAGTTCGGCGATGAGGTCCTTCAACTGCGGCCGGTCGATTTGCAGGTCCGTCAGATCGAGCACGACAGGCCGTCCGAGGAAGAAACCGGCCGAACGGGCAGCCAGATCGTCCAGTCTGGTCAGCCAATCATCGATCGGCAGGTCCGGGGACAGCATGACCGCCAGGAAAGAGCGGCCCTTGATGCGGATAGAGCGAGCGTCTGTTAGCACTTTGGTCATCTATGTGAAGAAATCGTTGACCATGTCTACCGCCGGTATGGTTAACAAAAAGTTAACGCGGCTCTAACAATACCGATAATGCGACGAGATTTTTCAACCGAGGGAGTTCCGCAACCTTTTGAAAAGAAATAATATTAGTCCCGCGCGGGACGGTTAATGATGCGGATTTTTCGATGTGAGCCGCAATTCTGCCGCTGCTTCGTAGCGCTCAGCCTTCCGGCTTGCGTTGCGCGTTGGAAATGGCGCGTGCGGCCTCTTCCGAGGAGTTGGCGAGCGTGCGCATCTCGGCGGCAAGCACGGCAAAGCCTGACCCTGCCGTGCCGGCACGGGCCGCCTCGATGCCGGCATTGACGGCGAGTAGCTTGAGATAGCGCAGCGACTGCAGGATCTCATTGGTCTTCGAGGCTGTGACGCGCATGTCGGCGGTCTGTTCGTCGATTCGCTGATAGAGCGATTCGATATTGATGATGCTGCCCTCGAGATAGAGAAGTTCACCCTTCTCGTCCCAGATTCCGCCACCGGTCTCTGTCACCCAGACGAGATGACCCCTGGCATGACGTATACGGTATTCCATCGTCCAGTCCGTCCGCTTCTCGAGCGCCCTCCCCACTACCTCGTCCATCAAAGGCACGTCTTCCTCGTACATGATTGAGGTGAAAGTCCGTGTCCTGTTGCCGATGATTTCGTCGGCGGGGTAACCGAAGATGCGCTCGATGCCGTTGGTCATCTCAAGCATCGTGTAGTTTTCGTCGGCGCGGCAGCGGTAAAGAAAACCGCTCATGCGCCCGAGAATGCTTGTTTGAAAATCCACGAAGGCCTCGCTCGAAAGGAGGAGTTGCAAATTGGTTACTCACTTCACTTTAAACGTTGGAGGGAGCCGCAACGAACGGCTCTCTTCCTACCATGCGGCGCCGTAGCACCTTGAATCTGCAGCATGATTCTATCCGGAAATCGATTCGGATCTAAGAAATTATGCGGCATCCGCCATCAGTTGCGCAGATATTCCTCCATGGAATCGTCGAGCGCTTCGACCCAGGGCGTGTGATGCTTCGGTGACATGTTGCCGGTCATCAGCGATCGGTAGGCATGGTCGCGGAAGCCCATGATGTTCTCGGCCTTGTGATGTTCCCACTCCATGAACGTCCGGTTGGTCCCCTCGATGTCGAAGGAGGGATAATCGGTCTCTGCGAGCAGTTCCTTCACATAGTCGCCCTGATACCAGATCATCTGTTCGGCATCCTCGAGCGTCTCCTCGCGGGCGCGCCACATGTCGAAATTCGCCTTCAGTTCTTCTTCCGGCGGCAGGGTGATGCGGCCCATCATCACGTCGCGCGCCCACCAGGCCTGAACGTCGAACATGTTGAAGGTATAGAACTGGTCCTGCATGCCGATATAGAAGAGCTGCGGGTTCTTGTCGAAGATCACGCCCTTGTAGAGGCTGTCGGCCCACAGGCGGTTGGCCGTCTTCAGCCGGAGGTCGTCGGGCAGGAAGGGGAAATGGTGCTGGTATCCGGTGCAGAGGATCAGGGCGTCGACTTCCTTGCTCGACCCGTCGAGGAAATGCGCCGTGCGGTTTTCGAGCTTGGTCAGCAGCGGCCGTTCTTCGAAATTCTCCGGCCATTTGAAGCCCATCGGCTTCGAGCGGTAGCTCGTCGTCACCGATTTCGCGCCGTATTTCCAGCATTGCGAACCGATGTCTTCGGCCGAATAGCTGCGGCCGACGATCAGGATGTCCTTGCCCTTGAACTCGAGCGCGTCGCGGAAATCATGGGCGTGCAGGACGCGGCCGTTGAAGGTCTTCACGCCCTCGAAATAGGGCACATTCGGCGTCGAGAAGTGACCGGTCGCGACGACGACATAATCGAATTCCTCGTCGTACATCCGGTCTTCGATGCGGTTATGCGCCGTCACCGTGAATTTCTTCGTGGCCTCATCGAAGCGGACCATGCGCACCGGCGTGCTGAAGCGCACCCAGTGGCGGACATTCGCCTTCTCGACCCGGCCCTTGATATAGTCCCAGAGCACGGCGCGCGGCGGATAGGAGGCGATCGGCTTGCCGAAATGTTCCTCGAAGGAATAATCGGCGAATTCGAGGCATTCCTTCGGACCGTTCGACCAGAGATAGCGATACATGCTGCCATGGACAGGCTCGCCATATTCGTCGAGGCCGGTGCGCCAGGTATAGTTCCAGAGCCCGCCCCAGTCCGACTGCTTTTCGAAGCAGACGATCTCCGGGATTTCGGCGCCCTTCTGGGCAGCCGATTGAAAGGCGCGCAGCTGCGCCAGCCCGGACGGACCGGCACCGATGACGGCTACTCTTGTCATGAAGCATTCCCCTCTTGATTATATGGCATCGTCTCCTGGATAACTCCTCGAATTGAAATCGAAGGAGGATGTACCCAGAAATTCAAAATGTTACGGCATTTCTTTCAGTCCGGATAAATACCGGGGCTGGTCGGAGCCCCGTCGTCATATTTGGAAAGCCAGTCAATCGTCGTCTCGCGGTAACGGGTGAGTCCCTTGTAGTCGATGAGTTCCGGAGGCAGCGTCTTCAGCACCCGCGGGAAGCGCCGCGCCCATTTCGGGACGGTGACGAGCTCTTCCATGTTCATCAGGTAGCAGCGTATGGCGAAGAGGATGGCGTTGGAGCGCGGCAGTCGCCAGAGGCTTTGCAACTCGACCCGCAGATGCACTTTCTCGCCCACATTCTCCGGCGTCACCGTCGTGCGGTCGGGCCCCCATTTGTGATAATTCTCGGGGCTGGTGTCGAGCCGCGGATTGATCGTCATCGTCCAGTTGAAGCGCCGTGTCGGCTTGCCCTGCTGCAGGTTCAGAAGGAATTTCAGCGCCCGGTCGAAGACGCCGATCTGATGGGCGAGCGGCACCGGCCCGTGCCATTCCATGAAATTCATGCCGATGTCGAAATCGAGCGACCAGTCGGCCTGCGTCGTCACCATGCCGGCATCCATCCACAGATTGCCGTCGCGCTGATCGACGATGCAGAAATCGCCCTGGGCCTGGCGGGTGATATATTCGAAGGGCTCATAGGGCAGCGTCGAGGCGTCGCCGAAAGTGAAGCTGTCGTCGATGCCGAGCGGGCGGTTGATCCAGCGCCACTGGTCGCCGTTGCGGATCAGGGTGAAATGGTCGGGGTAGCCCGCTGCCTGCTCTTCCATCAAAAGTTCGAGCGTGTCCCACTGCGCGCTCATCATGTGCGGGAGGGCCTGGTAGCGCAGCGGATCTTCCTTCAGCACCAGCGCTCGGTCGTGCATCTCGGCGACGTAATGCTCGTCGACATCGATCAGGTTTTCGTAGACGGTTCCCGCCCGTCCGCGCACATGCGGCTCCATGTTGACCGAATACATGTATTCGTCGCGGTCGAAGGGGAACGGAAAACGACGGATGTTCCCGGGGCTGTTCCGGTAGCTGAAATCGTCCCGGAATGTTTCTTGCTTGAAGGCGATTGCCATGTCCGGTCTCCTTTTTCGATGCTTAGAGATCAAGATGCAGCGTGTTTCCCTCGAAGCGGGAAACACAGATCATCACCTTGCTGCCGGATGCCTTTTCTTCGCTCGTCAGATAGACGTCATTGTGCAGCAGTTTGCCCTCGCAGACGGCGACCGCCGTTTCGCATTGACCGCAGGCGCCGCCGCGACAGAGGAAGGGGGCGTCGACGCCGGCCGCCTCGATCGCCTCCAGCATGCTTTCGTGATGGCCGACCTTCACGGTCTTGCCGGAGCGTAGAAGCTCGATCGTGAAGGGTTTACCGGGCAAGGATGAGAGGAACCGTTCCGAATGCAGGTTCTGCTCCGGCCAGCCGGCATCGAGCCCCGCTTTCATCACACCGTCGATCATGCCGGAGGGGCCGCAGACATAAAGATGCGTGCCGAGCGGCTGGCAGTCGAGCAGACGCGTCAGCGGGATGCCACTGCCTTCGGCGTCGCAATAGATCTTGATGCGATGCGGACCATAGCGCTCCAGGAGTTCCCGCCAGTAGGCGCCGCGGTCGCGCGTTCGGATGGCGTAATGCAGCTCGAAGGCGGCGCCTTCGCGGGAAAACTGCGCCATCATCGCAATGAAAGGGGTAATGCCGATGCCGCCGGCGATCAGAAGATGCTTGCGCCCGCGCCAGTCGGGCTGGAAGAGGTTGACAGGATAGCTGACCTTCAGTTCGTCGCCTTCGCTGACCTTCTGATGCATGAAGGTGGAGCCGCCGCGTGAATCTTCGACATGCAGCACGCTGATTTCGTAGGCCGCGCAGTCGTGCGGGGGAGACATCAGCGAATAGGCGTTGCGGCGCATATGGCCGCCATCGTTCATCGAGACGATGATATGGGCGCCGCCTGAAAAATAGGGCATCGGCCTGCCGTCCAGGCGCTCGAAGCGGAAACGCTTGACGCGCTCGGCGATCGGAGTGATCCGCGCTACGCGCACGGGAATTTCAGTGCCGCCGCTCAAAGGAACAACTCCTCTGGCTCAGGGGCGCTGCCGGGCTCTTCCGCGTCGATGTTGACGCCCTGGAAGGCGGCGAGACGCCGCGAATAGTGATCGCGGACGAGAAGCGTCAGCCCGCAATGGCTGCAGGCGAAGGGGCTGGTGGTGACGTCGTCCGTGATGCCCTTGCAATGGACGCATTGCACCCGCCTGGCCAGGGAGCCGCGATGCTCGGTGATGATGGAGGCGTGGTCCATGCCGTAGTCAAGCGCCACGAGCATCGCCTGGCCGATGAAGCCCTCCGTGCCGGAGATATAAAGCCGAGTGCCCATGTGAGCCGTCGCGAGCGAGCCCTTCAACCGGAAGAGCAGCGTTGCGATCGTCGGCGCCGTGAAGAACATGTCGGCGCCGAGCCGGCGCAGGGGTTCATCGAGGCCGGAGCCTCGAGAACCGCGGGCGACATAGAGGATCTCGCTGCGGGAAAGAGCCGTTTCGTCAAGCGCCGGCTGCTGATCGAGGAGAGCCTTGGCGCCCTCCCCTTCGAGTGCGAAAATGTGCCGCCGGGCGCGCGGCTGGATGGTCAGGCCCTTGTAGACTGGTCGGCTCTTGATGCCTGCGACGAGCATTGGCGCGCTCCTTAACCTACGGCAGTCCTCTTCTTCTTCTCCGGATCGTCGAAGGGAAGCATGTGGGCGGTGGCGCCTGCCTCGACGGTCTTGCCGCGGACTTCGAGTTTCGTCCCGTGCACCGCCTTGTCAACGTCGAGGCGGACGATCGCCATGGATTTCTTCGTCAGTGACGAATAGCTCGGGCAGGTGATGACGCCGACCTTCTTGCCGTCGGCAAAGACCTCGTCGCCGAGATCGGCCGGTCCGTCGGCGTCGATCAGCATGCCGAAGATCTTGAAGCGCTCCTTGCCCTTAAGGCGCGCATGTTCCTCGGCGCCGCGGAAGCCCGTCTTGCCGGGGCTGACGGTGAAGTCGAGGCCGAGTTCCCAGAGACTGTCGCCGGGTGGCTGGTCGGCGAAGGGATACATCTGCGAATTGTCGTAGGGGTAGAACAGCAGGTAGCTTTCGACGCGCAGCATGTCGAGGACCGAGAAGCAGCAGGGGATGATGCCCATCTCCTTGCCTTCCTCGACGATCCTGTCCCAGACCATCACGGCGTCCTGGCCGCGCACGAAGATCTCGTAGCCGCGCTCGCCGGTATAGCCGGTGCGCGAGATCATGACGGGCGCGCCGAACAGCGTCGTCTGCATGTGGTGGAAATACTTGAGGTCGCGGATGCCGGGCACATATTTAGCGAGGTAATCGACCGCAAGCGGACCCTGAAGCGACAGGTCATGCAAGTCGTCGTCGAAGAGCACGGCGCAATTGCGGCCTGCCGCCTGCTTGACGACTTCCTCGTGGCCGGAGCCGGAACCATGCACCAGCATCCAGGAATTAGGCCCGGTGCGATAGACGATGCAATCGTCGGTGAAGTGGCCGCGGTCATTCAGCATGGTGGCGTAGACCGAGCGGCCGGGATAGATCTTCGTCAGGTCGCGGGTGGTGATGTAGTCCAGAACGGCGATGGCGTGTGGGCCGACCAGGTGCACCTTCTTCAGGCCGGAAACATCCATGATGCCGGCCCTGGTGCGGACGGCGACATGCTCTTCCGACATGTCCTTCTCGTAGGTCCAGGCGGTTCCCATGCCGCTCCAGTCTTCGAGCTTCGATCCCAGAGCGCGATGCCGATCCGCCAACACGGAGAAACGCCACGATAGAGCCATTTTTTGTTCCCCTTATTTCCTCTACGGAATATTTGTTTCCTGACTATATAAATCTTTCGCGTCGTGGCAAGCCCACCAGGCACCATTCCACTCAAAACTTCGGCGGCGTCTGCCCCGCGACGCGGTGGGCGGCAATGACCGTATTGGCCATCAGCATGGCGATGGTCATCGGGCCGACGCCGCCCGGAACCGGCGTGATGGTGCCGGCGACCTCGGAGACCTCGCGGAAGGCGACGTCACCGACGAGCCGGGTCTTGCCCTCGCCTCTGTCGGGCGCCGGCACGCGGTTGATGCCGACATCGATGACTGTCGCACCCGGCTTGACCCAATCGGCCTTGACCATTTCCGGCCGCCCGACGGCAGCCACCAGAATATCGGCGTTGCGGCAGACCTCGGCGAGATTCTTGGTTCTCGAATGCGCGATCGTCACCGTCGCATTGGCGTTGAGCAGCAATTGCGCCATCGGTTTGCCGAACAGGTTGGAGCGGCCGATGACGACGGCGTTGAGACCGGAGAGATCCTCGCCATGGGTGCGGCGGACGAAGACCATGGCGCCGGCCGGCGTGCAGGAGACCAGACCGGTCTTCAGGTCGCCGGTGGCAAGCTTGCCGGCATTGACGACGCTGAGGCCGTCGACATCCTTTTCCGGCAGGATGGACTGAATGATCGGCTCGCTATCGAGCGGCTTCGGCAGCGGCAGCTGCACGAGGATGCCGTGGATCGACGGATCGCCGTTGAGGGTGGCGACGAGGCCTGCCAGTTCCTCCTGCGTCGTCTCGGCCGGCAGCGTGTGCTGCACAGACTTGAAACCGCATTCCTTGGCCATGCGGCTCTTGGAGCCGACATAGGCGTGGCTTGCCGGATCGTCGCCGACGATGATGACCGCAAGGCCGGTGGTGACGCCGCTGCTCTTTTCCAGCGCTGCCGTCGCACTCTTGACCGTCTGAATTACGGATGCAGCTACAAGCTTGCCGTCGATGACCTCGACCATCTCTCAGCCCATGCGTTCGGATGCGTAGCTTCCGGGGCTGGCCGGGAAGACGACGGTGCGGTTGCCGTTGATGAAGGTGCGATGATGGATATGGGCGTGGATAGCGCGGGCCAGCACCTGGCTTTCGACGTCGCGGCCGATCGAGACAT